>NZ_JBYTDS010000013.1:1493-13778 GCF_058791615.1 Bacillus sp. EB106-06-01-XG163
CACAGGATCAACCGGAGCGACCGGAGTAACCGGGACAACGGGACCAACGGGAGCGACAGGAATAACAGGCCCAACAGGCCCAACTGCTAGTGCACCGACCTTGCTCTTCACAAGAACCAACGGGCCGCTCACTGTTTACCCGCCGTTAAATACAGAAGTTCCTGTTGCTGAACTGGAAATTCCAGTTAATACTTTGCAGAATGTAAAGTTTGATTATTCAGTCAGCGTCGATGTAACATCTACAGCCAATTCAAACTTTGTCTTTGAAATAAGATTATATAGGGGAGCAGTACAGATTCATACAAGACTTTTGTCAAGGTCTATTATTAGCGCAACTACTCAACGGTTTGCAGTAGCTGATACTACAGTGGATACAGCGCCGACCGCGGGAACGAACACGTACCAGCTGAGAGTTATTTTTACAACTGCTAATAATATAACAACAGCGACAGCTCTCAATATCGATTTTAACAGCATTCGTTTCCCGACAACATAATGACAACAGCAGACTGATATTTTAAAGATGAAAGACCTGACTTATGCACAGTTAGGTCTTTTTTCTCTAAAAGCTGTGCATGATGCAGCCTTAAGAACATTTGAAAATGTGCCCAATAGAAGTGGGGTTTTGCCACACCTTTTTTATTTGTGGAAATATTATGAAAATAGAGGTGGTGTAATGAGAAAAGGAGATACTTGGTATAACAGATACGACTCTTGGGATTGCGACTGCCGGCATTGTAATGAGTGTTGCTGTCATTCTCAACATAAAAGAAGAAATCAAAGGCGCAGTTATCATAATCGGGCACATTGCTGTGAAGGGTGCTGTTGCGAAAACTCTTGCTGTCATGAAAGATGGTGTCCGTGCTGTCATCCAAATCATTTTCATGTAAGAGGAGCGACTGGAGCAACGGGCTTCACCGGGGCAACGGGGCTGACTGGGGCAACTGGGTTCACCGGGGCAACGGGGCTGACTGGGGCAACTGGGTTCACCGGGGCAACGGGGCTGACCGGAGCAACGGGATCGACTGGGATCACCGGAGCCACCGGAATAACAGGAGTAACCGGAGATACCGGCGCCACCGGGGTAACAGGGGCAACCGGTGTAACCGGAGCAACTGGGATAACGGGCGCCACCGGAGCAACAGGAGTAACGGGCTCGACGGGAGTAACAGGCGCTACGGGAGTAACGGGTTCGACCGGAGATACTGGAGCCACCGGAATAACAGGTGCAACCGGGCCAACCGGATTAACGGGAGCAACCGGAGCCACGGGAATAACGGGCTCGACAGGAGATACCGGTGTAACCGGAACGACTGGAGTAACCGGTGTAACCGGAGCAACTGGGATAACGGGCGCCACGGGAGTAACCGGAGCGACTGGAATTACTGGGTCAACAGGAGAAACGGGACTGACTGGGGCAACGGGCTTCACCGGGGCAACGGGGCTGACCGGAGCAACTGGGATAACGGGAGCCACCGGAGCAACAGGAGTAACCGGAGCGACAGGAATAACCGGAGCCACCGGAGTAACGGGAGTAACCGGAGTAACAGGCGCTACCGGAGTAACGGGAGCCACCGGAGTAACAGGCGCCACCGGAGCAACTGGGATAACGGGAGCCACCGGAGCAACAGGAGTAACCGGAGCGACAGGAATAACCGGAGCCACCGGAGTAACGGGAGTAACCGGAGTAACAGGCGCTACCGGAGTAACGGGAGCCACCGGAGTAACAGGCGCCACCGGAGCAACTGGGATAACGGGAGCAACCGGGGGAACAGGCGCTACCGGAGTAACGGGATCAACTGGAGCTACTGGAGCAACAGGAGAAACGGGAGCAACCGGGATCACCGGCGTCACCGGAGCGACCGGGGCAACTGGAGCGACCGGGGTAATCGGAGCGACAGGGATAACGGGAGTAACCGGAGATACTGGAGCGACCGGAGTAACAGGAGCCACCGGAGATACTGGATCTACCGGAGTAACGGGAGCCACCGGAGTAACAGGCGCCACCGGAGTAACAGGCGCTACCGGGATAACGGGCACGACCGGAGTAACGGGAGCGACAGGAATAACAGGTGCAACCGGGGTAACGGGGGCAACCGGGGTAACAGGCATAACCGGAGCGATTGGAGTAACCGGAGCGACTGGAGTAACCGGGGATACTGGAGCAACTGGGATAACAGGAGCCACCGGCGCCACCGGAGCAACAGGAGCAACAGGAGTAACGGGCTCGACCGGAGAAATCGGCGCCACCGGAGTAATGGGAGCCACGGGAGTAACAGGAGTAACGGGAGCCACCGGGATAACGGGAGCCACGGGAGTAACAGGAGCTACCGGAGTAACAGGAGCAACCGGGATAACGGGATCAACAGGAGCAACCGGGATAACGGGATCAACAGGAGTAACAGGGATAACGGGATCAACAGGAGTAACAGGGATAACGGGAGCGACAGGAATAACAGGAGCAACCGGGATCACCGGAGCGACAGGAATAACGGGATCAACTGGAGATACTGGAGCCACCGGAGTAACAGGAGCAACCGGGGTAACGGGATCAACAGGAGCAACCGGGATCACCGGAGCCACTGGAATAACCGGAGCAACAGGAGCGACAGGAATAACGGGAGCCACCGGAGTAACCGGAGTAACCGGAGCGACCGGAGTAACAGGAGTAACCGGAGTAACCGGAGTAACGGGATCAACTGGAGTAACAGGAGCCACCGGAGTAACAGGAGCGACCGGAGTAACAGGCTCGACCGGAGCAACCGGAGATACTGGATCTACCGGAATAACGGGTGCAACCGGAGTAACGGGAGCCACAGGTGCAACTGGGGTAACGGGAACAACCGGAATAACCGGCGCCACCGGAGTAACGGGAGTAACCGGGGCCACGGGAGTAACAGGCGCAACAGGAGCAGGCGCAATCATTCCTTTTGCTTCTGGTCTCCCAACTGCCGTGACGACCATTGCCGGCGGATTAATCGGAACGGTGAGCCTTGTCGGGTTCGGCAATTCTGTGACGGGCGTCAGTGTCGGAGGGGGAGGTGCAATTGATCTTACCGGAGCCGGAGGGACTCTGCTGAACTTTGCTTTTTCGGCTCCGAGAAGCGGAACCATTACATCAATTGCCGCCTATTTCAGTACAACCGCAGCATTGTCGCTTGTCGGCTCGACTGTTACGATAACCGCACAATTATACAGTTCCACAGTGCCGAACAATACGTTCACGCCGATCCCCGGAGCATCCGTCACTTTAGCTCCTCCCCTCACCGGCATATTGTCAATCGGCAGCATCAGCAACGGAATCATGACAGGGCTGAACATTGCGGTAACTCCTCAAACCCGGCTGTTAATGGTATTCTCCGCCACTGCGACAGGCCTTTCGCTTATTAATACAGTGGCGGGATATGCAAGCGCGGGAGTTACGATTTCTTAAGTGAAAACGGCCAGACTGGTGCGGATCATCTAAGCTTGGAGAAGATATCACTTTTTCTTCAAGCTTTTTTGTTTTTACGTCTTTTTGGGTAAATAAAGGCTGACGGGAATTCCCCGACAGCCGGCAGAAGTATTTACAAGCCTTCTGAAGTTAATCAGTATCTTAATGAAGACGTTTTTAGTGAGTTCGAATCATCCGTTGTGCCGGCAGTGTGAATCATCATCGAAACAGCGGTGCCCTCATCCGGGGTGCTGGTGATCGTCAATTCACTTCCGCAAAAATGCTTCAGCCGCCGATTGATATTTTTCAGGCCGACACTGCGATTAACATCAGAAGACAAAATATCTTTCTGTATGCCCGGCATGATGCCGGTTCCATTATCCTCCACTTTGATAAAATACGTGTTTTCGCCTTGTTTTTTCGCTGTCAGCTTTATCCGTCCGCCGCCTCTTTTCTTACTGATCCCGTGATGAACGGCGTTTTCCACCAATGGCTGTATCATTAAAGGCGGAAGGGGGAAGTCAATGTCCTGTTCAATATCAAAAAGGATATCAAGCCGTTTGCCGAAGCGTGTTTTTTCTATAGAAAGATATGACGTAATGATAGAAAGTTCGTTTCTGAATGAGCTGATGTCCGAAGTGTTTTGAAAATCAAAACTCATCCTTAAATAGTTTGTAAATGCAGCAGTGGTTTCCCGTGCTTTTTCAATATCCAAATGGCTGAGCGCGATGATCGTATTTAATACGTTGTAAAGAAAATGAGGCTTAATCTGCGACTGAAGAAATGCCATTTCTAAATTTGTGGCTTGGTGAGCCGTATGCTTCATCAAAATTAAATTTTTAATACGCGCGGTGAATTCAGAGTAATGATAAGGCTTTTGTAAGATGTCGTTTGCTCCGGCATGAAACGCCTTGTATTTGTCATGGCTGATAATGGCTGCCGTAACGATAAGAACCGGCAGATCGACCATGCTGAATCTTTCGCGGATGTTTGTGCAGACTTCAAAACCCGTCATGTCGGGCATCATCAAGTCTAATATGACCAAGTCAAGCTTCGAGGAAGAGACAGCTTGAAGCGCCTCTTTTCCGCTTTTTACTGCGATTACGTTATAAGGAACACCTTCCAGCATATCAGTTAAAATTTTTAAACTCTCGATGTTATCGTCGACGATCAGAATCGTCGGAGCATCGATTTTTTCTGAGTAATAAGGCGTGACCAGCGAAATATCCGACATTCTCTGCCCGGGATGTGATTCAGGAAGTTCGGTCTTTGCTTCCGGTAAAGAATCAATTTGAGCGGCGGGTAACGTAAAATGAAAGGCTGATCCTTGCGCCGCCGCTGACTCCGCCCAGATGTCCCCGTTTTGGAGCTTGACGAGCTGTTTCACAATACTTAAACCTAAACCCGTTCCACCTTCTTCCGTCCCTCCCGCTTGCTGAAAAGAATCAAAAATGGTTTCAAGATCAGCCTCAGGAATGCCGCTGCCGGTATCGGCCACCGTGATTTGAATCATTTTGTCATTCAGGCTTTCAGCAGAAAGAATAATGTTCCCCTCGGATGTGTACTTGATTGCGTTTTCAACAAGATTGGTTAAGATTTGCCGGAATCGGTTTTCATCTGCAAGCACCAAAGGGAGGCCGTCCGGCACATGATTAAGAATGGCAAGTTTTTTATGTTTGGATAAAAGCCGGTAGAAGTTCATCTCACTGCATATGACGGCACGCACATCGACGGGAACCGGACGAATCTGCAGCATACCCTGCTTCATTTTTTCCAAGTCAAGAATATCATTTACGAGATCAGAAAGTCTGTAGCCCATACGGATGATCAGCTGCATATTTTCTTTCTCTTCCTCTATCGTCTTCTTTTTTCTGCCGGCTACAAGGGTTTGGCATATATTAATAATGCTGTTCAGCGGCGTCTTGAATTCGTGTGAAGTTTTGGCGATAAATTCATCTTTCAGTTGGTCGATTTTGACTAATTTCCGTGAGAGGACTTCATTGTCCCGGAAAGCTCCGGCGAATTGCTGCGCCATCAGAAGAACCACCGCCAATAAAGCGATGACTGTCGGCAATGAATAGAGCGAATTAAAAGAAAAAGCCGTTTTGCCGCTGTAAGCTGAAATGGTAGTAAGAATCACAAAAGCGCTCATCGAGACGGATGCGAGTGTAAGGTACGTGCTTCCTTTTATTTTTCTTATGGCGGCAATCGTAAAAATATATGTAATATAAAACAGAGTCGTAACGGCAAGCACAGAATGTAAAATGTATGAGAGATGGTCAATGAAACTTCCGGACATAAAATCAGTGATCAAGATAATCCCGGATAAAGCGGTTAAAAAGGTGATCGTCGTTTTTGAAACAATTTCTCTGTATGCATAAAAGAGATAAAGAAAAACCGCCATGCTGACAAGCACGGTTGAGATGATACGCAAGGAATTCAGCAATGAAAATGAAATAGACGGAAAGAGGAGAAAGATAATTCTTTCTTTCCCGATCATAAGAATAATGGCAGAAAAAAGCAGACACATCACGGAAAAGAACAATAAATGTTTATCCTTTGTCCGTTGCAAAAAAAAGCCGAGAAAATATAAACCGGTAATGAAAAAAGCCGTAATCATAATGGAATCATTAAAAAAGGAAATTTGATTCTCGCGTATAATTTGTTCCTGAGTCCCAAACGTTATCGGTTTTGCGATCCCCCAGCCGGGAACTTTTCCGAAATTCGAAAAATGCAGGACAAGTTCATTGTCACCCTTGTGAAGCCTGAAAAAGCTGCTGTACGGTTTGTTCTGCGCCTTAAAATCAGCTTTTTCTGTAGGATTGCCGCTCTGTCCGATTAATTTCCCATTAAGATAAAGGCGGTTTGAACTGTAGATATAAGATGTGCTGATCCCCAAAACCTGATTGTCTTCATTTGATCGGATTGTCAGTTTGTACGTCCCGTAATCCACATCGGCCGTTTTGCCGAACAGCTTCACATTGACGGGGACATCAACGAGTACGGGGTTTTTTCCTTTTGCTGAATGAAGCGCCTGCGGTGACAGCATCTGATTTGGATATAGAATCCATTTCCCGTTCAGCTGGACATTTCCATCCTTTTGAAAATCCCACTTTTCCAGATTGATCACGCCCTGTTCCGCTTGAGGGAGGGATGATCCTGAAAAATGATTCAGGACCATAAAAAGCATAAAGAAAGCAGCGTAGCCGCAAATAATCGAAATCGAAATAAATTTTTCTTTCACATCATTACTCCTTTATCCCATTCAGGGGCATTCTATTATCCTATGTAATGTATAAATATTGTAATCACAAACGTTATGATACAACAAGAGAAAGAAAAAGAATCCAACTATATAGGGCATTAGGCATGGTATAATTGAAATTATTTTCAGATATATCTATATTGACGGGTGGGATGCGGTTTGAAAGCGTTAATTGTGGATGATGAGGAACTGGCATTGCTTCATTTTAATCGTATGCTTGAGCGGACAAACGCATTTCAATCTATTATAACGTTTCAAGATCCGGCGGAAGTTCTGGAGCATTCGGAGCTTTCAGCAGCTGATGCGGTGTTTCTTGACATTGAAATGCCCGGGATAAACGGTATTGAGCTTGCTGAATCGATTCAGGAGGTCAATGAAAATATCCAAGTTGTTTTTATCACCGCTTATAATGAATTCGCGATCAAAGCGTTTGAATTAAATGCTGTCGATTATCTTTTAAAACCGGTTGACCATGCCCGGCTGCTGACAACTGTTGAGCGAATCCGAATGAATAAAAAACTCAGGTCGGCAGACGAGAATACCGGGACGGATTATGTTATACAATGTTTTGGGAACCTGGACTTTTATCAATCGGTAAATGGTGTCAAAACATACATAACAGTCAAGTGGAGAACATCCAAAGCCCGTGAACTGTATGCATTTTTACTTCTTAATCAAGGGCGTACGGTCAGTAAAGACATGCTGATGGAGATGTTTTGGCCTGCTTATGATGTATCAAAAGCAAGCACCCAGCTCTATTCGACAATATATCAAATACGGAAATTAATCGGTCAGCTGCCCTTCAGCCAATCAATAGAAAATACCGATATAGGATACATTCTCCGGCTTTCCGGAGTAAAGGTTGATACAGTTGAATGGGAAAAAACATTAAAAGAGGCTCCTCCGGTCAGCGCAGCTGCACTAACCCGGCACCTGGACATTGTCATGTCATATGAGAACCATTATCTCATGGAGAATGGCTATCTGTGGGCGGAGCCGGAAAAAGCGCGTCTGGCCCATCTGTGGCTCAGCAAAGCGTACGAACTGATTGGTTTTCTCATCCAAGAGAAGAACGATCATCAAGCGATGGATGTTTGCCTGCAGGTTGAGAAAATAGAGCCCGGTGACGATAAAATTATACAATACAAACTGCAGTTATTTAATAAACTGGGAAAGGTAGAAGAGGCGATAAAGGAATACGAACGCTATAAACAATTGAAGGATAAAATCAATTGACGATTGAATGACCGGACCGGCTGATGCCGGTCTTTTTTTGTGCGTTATTTCTGAAATAATCCCATGTACAGAATTTGTATAGGCCGATTTCATACAATGTAGTTTGGTTCGGATAAGGAGAATCCCATGCTTACCGGCTTGTTCGAACGTAAGTCTATATAAAAGGGGAGGAATAAGACATTGGGAGTGAGGAACTTTTCGTTCAGCCCGAAAAAAAGCAAAAGGCTGAGGGCGGCATTAATTTCATGCTTTACGCTGTTTTTCATCTTCAGCCAAGTTGTCAGCTTTACTCCGATCGCAGCCGCTTCCGGATCACAACAAAGCGAGAGCGGGTTCTTTGATTCAGTTGCAGTCAAAGACGGCAGACAGCAGACTGTTGACGGGTCAAAAGGGAGTGAGCCCGCTTTAGCACCGGGAGATAAAGTGACACTGACATACGAATGGTCACTAAAAAACAAGGAAGATGCAAGTGACCGGAATATCACCTTAAAGATTCCGGAAAGTTTTACATTAGATAACGATGCCGAAGGTGAGCTGACATCAGCTGATCGGGTGATCGGTATATATAAAGCTGAAGCAGACAGCAGCACGCTGGAAGTGAAAGTGAACGATGCTGAAGCAGATGCCGGGGATGCCAAAGGCTCCATTACACTGTCGGCGAAGTTTACTCCCGACATAACAGATGAGACGAAAATGGCAAAAGCTCTTTTTCAACTGGATGCCGGCAAGACCCAGCAGGTGTTAATACCTGTGAAGAAAGACGGAACAACGGATTCCGAAACAGAAAAAAACACCTCTTCAACACCTGCTGAACCTCAGGAAAAGACAGAGAAAAAATCAGCATCTGCGGACGGCGGTGATAAAGCAGAACAGAAAACGAAATCAAAACCTTCTGCTAAACGCAGTCAATCAAAAATGGCGGTTTCAAGCAAATCTGCCGCTAAAAGCCTTCAATCAGGCGGAAGCCGGATTACGCAAAATATTTTAACTGATGTGAAATTGACGGATGAAAAAGGAAAACCATATGACAAAAACAACCCTGCGAATACGAACTCTCCGGCAAATATCACCATTCAATGGGCGATTCCGAATGAGCTGGGGAAAACAATAAACGACGGTGATCGATATGAATTTGATCTGCCTAAAGAATTTATCATGCATAATGACATTACGAACCAGCCATTGACCGACGGCGATAGTACGTACGGAACTTTTTCCATTAATACGAGCGGCCATGTCATCATGACGTTTAACGGCGAGGTAAAAGAAGATACTAACGTCAAGGGGTCATTGTATGTAAACACCCAATTCAATCAGAAAGAAATAAAAGGATCAACCACACAAAAGATTAAGTTTCCGGTTAACTCTGATACGCCGGACGTAACGGTTTATTTTAAACCGAATGTCAATAAAACCATTGAGAAATCAGGGTCATTGGATAAAGGTATTAATCCCGGAAAGGTAACGTGGACGGTTGATCTTAATAAAAAGGAAGAAGAAGTTAAAAATGCGAAATTGACTGAAAGCCTTCCGGACGAATTGACTTTCCGCTCTGTGAAAGTGTATGAACTTGATGTGAATATTGACGGCTCGGTGAGTCAGGGAAATGAGATAACTTCAGGTTATACCGTTGGCGAAAACGGTAATGTCACCTTCGCCGGGACGATCGATTCAGCCTACCGGCTCATATATGACACGGAAATTAAAGATGAGGCAAAGCCGGGTAAAGGCGGAAACATCACGCTGACAAACAAGGCGGCATTCAGCGGAGACAATGCGGAGCCAATTTCTGCGGAAGCTTCCGTAACAGCGGGTTACGGAAAAATGATAGAAAAATCTTCGACAGGTTATAAAGGAGAATCCCAAACGTTCAGCTGGGCTGTTATGTACAACTACGGTGAGAAAAAGATTGATCAATCCAAAGCCGGCATCAAGGATACGTTCGGATCAGACGATCTGCATCTTGTTCCCGGTTCATTGAAAGTCCTTCCGATTACATTCAGCCAGAACGGCAGTGAACAAGAGGGCGCCCCATTAAAAGAGGGTGAGGATTATACGCTGACTGATAACGGGAACGGCTTTGAAATAAAATTCAAGCAAACTGTCACAGGAGCATATAAGATCATTTATCAATCTCAAGTCAACGATGGGGTCATTATTGACAGTCCTGTCAAATACACCAATACAGCAATGACAGATACAGGGGAATCAAAGGAAACTCCGGGAACCGCCATTCAGCAGAATCTGATCAAAAATTATTCAAATGCAGACTATGAGAAGAAGACGGTTGATTGGACAATCACAGTTAATAAAAACGGTTACACAATGAAAGACTGGACGCTGGATGATCAATTCACCAGCGGAGGCCTGGCGCTCATTGACGATTCATTTCACATGCAAGACACGACTGATAACAAAACGCTGAAAGAAGGAACAGACTATATATTAACAAAAAAACCCGGAAATCAAGGCTTTACAATAGCATTGATCGGGGATTATGCAGAAACAAACAGTCAGTTTAAGATCACGTATAAGACAAAATTCAACGCTGACTTTTCAAACGAACCCATTAAGAATACGGCGGAGTCGACATGGACGGATAAAAACGGCGGCAAACGCACAAATAAGGAATCGAGCGGCTTCACACCGAACAATCAGACGTCCCATAACGGATTCAAAAACGGCTCATACAACGCCGTTTCAAAAGAAATCACATGGAAAGTCGGCATTAATTACAATGGCGAACCTTCAAAAAATCCTTATATAAAAGATACGATCACAGATGGTCAGCAATTTTTGCATGGGTCGGTTGCTGTTAAAACGTATACCATCAGCAAAAACGGCTCCATCACTGAAGGGGAGGCGCTGGATCCTTCAAAATATGAAATAGAGGAGCCGTCAGACGGCAACAAAAATACGTTAATCGTACGTCTCAAAACAGATGACGCTTTACCATACCTGATTGAATTTAAAACGTCATTAAAAGGCCAGGTCATTAAACAGAGTCAATACACAAACAAAGCAGAGTACTTTAATAATGACCATGCAGACCGAACGCTGACGGGTTCAGTTTCCATCGCAAACGGAGGAAACCTGATTTCTAAAGGCGGCAAACAAAACGGAAACAATATCGATTGGAACATCAATGTCAATGCCAGCCAATCGACACTGGATGACGTAAAAGTCAAAGACACCCCGGATGAGAATCAAATAATAGATGAAGATTCTTTTAAAGTATTTCAAGCAAAATATAATGAGAACGGCGTTATGAAAGACAGCAGCGGAAACCTTATTCCGGGTGATGTGCAGCTTGAAAAAGATAAGGACTATAAACTAGATATAAAAACTGACAATGCCACCGGCGAACAATCATTTGTCCTTACCTTTACAGGCGGCTATAAACAAATCGACCGCGCGTATGTCATACAATATCGTTCTCTCATTAATATTTCCGGCAGCAGCGGTCAGGTCAGCAACAAAGTGTCGATATCAGGGACAAATGTTGAGGAGCAGACCCAAGAGAACAACAGCTCAGTGTTTGTCGCCATTTCAAGCGGCGGCGGCTCAGGATCAGGAGAGAAGGGAAGCCTGACGATATCTAAAACAGGATCAGACGGAACATCTCTTTCAGGAGCCGGCTTTCAATTATGGTCTAAAGACGGCAAGCAGCTGCTGCGTACGGGCACAACAGACGATGCCGGTAAACTTACGTTTGGGAATATCCGTTACGGAACCTATGTACTGAAAGAAATAAAAGCTCCGGACGGCTACACCATCAGCGATGCTTATGTAAACGGGGTCTCCGTTACGATTGACGGCAAATCCTCCGCAGCAGGAGCACTCTATAAAGTCATAAATCAAAAAAATAAGGTGACGCTTATCAAAAAAGACGAAAACAATAATCCTTTGGCCGGTGCTGTATTTAAGCTTGAGAAAAAATTAAGCGACGGCACCTATACTCTGATAAAAAATAATATTGAAAGCGATAAAAATGGGAAAGTTGAGATCAACGGTTTGCCCGCCGGATACTATCGGCTGATGGAGACGAAAGCCCCATCAGGGTTTATCGTAAACACAAAAGCCATTCACTTCTCAATCGCAAAGAACGAAAAGAATCAAGTACCTGATGTTGAATTGGGATCAATGGTGAATTACAAAGGAAAAGCCGCTTTAACGAAGAAAGATGCAGACGGCGGGAATCTTGAAGGCGCAGTTTTCAAAATCGTCGACCGTGATGGAAAAACGGTTCAGAAAGATCTGGTTTCAGATAAGGACGGAAAAGTAGAAACATCCGGCCTTGCACCCGGTCATTACGCCTTCATCGAAACGAAAGCGCCTGACGGCTATATGT
>NZ_JBYTDS010000013.1:13876-122026 GCF_058791615.1 Bacillus sp. EB106-06-01-XG163
GTTAAATACGGAGAAAGTGGAGTTTACCATCTCAGAATCGGCGGAAGGAAAGCCGGAGTCAACTGACGCAGGAACGGCCGTCAACTATAAAGGCTCTGTCCGGCTGACGAAGGAAGGTGCGGAAGGCCGAAACCTTGAAGGTGCAGTTTTCAAAATCATCGACAGTGATGGTAAAACGGTTAAAGAAGATCTGGTTTCAGATAAGGACGGAAAAGTAAAAACATCCGGCCTTGCACCCGGTCATTACGCCTTCATCGAAACGAAAGCGCCCAACGGTTATGTGTTAAATACGGAGAAAGTGGAGTTTACCATCTCAGAATCGGCGGAAGGAAAGCCGGAGTCAACTGACGCAGGAACGGCAGTCAACTATAAAGGCTCTGTCCGGCTGACGAAGGAAGATGCGGAAGGCAAGAAGCTTGAAGGTGCAGTCTTCAAAATCGTCGACCGTGATGGAAAAACGGTTAAAGAAGATCTGGTTTCAGATAAGGACGGAAAAGTAGAAACATCCGGTCTTACACCGGGTCATTACGCCTTCATTGAAACGAAAGCACCCGACGGTTATGTGTTAAATACGGAGAAAAAAGAGTTTACCATCTCAGAAACAGCGGAAGGAAAGCCGGAGTCAACTGACGCAGGAACGGCAGTCAACTATAAAGGCTCTGTCCAGCTGATCAAGAAGGATCAAGACGGAAACGTTTTAGACGGTGCAGAATTTAAAATCATTGACAGTGATGGAAAAACCGTAAGAGACGATCTGATGACAAAAGAAGGCGGCAAAATTGACGCCGGCGGTTTGGCGCCCGGAAACTATCAATTTGTTGAAACAAAAGCGCCGGATGGTTATCTGCTGTCAACAACCCCTGTGCCGTTTACGATTAAGGCTGAGAACAGCGGAAAACCGAATCAGGCTGCCCTGACTGCAGTTAACATCAAGAACAGCGTTGTTCTCACAAAATTGGATCAAGGTGACAAACGGAAAGTCCTGCAAGGTGCGAAGTTTAATCTGACAGATGCAAACGGCAAAGTACTGACAGAGGGTCTGACGACAGATGAGCACGGACAAATTATTGTACGGGGACTGAAAGCGGGCGAATATCAATTTATCGAAACAAAAGCGCCTGAACTTTACAGTTTGGATCAAACGCCAATATCATTCAAGATCACAAATACCGACATAAAACCAGTCGAAATCAGTGCGGAGAATACACTGACGCCTGGTGATGTCACACTGACAAAAGTGGATCATGACGATAAAAATAAGGTGCTGGAAGGTGCTGAATTCAAGATCACGGATTCTGCCGGACATCCGGTAAACACTGGCGGCAGCAAAGAACGGCCGGCGGTATGGAAGACGGATCAAAAGGGCCGGTTTACGGTGAAAGGATTAGCGCCCGGGCAGTATCGATTTATCGAAACAAAAGCGCCTGACGGCTATCAGCTGAACGAAAAACCAATTGAATTCACAATTGAAAAAGGACAGTTAAAAGCCGTTGAGGTCGTCGTTTCTAATAAGAAATTAAAAAATCCCGCACCTGGGAAAGACACACCGAATCATCAAACGAATCAAGGCGGGCATCATCCTGATACCAATGGTAAAACCAATCACTCGGATACAGGCAAAAACCTGCCGAAAACCGGTGATACGGACGGTATGATGCCGGTCACGGCCGGTATTCTGCTGCTATTAGCCGGCGGAGCCGCGGCTGTTGTATCAAGAAAGAAGAAAGCAAGGAATAGATAGACGTTATCGCACCTGATCATGTAAGAATCGATCAGGTGCTTTTTTAAAAAGAGAATCATTTCTCACCAAATACTCACCGCATGACGTACAAGAAAGGAATTTTCTTCATGGTTAAAAAAATGATCATTGCCATTCTTATTTTGTCCGGGCTGCTTCTCATTTCCTCACCTCTCATGAAAGGCTGTTTGATCGCGTACCTCAGTAAAAGCCAAATTGAATCGGAATTAACCGCAGAACAAGCGCGGAAAAATAACATGAAAAAAGCGGACTTTGATTTTGAATCCATTCATCCGCCCGGTTTCAGGGAAACAGTTCAGTCAAGTTTTAATCGCAAACCAAAACCGATAATCGGACGGATAACCATCAGCAGCATCGATTTAGACCTTCCGATTTTAAAAGGCACAACCAATGAAAACCTGCTGATCGGCGCGGCAACTATGCGTCCGGATCAGAAAATGGGCGAGGGAAACTACCCGTTGGCAGGCCACCATCTGAAGCAGGAGAACCTATTGTTCGGCCCTCTTTTACACATAAAAAAAGGCGCGCAAATCGTGATTACCGACTTTAGAAAAGACTATATTTATTCTGTAACATCAAAAACCATGATTTCAGAAATAGAAGCAAACGCAATTCAGGAGACAAAAGATAAAGAGATTACATTAATCACATGCGACAAGGCGATAAGAACCGAAGGACGCCTGGCCGTCAAAGGAAAATTGATTGATATTTCCGGTCATTCAAATGTATCTCGGCCATCATAGAGAAACACTTTTTCAACTGAATATACGTCCGCTGTTAAACATCCCGAGACTGGCTTCTGTCAGTCTTTTTTTGCGCAGCGATTATAAAAAGTTATCCTTCTTATCTCTCTTGAGGGGAATTATACCAGACTGCACTTTTTGAAAGAAATGACAAGAGAAAAAGATCACGAAAATTCTCAAAAATGAGAAATAAAGATTTAAAAAATGGTATGATTTTAGGAGGAAAGGACGGCTGGTGCTGTGTTGGAAGCGAAGCGGTTTTATGTCTCTCTGCAAATGAAAATCGCCGGATTAATTACGGCTTTATTAATACTTGTCATCGGAACGCTCACGGTTATATTTGCCTTTCAGCAATTAAAGGAAGGGCAGAAGCAGGCTGAACAGCTGGCGGTGCAAACGGCAAAAACCATTTCATACATGCCTCCTGTAAAAGAGGCGTTCCGGCTTGCGGATCAAGAGGCTTTTACAAAGTTAGATGTCATTGAACAAATGAAAGAACAGGCAGGCGCGCACGCCGTCTACATCACTGATCAAAAAGGGCATGTTGCATTTCATTCGGCCCGAAGCAGTATTCCGAAAGAAAATCAAAATCTGCAAAATAAAACCATCATGTTCGGCGGGTCACCGGTTTCCGACGGAATGAAGGCTGTCCGGGGGAGCGCCCCGGTTATTTTGGAGGAAAAAAATCATAACGAAGTCGTCGGAACGGTGACAGTCGAGTTTTTACAAGATGAGATAGAAAAAGATATGAAAGCGCATCTGCGGCATTTAGGCTATTTTGCATGTTTGGTGTTTCTTATCGGCATCGGGGGAGCGGCGGCGCTCGCAAAAAGCATCCGTAAAGATACACTCGGCCTTGAACCGCATGAAATTGCAGCGCTGTACAGGGAGCGCAATGCGATGCTCCTTGCGATTAAAGAAGGGATTATCGCCGTAAACAAAGAAGGCGCGGTAACCATGATGAATTTATCTGCGGCTGATATGCTGAATCTGCCGGAACCGATGATCGGAAGGCATATAAAAGAAATCATGCCGGGCGCAAATCTCATGCCGGTGTTGGCAGGGGGAGAATTACCGCCGAACGTGGAGGTGCGTGCCGGAAATAAAGTATTTATCTTAAACGTGAAAGAAATGAAGCAGACCGGACAAGTATACGGAGCGGTGATCAGCTTCCGGGAGAAAACAGAGCTCAAGAAACTGATTAACAAGCTGACTGAAATGAAAAAATACTCGGAGGATCTCCGGGCGCAAACGCATGAATTCTCGAATAAGCTTTACGCGATACTCGGTCTGTTAGAGCTGGGAGAATATAATGAAGCCATTGAACTGATAAAAGAAGAGTACGCCATCCAGAATGAACAGCACGAAATCCTCTTTCAAAACATTCATTCACAGCGGGTTCAGGCCATACTATTAGGAAAAATGGGAAAGGCGTCTGAGAAGAAAGTGAAGCTTTCAATAGATGAAAACAGCTTTTTAGAATCGCTGCCGGAGCATGTGGGTTCATCCCAGCTCATTACGATCATCGGAAATCTTATTGATAACGCTTTCGAAGCCGTCGCCGAAAAAGAGAAAAAAGAGGTCGCCTTTTTTATGACTGATATCGGCAGGGATATCGTCATCGAAGTGGCGGACTCAGGGGATGGCGTGCCTCAGGAAAAAACAGAAACCATATTTGAAAAGGGCTACTCTTCAAAGGGGACAAGGAGAGGATACGGCTTAGCCAATCTGAAAGAAGCCGTCAGTGAATTACAGGGATCGATAGAGATTTCGCAGCAAAAGAGCGGCGGAGCCGTATTTACGGTGTTTATACCGAAAGAAAGGCCAAAGGGGGAATCGGAGTGATTAACATCGCGATTGCAGAGGACGACTTTCGAATAGCGCAAATTCATGAAAAATTTATCGAACATCTTGATGGATTCAATGTCATCGGCAAAGCAATCAATGCCAAAGACACCATATCGCTGCTTGAGAAACGGCAGCCTGATCTGCTGCTTTTGGATATTTATATGCCGGATGAGCTGGGAACAGATCTGCTCCCGCTTATCCGCGGCCGTTTTCCTTCCGTTGATATCATCATTATTACGGCTTCTGCCGAAACAAGACTGCTGCAGGAAGCGCTCAGATCAGGCGTTTCCCACTATGTCATAAAGCCGGTGTCGGCACATAAATTTACAGAAGTGCTTTTGCAGTACCGTGAAAAAAGAGAATGGCTGCACTCACAGCCGGAGCTGAGCCAGTCCGTTATCGACATGTTTTTCGGAAGCGGTCAGAAAGAACAAAAACAGCTCAATGATCTGCCGACCGGGATTAATTCGATTACGCTTCAAAAAATCAAAAACGCGCTCAGGGCGGCCCAAAAAGGGATGACGGCTGAAGAACTGGGCGAAAAAATGGGCGCCTCCAGAACAACGGCGCGGCGCTACGCCGAGTTTCTCGTTTCTCGGGAAGAAGCGCTCGCTGAATTAGAGTACGGCATTATCGGCAGGCCGGAACGGAAATATTATTTAGCACATGAATAAGGGATGGGAGAAATGAAGCGGTTGGGAGTGCTTCTTGTCATGCTGGCGGCGCTGGTTTCTTTTGACGGACGGCAGGTGGCGGGCATCCGTTCAGCTGAAGGGCCGGTTGAAATTGTCGTCCCGGCGGCGCCTCAAGGGGGCTGGGACGTAACGGCAAAAGCTTTGCAATCGGTAATAGAGCGGAAGCAAATATTAGGCCGGCCCGTAAAGATCGTCTATAAACCCGGCGGAGGCGGAGACAGCGGCTGGAAATATGTAAACGAACGAAAAACGGATGTCATCAGTATGAATTCAAGCCTGCTGTTAAGCAATGAAATTTTGGGACAAAGCCGGCTGAAGGCAGCTGATTTTACGCCTTTGGCCATTATCGCAAAAGAGTGGCAGACCGTCGCTCTTCCGAAGGATTCAAAGATAAAAAGCGGAAAGCGGCTGCTCGGCGATATTAAAGCACATCCGGGCGGCATAAAAATCGGATTTGCGCCCGGCCTCGGAAATGATGACCAGCTCTCCTTTGCGAGAGCGGCGGAAATGGCCGGAATTTCTCCGTTTGATATCCGCTTTTTTCAATACGGGAGCAGCAATGAAGTCATTGAAGCTCTTATCAGCCACGAGATAGACGCCGCCTCAATGACCATTTCAGAAGCGAGAGACGCCTATCGGAAAGGGAAAATCACATTGGCGGCCGTTACGTCGGACAAAAGGCTCTCCGGCTTCAGCGATGTGCCGACATGGAAAGAGCAGGGGGTGCCGTTTGTCTTTGCGCACTGGAGAGGCATCATGGGGCCGAAAGACATGACCGAAGGCGAGATCGCCTATTGGGATCAGGCTTTGAAACAGATTACCTCATCCGCGGAGTGGAAGCAAATGTTGAAAAAACGGGATTGGGAGAGCTTTTATAAAAACAGCAGCGGCGCAAAACGCTTTTTAGAAGAGCAGACCGAGTTTTATAAAGAGATGATGAGCAGCGAAAAATAAGCCTTCCGCATATTTGCGGGAGGCTTTTTATTTATAAATGAACAAAATGAACGAAAAGGTTATAAAAAATTAAAAATCTTTAAAATCCAAAATATTTACTTCAATATCCAATTCTCATAAGATAGCAAAAAGGCGGATAAAGGGGATCGAGCCTTTAAAATGTAAGCGTATTCATGATAAGGGGGACATACTGTGTTAGCAATCTTAGGCTTTCTTATGATGCTTGTTTTTATGGTACTGATTATGACAAAACGGCTTTCAGTGTTAACGGCGCTCGTATTAACGCCGATCGTGTTTGCGCTGTTTGCCGGGTTTTCTTTTAACCGGGTCGGCGAGATGATGATTTCCGGGATTGAACAGGTGGCGCCGATTGCAGTCATGATTATGTTTGCGATTCTTTATTTCGGCATTATGATTGATACCGGTTTATTTGATCCGATGGTGTCGCGTATTTTAAAGCTGGTTAAAGGCGACCCGCTCAAAATTGTAGTCGGAACAGCCGTTTTGACCATGCTTGTCGCACTGGACGGAGACGGCTCAACGACGTATATGATTACGACAAGCGCAATGCTGCCTTTGTATATCATGCTCGGAATCCGTCCGATTATTTTAGCGGGAATCGCCGGTGTCGGCATGGGCATCATGAACACGATACCATGGGGCGGCGCGACGCCGCGTGCGGCGAGTGCGCTCGGCGTTGACCCGGCAGAGCTGACGGGGCCGATGCTGCCTGTCATTGCCAGCGGAATGGTGTGTATGATTGTGGTCGCTTATGTACTCGGAAGGATGGAAAGGAAACGGCTCGGGGTGATCGAATTAAAGCAGCCGTCCCATACAAATGAAACGGCTGCGGCTGCGGAAGATGAATGGAGGCGGCCGAAACTGTGGTGGTTCAATTTACTGTTAACGCTTTCTTTAGTGGGATTTTTAGTGTCAGGAAAAGTGAATTTAACCGTGCTGTTCATCATTGCGTTTTGTATCGCGCTGATTGTCAACTATCCGAAGCTTAACGATCAAAGGGAGCGTATTTCAGCCCATTCGAGCAATGTGCTTGCGATCGGTTCGATGATTTTTGCCGCAGGCGTGTTTACCGGAATTTTAACGGGGACGAAGATGGTTGATGAAATGGCCATTTCCCTCGTATCGCTTATTCCGGAACAGATGGGAGGTTTTATTCCGGCGATTGTTGCCTTAACGAGCGGTATCTTTACGTTTCTGATGCCTAATGACGCCTATTTTTACGGCGTGCTGCCCATTTTATCCGAGACCGCCGTGGCGTACGGTGTAGATAAGGTGGAAATCGCCCGCGCTTCGATTATCGGCCAGCCGATTCATATGTTAAGCCCGCTCGTGCCGTCGACGCATTTATTAGTCGGGCTTGCCGGGGTCACCATTGATGAACACCAGAAATTTGCGATGAAATGGGCGGTTCTTGCCGTTATCGTCATGACGGCCTTTGCGCTCATCATCGGCGCAATCACGATTTTTTAACATAAAACACCCGGTTCGTCGCACACTAAAGGCATCAGAGGAGGTGCCATGATGAGTGATCCGTTTATGCCGCTTTTTTCAGTGAGAAGCGGCGCCGGTTTTAAAGCGGCGGACGGCGTTTACGGACTGACCGTGCAGATTGCGAATGTTTACTTTATCGAAAATCCCTCAGCTCCGCGGGAAATCATTCTGGTTGACGCGGGAATGCCTCAATCGGCGGAGATGATAACAGAAGAAATGAAACGCCGATTCAAAGAGGGGTATCAGCTGAAGGCGGTCATTTTGACACACGGCCATTTTGATCATGTCGGTGCGATTGAAGAGCTGCTTGAGCTTTGGGATGTGCCGGTTTATATTCATGAAAAGGAGCTCCCGTACGTCACGGGGAAAGCGGATTATCCGCCTGCCAGGCCCGATGCGAAAAAAGGGCTTGTCGCAAAGCTGTCACCGCTGTTTCCGCGCCATACGATCCGCATTCCGTCCGTTCAGGCACTGCCTTCAGACGGTACCGTTCCGTTTCTTGAAGAATGGAGATGGGTGCATACGCCCGGCCACACACCCGGCCATATTTCATTATTCCGGGATAAAGACCGCGTTCTGCTTGCCGGTGATGCCGTGATCACTGTGGAACAGGAATCGCTTGCGGACGTTGTCATTCAAAAGCAAGAGCTTCACGGGCCGCCCGCCTATTTTACAGCGGATACGCAGACGGCGGCCGCATCCGTTGAGAAATTGGCCGAACTGGAGCCGGAAGCGCTTTTGACGGGTCACGGAATTCCGATGACGGGAAAAAACTACCGTGAGGATTTGCTTACACTGGCTGAAAAACTGCATTCCGTTTTGTAAAACACCTGCGAACATCACAGGTGTTTTTTCTTTGCAGTTTCCAGTATGATACAAAAAAACCATTGTGTTCACACCTAAAAACGATACAATGGGAAACAGATGTAAATTGAAGGAGAGAGTTTTTTGAAACATACGGAAATACTTTGGGATGAGGCGAAGGATTTTATTGATGTCTGCTATCAGGAACTCGGAATGGAATCGCAAATCAACGAGCGACTACACGCGATAAAAGATGAGATAGATCGGACGGGGAGTTACGTCCATACGGCGGAAGAGCTTGAACACGGGGCGAAAATGGCGTGGCGCAACAGCAACCGCTGTATCGGGCGTCTGTTCTGGCAATCGCTGAACGTCATTGACCGGCGCGGTGTGAAAACGAAAGAAGAGGTGCGCGACGCATTATTTGAACATATTGAAATCGCCACGAACGGCGGAAAAATTAAACCGACGATTACGATTTTCCCTCCTGAGAAGAATGGGGAAAAACAAGTGGAGATCTGGAATCACCAGCTCATCCGCTATGCGGGATATGAGACTGAAAAAGGAAGAGTCGGTGATCCGGCATCATATGAGCTGACGGCTGTCTGCGAAAAACTCGGCTGGCGCGGGAAGCGGACCGATTTTGATATTCTGCCGCTGCTTTTCCGGATGAAAGGGGACGGGCAGCCGGTCTGGTATGACCTGCCTCAGACGCTCGTGAAAGAAGTGCCGATCACCCATCCGGATATTGAAGAGTTTGCCGATTTAAATCTCAGATGGTACGGGGTTCCGATTATCGCCGATATGAGGCTTGAAATCGGCGGGCTGTCGTACAACGCGGCGCCTTTTAACGGATGGTATATGGGAACCGAAATCGGCGCAAGGAACCTTGCTGACGAAAAACGGTATGATATGCTCAAAAAAGCCGCTGCGGTCATGGGGATTTCCGCCAGCCTGAATACCGACCTGTGGAAAGATCAGGTGCTGGTGGAACTGAATAAGGCAGTGCTCTATTCATACAAAAAACACGGTGTCAGCATTGTCGATCACCATACGGCGGCGAATCAATTTAAACGCTTTGAAGAACAGGAACAAGACGCGGGCAGAAAGCTGACGGGCGACTGGACCTGGCTGATTCCGCCGATCTCGCCGGCTTCCACCCACATTTTCCATAAATCATATGACAATACGATTGTGAAGCCGAATTATTATTATCAGGACAAGCCTTATCAGTAACTGATGGTAAAAGTGCGGTACCCTTTCAGACGGTGTGATTCTTCGATGGTTACGCCTGTGACATTTGAGAAGGGGCTGCCTTTTCTGACTGCTTCGGCAAATTGTTTTAACGACTCTTCAGGACCTTCGGCAAGGATTTCCACCCGGCCGTCATCACGGTTTTTTACCCAGCCGGCTACCTTATGTCTGTCGGCTTCCATCTGGACGAAGTAGCGAAAACCTACGCCCTGAACCCGGCCGTCTGCAATCATATGATATTGAAGCATGGAAAAACCACCTTTTTCTTACTATGATAAAGGAAAGATATGAGATTTCGCAAAGGATGTGAACGAGGTGACGCAAGACTATTCTGTCTTATCTATCAATCTCGGAAAGCCCGCAATTCATGAATTTGCCGGCAGACAAATCAATTCCGGCATCATAAAGCGGCCCGCAGATTCTCCCGTCATGCTGTATAAAACCCATTTTGACGGGGACGGGCAAGCCGACTTGAAGCATCACGGAGGCCCCGATAAAGCGGTGTGCGTGTATCCCGCCGAGCATTATTCATATTGGGAAACAACGCTCGCGAGAAAACTTCCCGCCGCCGCGTTCGGGGAGAATGTAACGGTCAAAGGACTTGCCGAACAAGACGTGTGGATCGGAGACGTCTTTCAGCTGGGGGAAGCCGTCGTTCAAGTAAGCCAGCCGCGCCAGCCCTGCGTCAAACTCGCGCTCAAATATGGCATCAAAGATATGGTGCTCCGTGTACAGCAGACGGGATTTACCGGCTTTTATTTCAGGGTGCTTGAAGAAGGATATGTCGATCCGCGTCCCGTCCTCAAGCGTCTGTCGAGAGGAAAAGAAAGCATTTCCGTCTGGTATGCGAATGAAGTGAAATATCGTGATTCCGGCAATCTGTCAGCGATTGAAGAAATACTGCGGGAAGAAGCGCTGTCAGAAAGCTGGAGGGAGTCCTTCCTTAAAAAAAGAGACAGGCTCACTAATGTATAGAAAAAAAGCCGTGCTGCACTGACAGCACGGCTGATTTACGTTATGCTTGTTTTTTTGTTTCCAGCAGATTGGCAAGGAAGTACTTTTTGAAGCTTTGAAGCTTTCTTCCTTCATAGTGGGTAATTCCTTTTTTCTTTAACTCTTCTACATACCAGCCTTTACTGCCATAATGCATGTCAGAAAACTCCTTTCTCCGTTCTCCCGCTGGGGAGGTTTCTTCAGTTTTTGCCAAACTTTTGGCATTGTAACATCTATAAAAAGACGCTGAAAAGGGATAACGCAAAAACTGAGACTTTCGATTCAGAGATGTAAAGCTTTCTTACATATATATGTAAAGGGCGGTCTTTTCATGCTTAATGGCCGGTTAATTTTAACAGCACCGTTCCGAGTGTCATGATTCCGAAAACGACGCCGAAATAAATCAGCATCCCCTTCTTTTTCTTCACTCCGTAAACGGTGAGAATGATGCTTTCAATAAAGAAAATAAACCCGAAGATAATAAACCACATGTTGAAAAATGGCTCCTTTCCCAGACATATGTCCAGTGTAGCACAACTCTTATAACGGAGCATAAAAAAGCCGGGCACTGTATCAGTGTCCGGCAAGTTTGACGAGAAGCTGGGCCAAATGCTGTTTTTCATTGTCATCCGCAATGTCCCACAGTTCTTGTAAGAGTTTTTCTTCCGCATTGCGGGGCTCCTCGTGTTTGGCGAGATAGTCCCCGAGGATGGCGGCGCTTTTGATGATTTTGCTGTCATCCAGACCCAGTTTTTTTCCGGCGGAAATTTTCTGATGAAGGTACGCCTTAAATTCCTCGAAATCCTCTAAAATCTGCTGTTTCGTTACGCCGTGCATGGCGTGTATTTCGTTTTCGATTTTGATTTTTTCTTTATCTTTTTTCATGCGTCTCCCTCCTTCGGGTTAGTTGTTGTATACCTGTTTGGAAGGGAGATGAAACATTACAATGCAGTTAAAATAATCGGTTTGTCTTTTGTGATCACGATGGTATGTTCCACTTGGGCGACAAGGCTTTTATCCGGCGTTTTAAACGTCCAGCCGTCTCCCGCTTCAACAATCGTTTCCGCTTTCGTGGAAATAAACGGCTCAAGCGCGATCACGGTTCCGTTTTTAAACAGCGCGTTATCAAACGGATCGTAGTAATTCATGATGTGGTTCGGCGCTTCGTGGAGGTTTCTGCCGATCCCGTGGCCCGTCAGCGTTTTAATGACGGTAAATCCGTTGGAGCGGGCTTCATGGTAGACGGCTCTGCCGATCTGGTTTTGGCGTTTGCCGGCTTTTGCCTGATCCAATCCTTTCTGAAATGCGGATGCTGCGCAGTTACAAAGCTTTTGCAGACGTTCATCGCCTTCTCCGAGCACAAATGAAATTCCCGTATCGGAATAAAAACCGCCGAACTCCGCCGAAATATCGATATTTACAAGATCTCCGGCTTTTAAGATTTTAGAGGCGCTCGGAATGCCGTGAGCGACTTCGTCATTTACGCTGATGCATGTCACGCCCGGGAAATCGTATTCCTTCTCCGGAGCGGAAGCGGCTCCGTGCTCGTCAAGCACCGCCTTTCCGATCAGGTCAAGATCTTTCGTGCTCATGCCGGGCTCGGCTTTTTTCTTCATTTCTTCACGCGCCAGCGCGACGATTCTGCCGATTTTTTTAAGGCCTTCTAATTCTTGATCGTTCGTTACAATCATTGTCATTCCCGCTTTCTATTTTTAATCATCTGATTCAAGCTTACCACAACTGGTTTATAAATAGAAAACCAACAAGCCTTATGTGAATAAATGAAGGAAAATTGGTATAGATCACTAGATAACTTATGTGGTATATTTAAGAAAAAAGAAGGGGGATGGGTAAAATGCTTCAATTTTTGCAAAAACTCGGAAAATCATTTATGCTTCCGATTGCCGTTCTGCCCGCCGTTGGTATTATTTTGGCCATCGGCAGAGAGGACTTATTAAATATTCCGTTCATTTACGCGGCGGGGACCGCGGTATTTGATCATCTGCCGCTGATTTTCGCGATCGGAATCGCGATTGGGATTTCGAAAGACAGCAACGGGGCCGCCGCTCTGTCGGGAGCAATTTCTTATATCATGCTGGACGCTGCTGTAAAATCAATCAATTCGACAAATAATATGGCCGTTTTCGGAGGGATTATCGCGGGGTTAATTGCGGGATACACGTATAATCGCTTTAAGGATACGAAGCTGCCCGAATATCTCGGGTTTTTCAGCGGGCGCAGGCTCGTTCCGATTGTAACGGCGCTGATTACCATTATTTTGGCGGGGATCTTCGGATTTGTGTGGCCGCCGATTCAGTCGGTGATTACGTCTTTCGGGGAATGGATGATCGGGCTTGGCGGAATCGGCGCCGGGATTTACGGGATTTTTAACCGGCTTTTGATTCCGTTCGGTCTTCATCATGTGCTGAATAATATTTTTTGGTTCCAGTTTGGCGATTTTCACGGAAAAACGGGAGATCTGGCCCGCTTCTTTGCGAAGGATCCGACGGCGGGAACTTATATGACGGGATTCTTCCCGATTATGATGTTCGGGCTTCCGGCCGCATGTCTGGCAATGATTGCCGCGGCTAAGCCAAGTAAGCGCAAAGCGACGGCCGGAATGATGATCGGTCTCGCGCTGACGGCATTTATTACCGGAATTACAGAGCCGATTGAATTTGCATTTATGTTTTTATCACCGCTTTTGTACGGGGTTCATGCTATATTAACCGGGTTCTCTTTATTTATCGTGAATGTTCTCGGAATCAGGTCAGGTTTTTCATTCTCGGCGGGGGCGATCGATTATCTCCTCAGCTACGGCATTGCCGAAAAACCGCTTTTGCTGCTCGTTGTCGGGCTTTGTTATGCGGTGATCTATTTTGTCGTCTTCTATATGCTCATCAAAACGTTAAACTTGAAAACGCCGGGACGGGAAGATGATGAGGAAGAGGAAGAAGTGCTTAGTGAAGATACGGCCGGTTCCGTCGAAGAACATGCCATGCTCAAGGGGCTCGGCGGCAGGCAAAACCTTGAAACGATTGATCACTGTGCGACCCGCCTCAGGCTGACCGTGCAGGATACGTCTCTCATTAATGAAGCGGCGCTTAAAAAAGCGGGAGCAAAAGGGGTTATCAAAACGGGGAATAAAACGGCGCAGGTCATTATCGGGCCGAACGTCGAATTTGTCGCGGAAGAGCTGAGAGAAGCCGTCCGCCGTGACGACCAGAAGCAGACTTGAAAAATCCGGATCACCTAGGTGATCCGGATTTTTTTTGAACATATATCAAGTTTCACATAATGTACAAAAAACAACGTTTTCTTCTATGTTAAGATTCATGTAGAACAAGTATGGAGATGATGTAAGGTGACATGGATTGCAGTTGTTTCAATTGTTGTCATAAGCCTGATTAAGATTGTGCTGACATGCCTTCCTACCGGAGCGGTGGAATGGATCCTCCGCAAGTTTGAAACCCATTCAAAGCTCAGTGACGCGTCCGCTGCCGTTTCCCTCGGCGGAAAACGTCTGGAAGGCGAAGACAAACGCCGGGTGATTGATGATTTTAACGAAGCCGTGTTTATCGAACGGCATTATATATACCCAGGGGATGAAGAGCGTTATCTTCATCCGCAAAACGGAGCCGATCCGCTTGTCATTAAGACGAGAAAAGGAAAAAAAGATATGACGGTGTTTGTATACAGCTACGAAGATCATGTAGATGTCGTCAAACAGCAGAAAAAGAAAGTCGTCGCTTATTCAGTTCTTTCCGACAGCCTGCAAAAGCATTCTATGGCCTCCGCCGGGAGCTGAACATAAAAAAGCCAGATCATTGATATGATCTGGCTTTTGTTTATTCTTTTTGGTCATCGGCTGAGGAATCTTCACGCTTCGTATAATCGAATTGTGACGGATCCACTTTCTTGAAGCCTTTCGGCTGATAGAAACGAAGCAGATCGCCGTTGATGATCTTATCAGACATTTCGAGCTCAGTCTTGACAAGAGAGTCTTCTTTTTTGTCGACTTCTGAATCATCTAAAAGTCTTCCGGTTTTCGTATCGTAATACTTGCCGGACACTTTCGTATAGTTCGGCGAGATGAAGTCTCCGTTACGGAACGGAATGACTTCTCTGTGCTCTTTCGATAAGATATCAGAACCTGACATGAGGTAATCTTTCGTATCGACGCCGAGCAAATGAAGAACGGTCGGCGCGACATCGACTTCACCGGCAAATTTATGATTGCGGCCGCCTTTCACGCCGGGAGCGTGGATAAAGAGCGGCACCCGCTGAAGCTGGGCGTTGTCGTATTCAGTGATCTCATCTTTGCCGAGCACTTTCGCCATCGCTTTATTATGGTTTTCGGAGATGCCGTAGTGGTCTCCGTACATTACGATAATCGACTTATCGTACAGGCCGTCTTTTTTCAGGTCATGAAAGAACTGTTCAATTGATTCATCCAGATAGTTCGCGGACTGGAAGTAGTTATTGACGACTGAATCGCCAAAGTCTCCCGCCGGGAAGTCCGTGTCTTCTTTATCCATTCCGAACGGGAAGTGATTGGACAGCGTAATGAACTTCGTATAGAACGGCTGCGGCAGGCTCTTTAAGAGCGGCATGGATTCTTTGAAATACGGTTTGTCTTTCATGCCGTAGTTTTTCGTATTTTCTTCGCTCATGTCATAATAAGCGGAATCGAAAAACTTATCGATGCCTTCCGCTTTGTACATTTCGTTACGGTTCCAGAAAGTCTGCGTATTTCCGTGGAAAGCGGCAGACGTGTACTTTTTGCCTTTTAGGATCGCAGGAACGGACTGCAGCGTGTTTTGCGCTTTATTGACGAAAACCGAACCTTGCGAAAGCGGGTACAGAGAGTTCTCCATCATAAATTCCGCATCAGATGTTTTACCTTGTCCCGTTTGGTGGAAAAAGTTATCAAAGTAGAATGTTTGATTATCGTGCGCCAGTTTGTTTAAAAACGGCGTCACTTCCTTGCCGTTAATTTTGTAATCAATGATAAAGGACTGCAGAGACTCTAATGAGACGTAGATGACGTTTTTTCCTTCGGCTTTTCCGAAGTAGACGTTATTCGGCACGTCATAGTTGGCCTTCATATAGTTTTCCACATCCGTTACATCGCTTGAATCGGCAAGCGCGCGCTGGCTGTTTGATTTCACATTCTGCACGGCATCGTAAATCGTAAAGTTGTACGTGCCCAAGTATTTCACCAGATAGTTTCGGTCAAATGAGCGTGTCAAAAGCTCAGGACGGTCGGATTCCGCGACGGCGAGGTTGATCAGGAACATAAGCACGGCGGAAGCCAAAACGATTCTGAATGATTTCTTCGCCGGTTTTTCAGCCGGTTTTTTCATCTTAAGGGCCAAAATAATCAAAATGACGGTATCCAGGAAGTAGAAGGCGTCTGTCCATCTCATTAACGAGAACGCGCTGTCTCCGAGCTGGCCGCCGTTTGTCTTTGCCTGCATCATGACCGGGATGGTAATGAAATCATTAAAGAATCTATAATAGACGATGTTTGCAAAAAGCAAAAAAGACAATAAAAAATGAATCACAATAATGGCTGTCTGCTGTAATTTTTTCTTGAAAAGAAGCCCAAATCCAAGAAAGAACAAGCTGGAGCTCAGCGGATTCACAAAAAGCAATATTTTCTGGATCGTGTTGTCTATGCCGAGGTTAAAGTTTAAAATATAAGCGACATATGTTTTCACCCACAATAACACGACCGCTATCAAGAAGAAGGCAAGTCCTCTTTCTTTTATAAATGTTTTCATTGTTACACTCCTTTTTTCCGATCACGGTTTACACGGAACGATAGAAAAAACGAACGTAATCAATATACCATGAAACCAGCAAATAGAAAAGGTGGAAAAGGCTCATCGGAAAAAGGGCGAAAAACGCTGTCGCAACGGCGGTTGATCTGTTGAATGACAGCTTTAAAACATATAAATGGCACAAACTGGGATTTGTGTTTCCGTATGATCATACCCGGTTCTATTGAAAAAAGAGGTGAACAGTGATGGATATTGCCCATATCGTGGCTGAAGATAAAATCAAGCGCGCCATTAAGGATGGAGAGTTCGCCGACATCAAAGGAATGGGAAAGCCCCTGCCGAAAGACGATGCCGCACATCTTCCGGAGTCGCTCAGAATGGGCTACCGCATATTAAAAAACGCCGGGATCGCCGAGGATGAGGGCGCGCTGAAGAAAGAGCTGATGACGCTCGATTATTTGATCGCCAAGTGCCGCAATGAACAGGAGCGGGATCACCTGCGGAACAAACGGACGGAAAAACAAGTCAGACTCGACAAACTGACGGAGGAGAAAGCCATGTTCTCAAAACCCGTATCTTCTCATTATAAGGAGAAAGTGTACAGACGGCTGGGCCGCCCGTAAGCCGGCTCTTTAGATTTTTTTCTGAAAAGGAATGTGCTCCATAAGGCGCGGGCAGGAAATGTGGAGCAGGCCGTTTACGCACTGCGCCTGTAACAGGTGGGGCTCAGCCGGTTCAGGAAGCTCAATCGTCTCATCGATTTCCCCGTAATACCGGTTTTGGCAGACGCCCATGTTCTTTGGAAAAAGGGGTGTGATGTTTCCTCTTATATGCAGCCGTGTTCTTGACAGCAGCCTCAATGTCAATTCTTCTTCGTAAACGCCGGGCATTTCCACAATGACAAATGTGTGCTGTTCATCCTGATAAATATCATAAGTCAGGGTGTTTTTTTGTAAGGAGAAAAAATCTTCGGGAGATTTCCGTTTCAGGACATTGGTCCAAAATTCGCTGGGCTTGTGCTCGTTCGTAATCTCAAGCCACTTTCTCATTTTCTCGATATCCACTTCGGCAGAACCTCCCTATATTTGATTTGCGATCGGCATTGACGGGTTGGCGATCTGATCCTGATCGCTCACGTCAGGGTCAAGATGGCCCGAATTCAAACATCCGGCGGCCGGCGAAAAATCCCCTAAAGAAAAGTTCGCGCCGACAAATTTGCTGTTGGCGGTGTGGCTGTTTTGTACGGTCTGACCGATATCGACGTTTCCGTTTTGCGTTGCTCCGTTTACTTTTATATTGACGACGTTAATTTGGTAAGGCATTCATAAAAACCCCTTTAATCTATAATGGGCGGCACCGGCGTAATATTTGCGGTATCTGCGGTTCCGATGGCTGTCTGGTCGTTGACATCAGGATCATTTAACAAGTTCTCCATCATCGATTCTATAGGTGACGTATCGCCGAATGAAGAGTTCAGTCCTTGTGATTTGTTATTTGTGGTGGGACTGTTGTATGCCGCTTCCCCAATCGTAATAGATCCGTTGCCAGAAATACTGTTAATCTTCAAATAGTACAGGTTGATAACAGTGGATGGCATCTCTTCACACCTCTTTAACTTAGTTGTACAGTACTGTATGCTTTTTGTGCTCCTGTTGTGAATTCCGCCCGGACATGTTCCCGATAAAACAAGAAGTCAAGGCCCGGTTCCGGCGGGGCTTTTTTTGTTTCAGGGTCTTTCGCAGTATATTTGTGATGAAAGCGCTATAAAAATAGATTGACGACATGTATATACATCATTACAATAGAGTCATAAACATGTATATACAAGTTTGTAAGGCAAAATGAAAACGGTTACGGAGGGGTTGGCATGGGTGAGTTTAACCGGGCTGCGCGGCAGATCGCTGAAGCTGTCGGCGGAATCGAAAATATTGAGGCGGCGACTCATTGTGTGACGCGTTTGCGGTTTGCATTAATAGATGAAACCAAAGTAAACCAAAAAATGCTTGATGCAATAGACATTGTCAAAGGATCTTTTGCGGTAAACGGGCAGTTTCAAGTCGTGATCGGGCAGGGGACGGTCAACAAAGTATATGCGGAATTAGTGAAGGAAACGGGGATGGGTGAAGCGTCCAAGGATGACGTGAAGAAGGCGGCGGCGCAAAAAATGAATCCTTTACAGCGTGCTGTGAAAACGCTTGCGGACATCTTTATTCCGATCTTGCCGGCGATCGTCACGGCCGGGCTGTTAATGGGTCTGAACAATATCTTAACGGCGGAAGGCATTTTCTACAGCACGAAATCGATTGTCCAAGTGTATCCGCAATGGGCGGATCTCGCCAATATGATTAATCTGATCGCGGGGACGGCTTTCGCTTTTCTGCCGGCTTTAATCGGCTGGTCGGCAGTGAAGCGGTTCGGAGGAAGCCCGCTCTTGGGTATCGTGCTCGGGCTGATGTTGGTGCATCCTGATCTGTTAAACGCATGGGGCTACGGGGCTGCCGAGCAGAGCGGCGATATTCCGGTGTGGAACCTGTTCGGCCTTGAGGTGCAGAAAGTCGGATATCAAGGTCAGGTGCTCCCGATCCTGCTGGCGTCTTATTTACTTGCCAGGCTTGAGATCTTTTTGACGAAACGGACGCCGGAGGGCATTCAGCTGTTGGTCGTCGCGCCGGTGACGCTTTTGGTCATCGGTTTTCTATCCTTTGTCATCATCGGTCCGATTACCTTTGCGATCGGTAACGCGCTGACGGCGGGATTGATTGCCGTTTTCGGCCAATTCTCCGCCATCGGAGGCCTGCTGTACGGAGGGCTGTATTCGGCGCTTGTAATCACGGGGATGCATCATACGTTTCTCGCGGTCGATCTTCAATTAATCGGATCAAAGCTCGGCGGCACATTTTTATGGCCGATGCTCGCATTGTCAAATATCGCTCAAGGATCGGCGGCTTTGGCCATGATGCTGATTACAAAAGATAAAAAACAGCGGGGGCTTTCACTGACGGCCGGCATTTCCGCATATTTGGGCATTACCGAGCCGGCGATTTTCGGAGTGAATCTGCGTTACAAATTTCCGTTTGTGATCGCCATGATCAGTTCGGGAATCGCGGGGATGTTCATCTCCGTCAAAGGCGTTCTCGCAAGCTCGGTCGGAGTCGGCGGCGTGCCGGGGATCTTCTCCATTATGAGCCGGTACTGGGGTCCGTTTGCGATCGGAATGCTGATCGTGCTGATTCTCCCGTTTGCGGGAACATACGGGTATGCGCGGCTGAAACGGCAAAAATAGAAAACCTGCGGGGCGCCTTCTATCAGGCTGTCCCTTTTCCATTTCAATTCAAAACATTACAGGCGGTGAAGAAAAATGAAAACAGACAGCACACCATGGTGGAAAAAGGCAGCGGTATATCAAATTTATCCGAAGAGCTTTAATGATACGACGGGAAACGGGATCGGTGATCTGAACGGTATTATCGAGAAGCTTGATTATTTGCAGAAGCTTTTGATTGATGTCATTTGGCTTACGCCGATTTACGATTCGCCGCAGAATGACAACGGTTATGACATTCGCGATTACTGCACCATTTATGAAGAATACGGAACGATGGAGGATTTTGAACGCCTTCTCGATGAAGCGCACAAAAGAGGAATCAAGGTCGTCATGGATCTTGTCGTCAACCATACATCAGTCGAGCATCAATGGTTCAAAAAAGCGGTCTCGTCACCCGACAGTCCGTATCGGGATTTTTACATTTGGAAAGACGGAAAGGAAGACGGCCGGGCGCCGAACAACTGGGATTCAAAATTCGGCGGTTCCGCTTGGGAGCTCGACCCGGCGTCAGGCCAGCACTACCTGCATTTATTTGATGTGTCGCAGGCCGATTTGAACTGGGAAAATGAAGAGATGAGAAAACAGGTTTACGACATGATGCATTTTTGGTTCCGGAAAGGGATCGACGGTTTCCGGCTGGATGTGATCAACCTCATTTCTAAAGACCAATCGTTTCCTGATGCCGAGGATGGGCGTGACGGGCGCCCTTATTATACGGACGGGCCGCGCGTGCACGAATTTCTCCATGAGATGAACCGGGAAGTGTTTTCGAAATATGACAGCATGACGGTCGGTGAAATGTCCTCGACAACGGCGGACCACTGCATCCGGTACACAAACCCTGAGAATAAAGAACTCGATATGACTTTTAACTTTCACCATTTAAAAGTGGATTATCCGAATGGTGAAAAATGGGCGCTCGCTCCGTTTGATTTTCTGAAGCTGAAACGGATTTTAGCGTTTTGGCAGACGGAGATGCAAAAAGGCGGAGGCTGGAACGCATTATTCTGGTGCAACCATGACCAGCCGCGGGCCGTATCCAGATACGGAGACGACGGCGTATACCGGACGAAATCAGCCAAAATGCTGGCGGCGGCCATTCATATGATGCAGGGCACGCCTTACATTTATCAAGGTGAAGAGATCGGCATGGGCAATCCGAAATTCGATGACATCGGCTCATACCGCGATGTCGAATCATTGAATATTTACAAAAAGATGAAGGAAGAAGGCGTGCCCGAAAAAGACATTATCGCCATTTTAAAAGAGAAATCAAGAGACAATGCAAGAACCCCCATTCAGTGGAACAGCGGGCCGCACGGCGGTTTCACGACGGGCACGCCTTGGATTCCGGCGGCGGATGATTATCGGGACGTTAACGCGGAAGCGGCTTTGCGGGACCCGGATTCAATTTTCTACCATTATCAGAAGCTCATCATGCTCAGAAAGGAATATGACATCGTGACTGAAGGAACGTTTGAGCTGCTTGCTGAAGACGATCCGGCGGTTCTGGCGTACGTCAGACACGGCAAGGATGAAAAACTGCTGTGCATCAACAACTTCTACGGGAAAGAAGCGGACTTTACGGTTCCGTTTAAAGACACGGACGGCTGGCGGTTTACGGTGCTGCTGACGAATGATGAACCGAGGGAAGGGCGGCCGGAACGATTGACGCTCCGTCCGTATGAATCGATCGTTTATCATCTGACAAAAGCGTGATACACTAATCTGGGTGGTCAAATGAAAGTGAATAAATACATCACAATCTATAAAGATATGGTGCGGCAGATCGAAAGCGGCCAGCGGCAGGCTGAAGACGTTCTTCCGTCTGAAAATGATTTGTGCGATCAATACGGCACATCACGAGAAACCGTCCGCAAAGCGCTCAATATGCTGGCGCAAAACGGCTACATCCAGAAAATCAAAGGCAAAGGCTCCGTCATATTAGACAGAGAAAAAATGCGTTTTCCCGTCTCAGGCCTGATCAGCTTCAAAGAGCTTTCGGAAACGCTCGGAAAAGAGACGAGAACGACGGTTCACCGTCTCGGGCTGATCCTGCCTCCCTCAGAAGCCGCAAAAGAGCTTGGTACAGAAGCGGATGAAAAGGTGTGGGAAGTCGTCAGATCAAGACGGATTGACGGAGAACATATTATTTTGGACAAGGATTACTTTGTGAAAAAACATGTGCCTCTATTGACGAAGGCGATTTGTGAAGATTCGATCTATGAGTATCTCGAAGGAGAACTTGGCCTCTCCATCAGCTACGCGCAAAAGGAAATTGTCGTGGAGCCGGCGGGGGAGGAGGACCGGAAGTATTTGGATCTAGGCGGGTTCAGCCATATGGCGGTCGTGAAAAACCGCGTCTTTTTGGAGGATACCAGCCTCTTTCAGTACACGGAAAGCCGGCACAGGCTCGATAAATTCCGTTTCGTCGACTTTGCGAGAAGAGAAAAATAAAAACGGACTGCCGCGGCAGCCCGTTTTTTTGTCAGTATCAAAATGAATACTATCCAACAAAAATGTGCGTACTGGTACTTTCAAAAATAATGGCTACAATAGTACATAACGATTGAAAAGGAGAGATCATGAATGTCAGATAAAAAACAGCAGATCATCGAAGCGTATCAATTCAGACACGCCACAAAGGAATTTGATCCTGAGAAAAAAATTTCAGAAAGCGATTTTGAATTCATTTTAGAAACGGGAAGATTATCCCCAAGCTCACTCGGTTTGGAGCCTTGGAAATTTGTCGTCGTTCAAAATCCGGAGCTTCGTGAAAAACTCCGCGAGTTCACTTGGGGCGCGCAAAAGCAGCTGCCGACCGCAAGCCATTTCGTACTTCTGCTTGCCCGGACGGCAAAGGATATCCGTTTTGACGCCGACTATGTCAAAAATCACTTGCGGGAAGTCAAAAAAATGCCGGAAGACATGTATGAAGGCTATATCAGCAAAACGGAAGACTTCCAGAAAAATGATTTCAATCTGCTTGAATCAGATCGCGCGCTGTTTGACTGGGCATCCAAACAGACATACATCGCCCTCGGCAATATGATGACAGCCGCTGCGCAGATCGGAATCGACTCCTGCCCTGTAGAAGGCTTCAACTACAAAGAAATTCACCGGATTCTTGAAGAAGAAGGGCTTCTGGAAAACGGAAGTTTCGACATCTCTGTCATGGCCGCATTCGGCTACCGTGTCAGAGAACCGCGCCCGAAAACAAGATCTGCCTCAAAAGACGTTGTAAAGTGGGTATAAGATAAAAAAAGCTGCCGGGCGTGTCCCGGCAGCTTTTAACGTTTATTTGGTTTTGCTAAAAAACAGGCGGTGATCCAGGACGTAACGGGAATGATGATGCCGATCCCGATTCCGGCACAAAGAATGGTGACGGCTTCCGCACTGAATACTTTTGAGTTCACTATTTTTTCAGCTGAGTATGATAAGTCTTTAAACCAGATAATTAAAGCCAAATAGCTGCCGAAAAAAGCAAAGAATAACGTATTCGTATTCGTTCCTAAAATATCTCTCCCGATGCTTAATCCGAATGTGTACAGATCTTTTCTGCTCATGGACGGATTATGACTGTAAATTTCCCGCATGGGTGAAGTAATGGAAATCGCGACATCGGTAATCGCCCCTATCGTGCCCATGATGATCATGGCTGCGGTAACCTTCACAAAATCCACCCCGACAAACAGTGTGAATATGCCGATATCACCCAATTCTTCTTCACCGAATCCCTGAATCGAAGTATGTTTTGTTACAGACATAATAAAAAACAGCAGCAGTACAATCGTCAGCATTGCAGAAATAAAGGCGGTTACGGTTTTGACGTTTCCTCCATTAATATAAAAAAGAGTAATGCTGCAAATCACGGCGGAAGAGAGCAATGTTAAAACAATCGGATTGATGTGCGGGTCTGTCATTAAAATGATGGTGAGAAAGAGAACGCCGAAATTTAAAAATAGCGCAATAAAAGACCTCGCTCCTTTTTTTCCGCCGATGATGACCATCAATAGAAATAAAATCGCCGCGAGAATTACGATGACATTCATGAGCTTGCCTTCTTTCGTTTAATAAAAAAGATAGAAGCATACAGACTGGCGGGTATGGCTAATACGATTCCGATCCCTCCGGCCAATGCTCTGGCTATTTCCAAGGAAATGTTCATAGAAAGAGTGAATCCTATCGGGGAATCATTTTTCAAATACAACAGCATCATCGGAATAGAGCCGCTTATATAAGCAAAAAACAGAATGTTGGTCATCGCCCCCATGATGTCTTTTCCGATCTCCATCCCGGAACGTCTGAGAGCTTGTAATGAGATTCCCTTGTTTTCTTCATATAATCCGAAGACAGATGACGTCATGGTAATGGCTACATCCATGACCGCTCCCAGTGATCCGATAAATACCCCGGCCATGAACACCGTGTGATAAGGGCGGGTTAAATACTGCATTTCCTCATATCTGAGACCTTTCTCACCGGTTGCCAGCATCACCAGATACGTAATCAGCAGGGAAACGAAAGTGCCTGCGAGCGTCGCGGCAATGGCTGCATATGTTTTCGCGTGAAAACCGCTGACAAGCAGCAATGAGATGACAGTAAAGATGAGAATACAGACACCGCAGATGAAAATTAACCCTATATTAGGATGCTTCCTGTACAAATCTAATGCAAACGACAGTAAAACGGCGTTAAACATCAGGCTGACGATCGAAAAGAAGCCTTGTTTTTTGCCGACGATAAGCAAGGTGAAGATGAAAACCCAAGCGATCAGCAAAAGCTGCTTATCCCGTTTTTTATCTATAATGCTTCCCGATATATCCTTGTTTGATGGTTTCCCTTTATCAATAGAAACGAATACTTCATCTCCAATCGAATATTTCTGATCATTCGCTCCGGATGATGAATACTGATTGGACAAATGAATGAGCTGTCCTTTCTGACTGCCGTTTTCAAGTCTGGCAGTGATCGTCTGATTGAAAATCTTATCTTTGTTTTTATGCATGTCCTGTACGTCAGACTGATGTTCCAATGTTGTTTTCGTCACTTTGGCAATCGGCCGCTCATAAAAAGAAGCGTTGTGAGTGACGAAAATGAGCGAGCTGATAAAACAGAGCGCTGTTATCACGTAAAACAGCTTTTTCTTGTAAGACATGCGGTTTCGTTTGTGTCCTGTTATCTTCAAAAAAAGTCCTCCAAACAGGCGGCGCCGTATGAAAGAGAGGCCCTGCCGTGAAGTGTTAAACGATGCGGATGTATGTCTTTCGCGAATAACGTTCATATTTTATCACTCGGCCGTACGGCTGTCGACTCAGAGGGGGACCGAGAGAAAAAGCTCCCCTGAAATCAGATCAGGAGAGCTTTTGGATGAACCGCCCGATAAAAGCGGTCTTTTTATGCTTCGTTCACTTTTTTTGCTTTTCTTCTTTGATGCAGATACAGTGCCGTTCCGAGCGCGCTGATGAGAAACCCGGCAAGAAGGATGGAATACATCGTTGTGGCCGTATCAGGAAGCAGGCCGCCCGGCGATACTCCGTCCTGTGCAGGGCCGGATGACGGTTTTTGTCCGCTTGGCTGCTTTCCGGAGCCGTGGTCTCCGCTTGTCGGCGGCGCGCTCTTCGTGTTTGCGTTTAATACGGTGTATTCACTGAAATGATTTGTATAGCCCGTGACGAGATCGTGTGAAACCGAACCGTTGTCTGTTTTTGTATAGACGTTCTTTTTCCGGTCTACATGGTAAATGCCGGGCTGTTTCGCCTTTTTCGTATTCTCAATGCGCAGGGTGAGCTTTACCGGCGCTTTGAATGTTTTGATGTCTTTGTTTTTCTGCTTCATTGTAAAGTCGTATACATTTGAAAGCGCTCCGCTTACTTTTCCTTTCGGCGTCACGCCGAATCGTGTATCAGCTGAAGCAGCGTTTGCCATCGGCATTTTCATGCTGAACTTGTCATGCAGGATCGTAAGGGAAGAATCCGATGTTCTGTCCTTTAACAGGCCGATTTGTTTTTTGGTCACGCTGAGATCAATCGGCTTTTTGGCGCCGTCATTCTTATCGTAATACACGATCGGCGTGTTGGCGTTTTTGGCATAGGCGGCAAATGCGCTGTCATCTTCAAGCGTCCACGAACCGTTTTTTTGTTTCGTCGGCAGGTACACTTCCTGCGCGCGGCCGTCAACTTTCGGTTCCACCGCTTTTTCCGCTTTTTCAAGCTGCTCGGTGAAGACCTCATAGTCGACAAAGCCAAGGTCTTCTTTATGGGACGCTTCGTTAAAGACGGAATATCCGTCTCCGCCTTCACCGACAAAGTTACTGGTGGCGACTCTGTATGTCTTCTTATCAGAAATCGGCTTTACGCTGCCGTCATCCTGTACGGCCGCAGCTTGAAGAACGCGGTGCCCCGGCTTTTTATTCAGTGTAAACGTGTATGTTAAACCGGCAACTTGAGGGAAGGCGCCGCCTTGAGCCTCAATTCCGCTTAATCCTTGTTCCAGGGCTTGTTTGATCTGTTTTCCGGTTAAATCCGCGACGTAAAGCGTGTTGCCGAACGGCATCACATTCAGCACATCGCCGAGTGTGATGTCTCCTTTATCAATGCCCGCGCGGATGCCGCCCCCGTTTGTGATCGCGATTTGGGCGCCGGCCGCTTCCTTCGCTTTTTGCAGCATGCCGTCCGCGATGAAGTTTCCGAGATTGGTTTCTTTGGAGCGGACATGCTCGCGCTGGCCGTCAAGTGCGACCTTCGTTGAGCCGACTTTTTCATTTTTGACTGAGACGAGCTCTTTTTTAAACGGATCAAGCTCTTTTTTCAGATCCGGGTCTTCTTTCGTCTGCTCGTTCACTGGAATCGCCTGAAGAGAGGATTGTTCCGGCAGGACGATGCCGTTTTTGTCAAATGCGACATCGACACGGCCTAAATATTCGCCGTATTCTTTTGCCTGGGCGACGATGGTCGGCTCTTCGTTTTTGACAACTTTCATTTTATCTACAAGCGTATGCGTATGTCCGCCGACGATCAAGTCGATGCCTTTTACCTTTTTGGCAAGATCGAGATCACGCTGATGCCCGATATGGGTCAGGGCAATAATTTTATTGACATGTTCCTTGTTCTGTATTTCTTTTACCGTATCTTGTGCGGATTGGAAGGCATCATGAAAGACAATGCTTTTTCCCGGGCTTGATGTGACGGACGTATCTTCTGTCGTTAAGCCGAATACGGCGACTTTTTCTCCGTTTACATCAAGCAGAATGTATGGATAGATGCCTGCTTTTTTCTTTTTCCCTGCCGTAAATGTGTCTGCTTTTTTCATGAATGGTCTGAGTTTTGACTCTTTGGACACATCGACATTTGAGCTGGCGAGCGGAAAGTCAGGCGCTTGAAAATTGTATTTTCCGGACGGGTCAGCCGCGCTCCCGTTACCGCTCAGGAAGCTGGCGAGAGCACCCGGGCCTTTATCAAACTCATGGTTTCCGAAGGTCATTGCGTCGTAGCCCATGCTGTTCATCAACTTTAAATCAGCCAGCCCCTGCCACTTTGTGAAATAGAGATCGCCTGAGAAAACGTCTCCCGCATCCAGCAAAATGCTGCGGTCGGTTTCGCTTCTGATTTCTTTGATTTTCGTCATCCGCCTCGCCGCGTTATCAAGGTGGGCGTGCGTGTCGTTTGTATGCATAACGGTGAGTTTCCATGCGTCATCTTTCGGCGGATCTGTGCCCGGTTCATCATCTTTGAATTGGAGCTTGTACTGTCCGTAGCCCGCGTTTTGTGATTCACCGATATAGGCGACGTCATCTGCGCGGTCGGCAAACGGCTTTGCGGCCAAGGAAGATTCAAATGTCAGGTTTGTCCCTTTGACCGGAAGGATGGACCAGTTATGATCAGCCTGCGGATTAATCGTTTTCTGCTGGATGATGTAATCCATTAAGACCTGCCTGTTCTCATCGGCAGAAGAGTATACGATTTTATCATTGCTTAAGTGAGGGAATCCTCCGCCGCCTGAAGCGCGGTAATTATTTGTGACGATCAGAAATTCCTGCTTGGCGCTGACGGGCTTTCCTTGATAAGAAAGGTTGACGATCCGGCTAGCATCGGGATGAATGACTGTTCCGTTTTCGTTGTATTTCGCCGGTTTTGTGACATCGACCTGATAGGTGACACCGTCAATGACATCAAAATTGTATGAGCGGTAGGCGTCATTTAAAAGCGCTTGGCTGCCGCCTTTTGCCTGATCGATCTGATTAAATTGCCCCGCGGACATTTCGAGCCAGTCCTTCACTTCGCTTCCGTTCAGCTTGACGATCTGAACCGTGTTGTCATACAGGTACAAATCGCCGATATTTTTGATGGCGAGGTCGCCAGCGGAAATGTTTGTATAGTAGTTTGAGCCGTTCCGCCCGCCGGCTTTAAACGGGGCGCCCGCCGAGAGGATAGGCAGATCTTTGTATTCCGTATCCTTCATCTTATTTTCGGCGTACCATTTTTGCGCATCCGTTACGATTTGAATGGACGGATCATCTTTGACTTGGGCGAAGAAACTGTTGATATCGGCTTTTGTCTGGCCGACGGGTTCTCTGATGTATTTCAATGTGCCTTCGTGCGCTTTTTTAACGGTATTGACGACGGTTTCGTTTTCCGACGTCACATTGCCGGCAATCGGCTCGATGCTGCCTTTTGCATCTTCCACATGCCACGCGCTGTCTGTTTTTTCAAGCCGGAGGTCGATGACGCCCGCATATTTGCCCCAGCTGCTTGACATAACAACGGGGATGCCGTTAATCGTGCCTTTATCGACGTCGAATTGATCAGCGCCTTTGTATTCGGCATCAGGGAAAAGCCCGTGCTGATGGCCGGATACGATCGCGTCAATTCCGCCGACTTTCGTTGCCAGGTCAAAAACGGCGTTTTCCGCTCCGAAAGACTGCGCTTTTTTTTCGATGCCGCTGTGGGCGAGGGCGATGACGATATCGGCTCCTTCAGCTTTCATTTTCGGAACGGTTTTCTTTGCGGATTCCACAATGTCTTCGACCTGAACGCGGCCTTCGAGATTTTTCTTATCCCACGTCATGATCTGGGGAGGAACAAAGCCGATGTAGCCGATTTTTATCTGATGCTTGCCGCCGTTTTCATCCGTGACGGTTTTGTCTTTTATGACATAAGGCGTATAACGGTTTTCGCCGCTTAATGTTTTCACATTGGCGTTAACGATCGGATAATCAGCGCCTTTGATTGTCCCGTCCAGAAATTCAAGCCCGTAATTAAATTCATGATTGCCGAGTGTTCCTGCGTCATAATGCAGACTGTTCATCACTTCAATGATCGGATGGGTCTTTGCGCCTGAAATAATATCATTTTTCTCATATTTTACGGCGTATTCTCCGAGGGGATTCCCCTGAATCAGATCCCCGTTATCGACAAGCAGCGTATTCGGGTTTTCGCGCCTGTGCTTCTCAATAAGCTGAGCCGTTCTGGCCAGCCCGAATTCCGTTGTCGGTTTGTCGCTGTAGTAATCGTAGTCCATCATGTTAGCGTGAACGTCAGTTGTGGCTAAAATGCTGAGATTCACACTGGAGGATTTGTTTTCTTCTGCTTTAATGGGTGATGTTGGGAGGATTAGACTAAGTATCATAACTAGGGGCAGCAGAATACGGAGTGTCATATTGACGCTGCATCGTCTTTTCTGTATTCTCACCTGTTCTCCACCTTTCAACAAATTTTGTCATGCAGTACCATTGTAAGAATATTTTGTGAAAGTTCATATAGATTTCATGATGATTCTTGTAAAAAGATGAAAAATGAGGATAATGACCTATGTGAAACGGATGAGCGGCAAACGCGTTACCTATGTTTGATGTTAGTGTGGCTGGGGTACATGGATTTATGTAGACTTCATCAAGCAGGAGGTAGTAACTATGGGTAAAAAAATTGCAGTTGTATTAACCGATTATTTTGAGGATGTCGAGTATACTGAACCTGCGAAAGCTTTTAAAGATGCGGGTCATGAATTAACCGTAATTGAACAGGAAAAAGGAAAAACAGTCAAAGGCAAACAAGGGGAAGCGGAAGTGAAAGTGGATGAGTCCATCGATGATGTAAATCCGAAAGACTTTGACGCATTGCTGATCCCGGGCGGATTCTCTCCTGACATGCTGCGTGCGGATGACCGTTTCGTCCAATTTGCCAAAGCGTTTATGGATGATAAAAAACCGGTGTTCGCCATCTGCCACGGACCTCAGCTTCTCATCAACGCGAAAGCATTGGACGGGCGCAAAGCGACAGGGTTTACATCAATCCGAATCGACATGGAAAACGCGGGCGCAAATGTGGTGGATGAAGAAGTCGTCGTCTGCCAGAACCAGCTGGTCACAAGCCGCACACCGGATGACATACCGGCATTCAACCGCGAATCATTAAAACTGCTTGCGTAATATAAAAGCGGAGCGCCGTATCAGGCGTTCCGCTTTTTTTGTGAAGATTCCCGGATGACCAGCTCAGGCGCCAGAATAATGCGTTGTTTTTTGTGCTGGGAATTGGTGATTTTATGATGCAGCAATTGAGCCGCTTCTTTTCCCGACTGCCGCGGAAAGGAAGAAACGGTTGTAAGCGGGGGATAAGAAATTTCAGCTTCCGGCACGTTATCAAAGCCGACAATGTCAATATCTTCGCCCGGAATGAGCCCGGCTTTTCTGATCCCTTGCATGACGCCGAACGCGACCAAATCACTGAAGCAGAAAATCGCGGTCGGGCGCTCAGACCGGCGGAGGAGCTCCGTCACGGCTTCACAGCCTGCTTCGCGGGTCGGCGCGCTGTCAATGACATAGTCATTTTTTACTTCCAGATCCGCTTCACGGAGCGCTTTTTTAAACCCTTTCATGCGCTTCGTCCATGTTGACGAGTGCTTCACGCCGCCCAGAAACGCAATCTCCTGATGGCCTTTCTCAATGAAATGACGCACTGCCTTATAGGTGCCTTCCTCATAATCGGCTCCGACAAAATCACAGTCGGCATCGGCAATCTCCCTGACGGCGAGCACGACCGGAATGTCAAGCTGCTCAAGGCGGGAAAGGGTTTCCTCAGCCGTACCTGAAACCGGACACAAAATCAATCCGCCGACCCTGTGCTCCAGCATGGTCGAGATCAGCTGCTCCTGCTTCGCGACGGAATCAAATGTCGTGCCTAACAGCACCGTTAATCCGACTTCCTCAAGCGTATTCTGAACGCCGATCAGAAACTCTGAGAAAAACGTATTGGAAATGTCAGTAATAATCAATCCTACCGTTGTGGACGTCTGTGATCGCAAATTCGCGGCGACCCGATCATATACGTACCCCAGCTCCCGCATGGATTGCAGCACTTTCTCACGGGTCGCTTCGGAAATTCGCGGATTATTGCGGACGATTAATGAAGCGGTGGATGTTGAGACGCCGGCATGTTCAGCGACCTGCTGCAATGTCACCCGGCGTTTTTTTTGCTGTTTCATACGTCGCATTCCTCACTTGGTTTTATTCGTTACATCCATTATAAGCGTTTTGGCGGCTGAGAAGAAAGAGAGAGGGGAGAAAATGATAAAGCGCCGGAAGACGGATTGTCCTTCGGCGCTTCTGTCACAATAGGTTATTCAAACATTTGCTCTTTAATATACTGAACCGGCATTTCACGGCCTGTCCAATATTCAAACGCCATGGCGCCCTGCCAAAGCATCATGCCGAGGCCGTTAATGGTGTTGCAGCCGGCCGCTTGAGCTTGTTCAAGCAATTTCGACGTAACGGGGTTGTAAACGACGTCTGTCACAATCAAATCCGGACGGAGCATGGATGTATCTTCAATGACGCTCAAGCCTTCAAGCGGTTTCATGCCGACACCTGTTCCGTTTGTGAAAATATCGCTTGAAGCGATTTCAGCACGCAGCGCATCTTGATCTTCGAGCGGGAAGACTTTCGCTTTGCAAGAAGATCCCTTCATTTCTTCATTGATGATGCGGACGTTTTCTTCCGCTTTTTCGAAAAACGCGTCATTGCGGGCGAAAATAGAGATTTCTCCGAGGCCTTCCAATGCGGATTGAATCGCTATCGGAGTGGCGGCCCCGCCGGAACCGACCAGCGTCATTTTTTTGCCCGTGATATCGATGCCGTGTTCTTTTAAGTTGCGGACGTATCCCATACCGTCAGTGGAGTGTCCGATCAGTCTGCCGTTTTCATTAACGACTGTATTCACCGCGCCGGTGAATTTCGCTGAATCCGCGAGTTCATCGAGGTAAGGGAGAATGTTCATCTTGTTCGGCATCGAGACATTGAAGCCTCTGACGTTTAAGGCGCGCATTCCTGTTACCACATCTTCCAGCTGTTCATTGCCGACTTCAAACGCGAGGTAAGCGTAGTTCAATCCTAATTTTTTAAACGCCAGGTTGTGCATCGCCGGAGATAATGAGTGTCCGATCGGTGTCGCGAATAATCCGATAAGCTGAGTTTTTCCGTTAATCCGTCCTAATTCTTTCTTCATGATGTATTCCTCCGTTAGTCCATTCATTTGTTTTTCAACCCGCTTTGAGGGCAGAAAAACGCTGATTACATATGTTTATTTAAAATGCTGAGTACGCTGCGCAATTCTTCAACGGGAATCTGTCCGGGCGCTGATGCTTCTTTGCCCGCTCCGAACGTGCACGCTGAGCCGAAGACTTCGCCGGCCAGGCGGCTGATCAGGCCCGTGCCCGCCATTGACATCGTGATGATCGGCCGGTCTGCGTATTGTGTTTTCATCGTGTGAGTGGCATCCAATAAGACGAAAACATCTTCAGTGCTTTGCGGCATCACCGCGATTTTCGGAATGTGCGCGCCGTACGCCTGCATGTTCCGCAGCCGAGAAATGATTTCTTCTTTTTTCGGTGTCTGATGAAAATCATGATTGGACATGACGACATATACGCCGTTGTCTTCAGCGGTTTTCACAATTGATTTGACTTCCGCTTCTCCCGTAAACAACTCAACGTCTGCAAGGTCAATGTGTTTTGTTTCGATGGCGGTTTTAAGCAATTCAATGTAAAAGCGGTCATCAATAACTTTATTTCCGCCTTCTTTATGAGTTCTGAATGTGAAAAGCAGCGGTGTTGCGCCTGCGGCTTTCCGCAGCTTTTCAAGCATGCCTTTTACGGCGTCCAGGCTGTCAACGTGCTCGTACACATCCGCCCGCCACTCAATGATATCCGGGCGAAGCCTGTTGACGGCTTCAATTTCTTCGAGCAGTTCTTTCTCTCCGGCCGCCATCAGCGGCACAATGATCTTCGGAAGCTCTTCGCCGATGACCGTGTTTCTGATCGTGATAGATTGCATGATAAATCCTCTCCCTTAAAAAATAGTCAGGCTTTCATCACTTGCTTAAAGCGGATTCCGATAAACAATGCGAGAAGGGCGCTGACGGCCGCAATTCCGATATCAAGCAGAAAAACAGGCGTCAGGCCGGCCGCTTTGGAGATCGCTCCCGTTACAAGCGGAATGACAATAAAAGATAAGCTTGATGCTATATTAACAAAAGATGTGATCGTACCTTTATTTTTAGGGAATAAAACAGCCATAACCGTCATCGCCAATTGCAGAATACCCGCAGTTGAAAGTCCGATGACAAAGGAGCTGATGACTGATACGGCCGGCTGATGAATGAAAATCAGAGCAAGCAGCGCGATTGCCGCGATCACAGGGTACAGCACCATTACCGTAATCGGCTGAATCACTCTGTTTAACAGCACGGCCAGCAATAATACGGACACAAGCGCACCGATGCTGTAATAGCTCAGCAATTTGACAGCCTGCACCTCAGGCATGCCCAAAACGGTTTGCCCGAACTTAGGAAGCCATACTTGAACGAGCATAAACAGCGCCGTAGATGAAAAGCCTAACAGAATGATCGCAAGACCTTCGCGCCATATCGACGGCTGTGATGTGAACGCGTCATCAGACGGAGAGGCTTCCGTCCGGCCGCCGTCTTCTTTTTGCTTATGATTCGGAAACGGAACTTTTAACAGGAAAAAGCCGTTCAGGAAGAAAATAATGCCCGGTACGAAAAACGTCCAGCCGTAAAACAAATGCCTGTCCGCAATAAACGCGATGAAAAACGGAAGCACCGTCGCGCCGATGGATACAAACGCTTTGATTAACACGGTTGCAGAGCTTGCGTTTTTCGGAAATCCTTCAATAAGCGCCGGATATGTCCCGGAATCCAAGAAGGAATTGGCGATCCCTGCGAAAATGGCGAAGATAAACGCGGCCGTATAGTTTGTCGAAAGCGGAATTCCGATTAGGAAAATCAGATACAGAAAGGCGCCCGACACGATAAACGGCCGTCTCCCGAATGTATCCGAAAGCTTCCCGGCAAACAGAAGCGAAATCAGCTTCCCGATCCCGATGGCGGAGACCAAATAGCTGACCCCGGCTGCGGATGTATGAAGCTGTTTTGATAATGCCTCCATATTGGATGCGATAATAATATTGATCATGCCCAGCAGGAAATAATTAATATAAAGACCCGCTGCCATTTTGGTGTATATGTTTTTCATGATGACATCCCCTAATGCGGTTAATAAAGAATTAAATTAATTTTTAAATTAACAAAAGCACAGAACCATTCCCCTTTATTGAACCACTGCCTTTCTTTGAAAACTGGTTTGATAAAACGGTTGCAGATACAAAACTTGAATAACGCTGATATCACAACGAGTATATCGTTCTACTAAATAAAAAAAGATAAGCGGCCCGCTCATTTAGTATATCGTTCTACCAAGTTCACAGTTACTATACTCCTTCTTTTTATATGTGTCAAACCGATGAACTTTTATTTTTTACTTTTTTAAATCAAAAAAAGACCCGCCGTTTTTCGGCAGGTCTGACACGGGTTTATTTTCTGAGAGAGGCGAGCTCCTCGGCAATGGCCTGCATTTCACTCGGGCTGAATGATGCTTTTTTCATGACCATTTGATGAAGGTATGTAAGATCTTCTATTTTTTCATCACTGAAATCTTCCGCTCTGATGACGCCGACATTGAGCATGTTGAGCTTTTGCGAAATGTCTTCAATCATTTTGTTTAACGTTTCTGTTTGTTGGCTCGGCAAATTCATGCATCCTTTCATGACCGTTTTCGTACCCTTTATTCTAACAGAATTCATTTAGAATAAAAGCTTATTTCCACAGCGGCAGAAAAGTTGCTAAGATGATGATAAGGTTTTTGATCCTCAAAATGCGGGGAAAGAATAGGGAGGTTATCGATATGATACATGTGCTGTTTGTCTGTCTGGGAAATATTTGCCGGTCGCCTATGGCAGAGGCGGTATTTTCTGATATGGTGAAGAAAAACGGGCTGAACGGGCAGATTAACATTGATTCAGCGGGAATCGGCGCCTGGCATGCGGGAAATCCGCCGCATGAAGGGACAAAGGAGATCCTAAAGAAGAAAGGGATCAGCGTAAGCGGCATCACGGCGAGGCAGGTGCGTGAGTCTGATCTGACCGATTTTGATTACGTCATTGCGATGGATGCAGAAAATATCGGACATCTGCGCAGCATGGCCGGTTATAAAAAAGCGGCGCCGCGTATTGCAAGGCTGCTTGATTATGTACCGGAGTCGGACCTTGCGGACGTGCCCGATCCGTATTATACCGGGAATTTCAGCGAGGTGTACGCTTTGGTCGAGTCCGGGTGCCGTCATTTGCTGGAGACAATAAAGAAAGACCATCATTTATAAGGGGGATTGACCGATGAAGCAGACACGCATCATGGCAAAAGCGATTCTGATCGGCGCTGCCGCCGGCGGAGCACTGTCCTTATTACATAAGCCGACAAGAGAGGCATGTTTCCGGAACATGGACGCGTGCAGGCGGCGTGCGGCATTTTATCGAAAACATCCTGAAGCCCTGAAACAGCAGGCTTCTGCAAAACTGGATCAAGTGAAAATCATCGCCAATACCGTATCGGAAGATCTGAGTTTTTTAAACGGGCAGATCACCAAGCTGAAGCAGACGACGCCGCAGGTCATTGACCTGTTAAAAGAAACGAAGGAGCATTTTTCGAAAAACGATCATTGAGGTGGGATGTCATGAGTTTTATAAAGGAGCTGTTTGCAAGGTTTTCTCTGCATGAAGGACAAAGTAAATCGGCGGAGCTGGCGTATTTTTTCCTGCTGTCATTGTTTCCGTTGATGATTTTCATGCTGACGCTCACCGCCTATCTTCCCATATCGGCAGAAGACGTGCTCGGGGCGGTCGATCAATACGCGCCCGACAGTGCCATGTCCATGGTGAAATCCATAACGGAGCAAACGCTGAACAAGCGCAGCGGCGGGCTTTTGTCATTCGGGATTATCGCCGTCATCTGGTCGGCTTCGAATGGTATGAACGCGATTGTCAGAGCATTTAACCATGCCTACGAAGTCGAGGAAAACCGCTCATTTATCATTATTCGCCTGACCTCAATTTTTTTAACCATCGCGATGGTGGTTACGATTTTAATCGCATTGCTTCTGCCGGTGTTCGGCAGAGAAATCGGAATGCTTGCCGCAGATTTCATCGGCGCCTCCGGCCTGTTTTTGCAGGTGTGGTCGGTTGTCCGCTGGGGTATCAGTCCGCTTATCCTTTTAATCGTGTTTACCGCGCTTTACATTTTCGCGCCGAATAAAAGGCTTTCCCTCCGTTTTGTGCTGCCGGGAGCCGTATTTGCGGCAGCAGGCTGGATTATCGTCAGTATGCTGTTCTCATTTTACGTCGGCACCTTTGCCAACTACAGCGCCACATACGGGAGCATCGGGGGAATAATCGTCCTTATGATCTGGTTTTACCTTACGGGAACACTGCTGATTTTAGGAGGAGAAATCAACGCGCTTTTACATAAACGTAAAAAGCTTCCTGATGAAAATCCGTACCGCGGGAGCAAGCTATAGAGGAACGGAGACGTTCAAGCTGAAAAACGGAGGGGAATCGATTATGACCAAGCATACGAAAAAAGGCGGAAGCCATAATAAACAAAACTCCAAAAACGGCCCGAAGAATAAAACAAGCGGAAGCGCTAACGGGCAGAACGGATACCACTAGAAAGAAGCCGCCTGACTTAGATCAGGCGGCTTTTTTATGAGGCCGGAAAAGAATGGGATTCGGATGCGGGACTGTGCTTTGTTTTCCCGAAGACGAGCGCAAGCCAAATACAGACCAGAATCACCGTAATAAAGTAAAACAAATTGGCGTTTTCAAACCGCTGCATATACCAGCCGCCCGCCACCGGGCCGATCATACTGCCGAGGCTGAAGGAAATGCCGCAGAGCAGATTGCCCGCAGGCAGCAGATGGGACGGCAGCAGGTCGCTCATATAGCTGATGCCGAGGGAAAACATACTGCCGACCGCCATTCCCGCCGTGAAAAAGCAGCAGCCGATGACAGAAGGCGACGGAAACAGTCCGGCCGTCAAAAAGCAAAGGGCACCCGTTAATAAGATGACGAGCAGGACACGTTTTCTCCCGAATCGATCGCTTAATAAACCGAGAGGGAACTGGAATACAATACTTCCGATGGCAAAAGCGGGCAATATCAGCGCGACGGCATCGACGGATATGCCTAAGCGCAGGGCGTACACGGGAAAGCTTCCGTTCAGCGCCGTTTCTAAAAAACCGTACCCGAAAGCCGGGAGAAAAGCGACCCAGCCGAAAAGAAGGGCGCGGTAAAACCGTTTTGCGCTGTTGTCCCCGGATGTTTCATCCGGACCTTGCGCCGGGTACTCGTTACGTAAGACAAATACAAACAGCCAGGCGGCAAGACTGATACAGCCGGATACGATAAACGGAAGGGACGGACTTGTTTTCACAAGAGGGACCATGAACGGGCCGACAGCGAATCCGAGCCCGAAGGACAGTCCGTACAGCGAAATGTTTCTTCCTCTGTTTCGGGGCGTTGACTTTGACGTCACCCACGTTTGGGTTGAAAAATGCAGCATATGATCCCCGATTCCGATAAGCAGCCGAAGAAAAAACCATAACCATATGGATTGAAGCCAAATAAAACTGAATAAGCTGATGATAACAAGAAATCCGCCCATGACCATCAGAGGTTTGAATCCGAGCTTGCGCAGCGGGGCCTCCATAAACGGCGACGCCAGAAGCACGCCGATATAAAGGCCGGTTGCGTGAAGTCCGTTTATAGCGGCTGATTCCCCGTTCGTTTCAAAAATGACGGAGATCACCGGCAGAAGCATGCCTTGGGAAAATCCGGAGATGGAAACAAGCAGAACCAAAATAAAGAAGTACAGTCGTGACATCGCGTATTTTCTCCTTCGTCAGTATCTTTCTTGATCGTACACGGATTTGTCGCGTCCGGCAACCTGAAAATGCCAATTCGGGCTGCCGCGGAAGTGTAATTGAGGGAGTTTTTGAGAAGAATATAAAAAGACTCATTCGAAAAAAGGAGCCAGGCAGATATGAATCGGATTTTTTTCTTTACGGCTGCGGCGGGAGTGCCGCTTTCAGTCATCGGCGGCCTGATGCACTGGCCGTCAGCGGTTTTGTTTATTATTTATTGCTTGACGATTATTGCGCTTGCAAGTTATATGGGGAGAGCGACTGAATCTCTTGCCATTATCGCGGGACCGCGGATCGGCGGTCTGCTGAATGCCACGTTCGGCAATGCGGTAGAGCTGATTATATCGCTTTTTGCCTTAAAAGAAGGGCTGACGGGTATCGTGCTTGCTTCACTGACCGGTTCGGTGCTCGGCAATCTTTTGCTCGTCGCGGGATTGTCGTTTTTTATCGGCGGTTTGAAATACAAGCGGCAGGAATTCAATATTCATGATGCACGGCATAATTCTGGCCTGCTGATTTTTGCCATTATCGTAGCTTTTGTCATTCCCGAAGTGTTTTCCATGGATATGGGGGAAAAAAACAAGCTTGATTTGAGTGTCGGCATCAGCATCATTATGATCCTTTTGTACGTGGCAGCTCTTTATTTCAAGCTCGTCACCCACCGCGGTGTTTATCAGCCGAATCAGCCGGAGGCAAAGGAAGAAGAGGAGCAGCCTGAGTGGTCGGGGAAAAGAGCGACAGCCGTCTTATTTATTTCAACCATTATCGTCGCCTACATATCTGAAAATCTTGTCCATACGTTTCATGCGGTGGCTGAACAGTTCGGCTGGAGCGAGCTGTTTATCGGGGTGATTATCGTCGCAATTGTCGGAAATGCCGCAGAGCATGCGTCGGCGATTATTATGGCGTACAAAGACAAGATGGATGTCGCCGTTGAAATCGCGGTAGGCTCGACTTTGCAGATCGCCATGTTTGTGGCTCCGGTTCTTGTGATCTGTTCCATCTTTTTTCCGGTCAATATGCCGCTTGTATTCACATTGCCCGAGCTTGTCGCGATGATCTCATCCGTCCTTTTGATGACAATGATTTCAAATGACGGTGATTCGAACTGGTTTGAAGGGGCTACGCTCCTTGCCGCTTATGTCATTATGGCGATCGGTTTTTTCCTGCTTTAACCTGTAAAAAATGCGGATAACAACGATTGCGGAGGAAAAGACTAAAGGAAAATGCTATAGAAAGAGTGATATGATGAGAAAGCTGTTTCATGCCACACTGATTCTGCTGTTATCCTTTAGTTTTTTCGCAACGCCGTCTGCCGGTGCAAAAAAACCGTTTAAAGTTCCCAACTCTGTCGTAAGCATTTCAAAGGAAAATACGTATCCGAATGCTTCACAGGACCAGCCGATGCTTCAGCCGAGCAAACTGGCGAAGGAATTGTTAGATACATCCGAGATCAACATCGAAAATCCGCATCTGATAAAGATGCTGAATGAATCCTCGGTGTCCGGTTCACCGCTTGCCATCGGATACCGGGCGACAATATTTCTCGGGAAATGGGCGCTCGGCTATCAGTCGAACGAAACGGTCGCCAACTGGGAATATAAAAAAATCAATACGAACAGAGCGGATAACCGGGGCGGACAGCAAACCGCGGTTATCTCATACGCCCAAGAACAGCAATACAAAATCAAAGGCGGGCTCACAGCGAAGGTGCCGAACGCAGAAGACGTAAAAAGCATGATGATGCAAAAAGCGATGAAGAAAACAAAACTGCCGCTCGCATTTGAAACGGTTATCGGCGCAGGCACAAAACGCGATCAAACCTACAAAATTTCTCCGCAGCGGCTCGGCTACCTGCACGCCTACGCTCCGGCCGTTAATGAAAAAGGAAAAGTAACATACGGTGAAGTGTATTTGGTGCTGAAAGGCAGCAAGCGGAAACTTGTCGTCAAAAATGTGACTTCGCAAGGAATCGGGGCTTGGATTCCGGTGCAGGATCACGTCACATTCGGTTTTCAAATGACAGCGCAGCCGAGATAAATAAAAAAAGCTGATTCCGGTTCGGGAATCAGCTTTTTTGTGTGTGATACATTTCCTCGAGCAATTGCACATTGTTGTTGTACAGCTCCCGGGCAAGAACGCGTCTCACCGCAAGGCTCGCCGAGAAGTATTCTGTGTCTTGAACCATGCCTTTCACTGTAAATTCAATGCCTCTGGTTAATTTGTTCAGACTCATAATTCCATGCACTTGAAACGGCTCCGTCGCATTGAGAAATTCATCCCGCTTCAGTGAATCGCGAAGCTCATCATTGAGCATGTCGCAGGCTTTTTCTAACACGGCGTATACCCGCTCGGGATCTTCCTTGTAACTGATCACGACGGACTCGGTAATCCGCATAAAATCAATGTTATAGTTTTGAAGCTGTCTGACCTCACCGTTAGATATGGTAAGCAGCTTGCCGGTCCACTCACGGATCTGGAGGGAACGGAGTCCGATTTCTTCGACTGTGCCGTTGAACAGATTGTTAATCGTCACGTAATCACCTTTATGAAGCTGGCGTTCGTATATTAAAAAGACACCGGCCAATATGTCCTTGATTAACGACTGGGCGCCGAAACCGATAACGATACCGGCAACACCCGCCCCGGCTAAAATTCGGCCGAAATCATGAACGAATAAAGAAATGACGTAAAAGATAAAACCGATCGTCGCCGTATACTGGGTGATGGATCGGACGAGGCTTTCAATCGTTTTCCCTTTCCGTTCCTCCAAGAAATCCGTGCGTTTAAATAACACCTGGACAAAGCGGTTGATCAGAAAAACACCGGCGTAAAGCACGAGAGCGACGATGATGATCTCAACCACTTTGCTTTTCAAAATGTCCGTAATTGTCGTTTCCATCTTTTGTTAACCTCTGGCTTTTCGTAATGAAAAATCTGTGTCCTGATAATAACTGTTTTTGACAAGGACGTTCGGGCCGAGGCACCGGACGTTTGTGCAGCGGCAGTTCAGCTCTTTGCTCAGCTTCGTCTGTCTCCACTTGTCATATGCTTCGGGAAGGCTGTCTGTTTTAATATTGCCGAGCGGCGGTGTATCGCCGAAATCCGTGACAATGATATTTCCGTCAAAAATGTTGACATTCAGGCGGGAGCGGCCGTCAGGGTCGTTTCGCACCGTAACGTTTTTCGCTTCCCGCAAGCGGCGGAGGAGCTTCTGGTCTTCTTCATCAGGGCTGCATGCGTAAAACGGGAGCGTGCCGAACAGCATCCATGTCTCTTCATCGCGAATGTCGAGCAGATGATGAATGGCCTGTCTCATGTCCTTCAGGCTGAGTGATTCAAGCGCGCTGGCGAAATCACTCGGATACATCGGATGGACTTCGTGCCGCTGGCATTTCATTTCTTCGGTAATTTGCCGGTGAATATGTTCAATATGCGGCAGCGTCCGTTTGTTCAGCATCGTTTCCGCTGAAACCATTACGCCTGCTTCGACAAGCGTGCGGCTGTTTTCAATCATTTTGTCAAAATAGCGCGCCCGCTGTTCAAATGTCGGTTTCTTCTCCATCATCGCAAATCCGATGTCGGCAAAGTCCTCGACCGTTCCCCAGTTGTGAGAAATGTGAAGAACGTCCAAATAAGGAATAATCCGTTCGTAGCGCCCGATATCAAGCGTCAGGTTTGAATTGATCTGTGTGCGCACCCCGCGTTCATGCGCATATTTTAAAAGCGGGACGACGTATTCCTTTACCGATTTCAGCGAAAGCATCGGTTCGCCGCCCGTAATGCTGATAGAGCGTAACAGAGGAATTTCATCAAGCCGCTTTAATAAAAGGTCGATCGGCAGCGCATCCGGGTCTTTCGGCTGGAGCGTGTACCCGACGGCGCAGTGCTCGCATCTCATATTGCACAAAGTCGTTGTTGTGAATTCAACGTTCGTCAGTTTCATATCTCCATACTGGTCGACATCCATGTACGCTTCCCAAGGATCGTACTCCGGTGTGATCGGACGCAGTGTTGTGTTTTGTGTCATGACTATCTAACTCCTTTATAAATGGGGCATACTAACGTCTGCCAACTGTTAATTTTAGACCTGATCTGCCAAGATCGCAAGTAGCGGAACCATTGAAAAACGGCAAAAAATACGCTACCATTATAAAAAATGAATGGAGTGGAAGTATGGGGAATGCAGTAAACAGCAAAGATCAGCAGCTCGATTACCTGAAGAACAGACTCGATATGTTTATGAATGTCATTGATTCATTAGACCCTGAATCAACGGACGTTGAAGATATAGACCGGCTCATCGGCATGCTTGATGATCTGGAAGCAAAATACGAACGCTTTAAAAAGGATTGGGAATAAACCCCGGCGGATGCCGGGGTTTTTCTTTTTCCATAATGCGGCTGTATAAAAGGGCAGAGCCTACTGCAAAATAAGGAAAAATGCAGAAGGAGTGCTGGTCATGAAATGGTTTTGTTCAATTTGCTGCATGGCCGTTTTACTTGCGGGAGGCATCAACAGCGCAGAAGCCGTGCCGAATGAACGGATAAACTGGGGATTTAAACGCAGCGTCAATCATCAGCCGCCGGATGCCGGCAGACAGCTAAACAATCTGGTCAAAAAATATGATGCCTTTTATTTGGGCAATACGAAAGAAAAGACCATCTATTTAACGTTTGATAATGGATATGAAAATGGGTACACCCCGAAAGTGCTTGATGTGTTAAAAAAACATCACGTCACGGGCACTTTTTTTGTCACGGGTCATTTTGTGAAAGAGCAGCCTGATTTGATTAAACGGATGTCAAAGGAAGGCCATATCATCGGCAATCATTCTTTTCATCATCCTGATCTGACGACAAAAACGGGCGATCAGATTCAAGACGAACTCGATTCCGTCACGGAAGCTGTGTACAACATTACCGGAAAACGGGACAACCTGTATCTCCGTCCGCCGCGCGGCGTATTCAGCGAATATGTCCTCAAAGAAACGAAGCGCCTCGGCTACCAAACCGTTTTCTGGTCCGTCGCATTTGTCGACTGGAAGGTTAACGAGCAAAAAGGGAAACAATACGCCTATGATCACATGATAAAGCAGGCTCATCCCGGCGCGATCTACCTTCTCCACACCGTTTCAAAGGACAATTCAGAAGCTCTGGACGATGCCATTACCGATTTGAAAAAAGAAGGCTACACGTTTAAAAGCATAGATGACCTGATGTTTGAGAAAGAAATGAAGCTGCCGCGCCTGTAGAAAACACCTCTCCTGGTAATGGAGAGGTGTTTTGTTATTTCAGGCATTTAATCAAAGCGGCCCAATCCAGATCCCCGAAGCCTTGTGCGATCCCGCTTTCAAAATGGCTCTTGGCCAGTTCGGCAAGAGGGAGTTTTGCGGAAACCTGTTCTGCGGCGGCGAGCGCCAGATTGGTATCCTTCAGCCCTAAAGACATTTTGAAACCGGCCGGCTCAAATTTCTCCTCAGCCATGATCGTGCCGTAATTTTGATAGACGGGAGAGCCAAAGAGCGCGCCGGCGATTTCTAAAAATTGTTTTTGTTCTAACCCGTACTTCTCCATCATTAAGAACGATTCAGATAACGCCTCAAGCATGGACACGAGCAAGAAATTGATGCTGATTTTCGCGGCATTGGCCGTTTTTGTTTCTTCACCAGTATCAAATACTTGCTGACTCAGGATGTTAAGCAGCGGTTCGGCCTTTTTCTTCGCTTCCGCCGGTCCGGCTGTGATGATGCGAAGCTCGGCCTTCTCGGCGGCATCGGGGCGGCCGAGGACGGGAGCGGCAATAAAGGACTGTCCTCTGCCCGAATGTGCGGCGGAAAGCTGTTCTGACAGCACCGTACTGATCGTGCTCATTGAAATATGAATGCCGTTTTCAGATAACCCGGCAATAATGCCGCAAGCTCCGAACGTTACATCTATTACGGCGTCATCGTCTGACAGCATGGACAGCACGATGTCCGCATGTTCAGCTGCCTGTCGGGGCGTTTCGGCATATTCTGCCCCTTTATCCAGCAGGTCAGCCGCTTTTTCTTTCGTCCGGTTATATACAGTCAGACTGTATCCGGCTTTCATGATATTTTCGGCGATGGGGCGGCCCATATTGCCGAGTCCGACGATGGCGATCTTCATTTCACAGTCCCTCCAATGAAAAGTTTTCCACCATTATACATGCAAAATGGTTAATCTGCTGTGTACAGGATTGCCACTTTCAGTTCAGGTTCTGAAGACCATCCGGAGTCTGAGGCGGCTTTCCCCTTATAAAATCCGGTAAATCGAGTTTTGATGATTGTTTTTGAACGGGGTTTTACAGTGAATGTTTTTGATTTGAATGTGACGTCCTTTATGTTTTCTGATAAATCCGGGGTGACAGAAATGGTTTGTTCCCCTTTTCCGTAATGATTGATATAAAGTGTGCAGCTCATGCCTGCTCTTTTTCGCTCAACCAGATGACTGCATTCGCTGCGGTGCTTCACATATTCGACAGCCTCTTTTTCGGGCGCGAACTGTTTTAAGGAAAAAACGGCATATTCGGTGGCAGGACTGATACCGGAAGCGGCCCCCATACTGAGAAAGATCAGAAACAGCCCCGCCGCGGGAAGCGTCCGCCTGAACGCGGCGGCACACCAGATTAACGCCGCAAAGTAAAGCACGACCCCGGGAATGACGGAGATATGGGCTCCATCTTCCAGCCAAGAGGAAAAGCCGAGCGACTCAAAGATGTAATCAGACACCGTACGGCCGTTATACAGCGGGGCAATGGACATGACACTGAAAGCCAGGAGGACAGAAGAAATGATTTTGTGAGAAAGGATGGTAACGGCGCACACCTCTTTACGTTTTTTTCCAGACTATCATGTTTTCTCAAAAAAAAGAACAGCCGGCAGCCGTTCTTACTTGAAAATATTAAACCAGCCTTTGCGGGCGAACCAAAACAGCATGGCGGCCACAAGAACGGCCATTACGCCCAAAACGATAAAATACCCGTATTTCCAATGAAGCTCAGGCATGTTATCGAAATTCATGCCGTAAACCCCCGCGATGAACGTCAGCGGGATAAAAATGGTCGAGACGATGGTTAATGTCATCATAATGGCGTTCATCCGGTTTGAATTCAGCGTCACATAGCTGTCCCGCAAATCTGACGTCATATCACGGTTTGACTCGATCAGCTCAGCCAGTTTTAACAGGTGGTCATAAATATCGCTGAAATACGCTTTCGTTTCACGGCTTTCTTTTACATGGTCAAGGCTCAAAATCCGGTACATTAAATCGCGCATCGGAATGATCGTCCGCCTCAGGTTCAAAAGATCAGTCCGCAATTCAAACACTTCATTCATTAAAGTGCCGTAAGATTTATGGGTTCTGCTGTCTTCAATTTCATTCAGCCGGTCTTCAATTTTGTACAGCACGGGGAAATATTCATCGACAAGCTGATCCATAATCATATAAGTGATGTGCCCGGGCCCTTTTTTGGCTAATCCCGGAGAAGCGAAAAACCGTTCTCTCACCTTTGAGACGCCGGGCGATTCGTGCAAATGGAAGCTGACGATGAAACGGTCGGACTGAAAAATGTCCACCTCTTCCATTTCCAGTGTGTCCGGGTTCAAGGCGTGGAGCACATAAAAACGGTAGCCGTCATAATGGTCGATTTTCGGCCGCTGCATATGCTGAAAGCAATCCTCGATCGCAAGCGGATGAAAGTGAAAATAATCACGCAGCAGCTCGGTTTCATGCATCTCAGCGCCGAAAAAATCAATCCAGTACCATGCGATGTCCGGTTGTTCTGTACGTGATAGGGGGATATTATCTAATATCTCATTATGTGTTGTGATTGCGGTTATATGTATCATAAACAACCCTCCGCCTGCCATTATATCATGCGGCGTTATGAAGAAAAGTATACGAATTGCCGCCCGGCCGCTTCATGATATACTTGGACAAAAAGGGGTGGAGCATATGTGGAAGGAAACGGTTTCGGTCACACCGCCGTATCATTTTGATAAAGTCCTTGAAAGGCTGTCGCTCGATCCGCTGAATGCGGTCGATCTTCATGCAAGATCAATCAAAGTGCCGCTCAGAACACGGGACGGCAAACTGTCCGTCATCACGGTTCAAGCGGAAGGCACCGCCGCAGACCCGGTCTTTCTCGTCAGCGGAGAAACGGACCGCGAGGAGATGATTGAACGGATCAAACACATTTTTCAGTGGGAGCAGCCGCTTCAGCCTGTGCTTGATCATTTCTCAAAAACAAATCTGTCGGCGCTTTTTGAGGAGCATGCGGGAACCCCGCTCGTCTTGGAATATGACGTCTACAACTGTCTCATGAAATGCATCATCCACCAGCAGCTCAACCTGTCCTTCGCTTTTACTTTAACAGAACGGTTCGTCCATGCCTTCGGTGAACAAAAAGACGGCGTCTGGTGCTATCCCGAGCCGAAAACGATCGCGGGGCTTGAGTATCAGGACTTGCGGGAGCTCCAGTTCAGCATGAGAAAAGCGGAATATGCGATTGACATTTCACGGATGATTGCAGAAGGAGCGCTCAATCTGGCGGAACTTACCCATTTGTCGGATGAAGACATTATGAAAAAGCTGATCACCATCAGAGGCATCGGCCCGTGGACCGTCCAAAACGTCCTCATGTTCGGCCTCGGCCGCCCGAATCTGTTTCCTTTGGCGGACATCGGCCTGCAAAACGCCGTCAAACGCCGCTTCGCCCTTGAGGATAAACCGTCAAAAGACGTGATGCTCCAGGTAAGCAGCGAATGGGCGCCGTATTTAAGCTATGCGTCCTTGTACTTGTGGAGAAGTATTGAATGATGAGGATTTTTGGAAACTTCCAGTGAAAAACATGAAGGAACCGCCGGCTGCATGTTATACTGAAAAGATGTGATATTTCAAATCAGCCGTTTTCCCAGGAGGAAGGCTTTATATAGAAACGGAGAGAAAAAAACGTGAATCAACATCAAAAAAAGGCGCCTGCCGAATTGAAAATCGGACAGACATTTCCGCTGACCATCAAACGTCTCGGCATTAACGGAGAGGGCGTCGGCTATTTTAAGAAAAAAGTTGTCTTCGTTCCCGGCGCTCTGCCCGGTGAAGAAGTCGTTGCCGAAGCGACAAATGTGCAGCCGAAATTTTCAGAAGCACGTGTCAAAAAAATCCGCAAGCCGTCTGAACACCGCGTCACGCCGCCATGCCCGGTCTACGACCAGTGCGGCGGCTGTCAGCTTCAGCATCTGGCATACACTCAGCAGCTTCGCGAAAAACGCGACATCGTCATTCAGTCTCTGGAACGTCATACGAGATTCAATGTCGAAGAAATGAACATTAAAGATACGATCGGAATGGACAACCCTTGGAATTACCGGAACAAAAGCCAGTTCCAAGTCGGACGCTCGCAAAGCGGCAGCATCATTGCCGGCTTATACGGACTTGATTCCCATAAAATCGTTCCGATTAAGGAATGCATTGTCCAGCATCCGGCGACAAACAAAACAACGGGTATCGTCCGCCGTATTTTGGAAAAACACAACGTATCCGTTTATAACGAACGGACCAAAAAAGGCGATGTCCGCACCATCGTGACGAGAGTCGGTTTTGAAACAGGCGAAGTGCAGGTCGTGCTTGTCACCGCGAAAGAGACACTGCCGAATAAAGATGAGATCGTCAAAGCCATTCAGAACCGGCTGCCGGAAGTGAAATCGATTATTCAAAACGTCAATGGCGCGCGCACATCCGTCATTTTCGGTGACAAAACAAAAGCGCTGGCAGGAAGCCATGCCATTCAAGAGGTGCTCGGTGACGTGTCATTTGAACTGAGCGCCCGCGCCTTCTTCCAGCTCAACCCTGAGCAGACGGTCAAGCTGTATGACGAAGTGAAACAAGCGGCTCAGCTGACAGGAAAAGAAAAAGTCGTAGACGCGTATTGCGGCGTCGGTACGATCGGCATGTGGGTTTCAAGCGGCGCAAAAGAGATCCGCGGCATGGACGTCATTAAAGAATCAATTGACGATGCGAAGAAAAACGCCAAAAAACACGGCATCAAAAACGCAGCATATGTCACAGGAACTGCCGAACACTGGCTCCCGAAATGGACGAAAGAAGGCTTCCGCCCTGACGTGGTCATCGTCGACCCGCCGAGAACCGGCTGTGACAGAACATTTTTAGATACCATCAAAAAAGTAAAACCGAAACGCTTCGTCTACGTATCCTGCAATCCTTCCACACTGGCGAAAGACTTGCAGACGCTGTCGAAGGACTATCGCGTCGAATATATTCAGCCTGTTGATATGTTTCCGCAGACGGCTCATGTGGAAGCCGTGGCGAAGCTTGTATTAAAATCGTCTAACTAAAATAAACAATTCGTAATCAGACCTGGATTTCGGTATAAACATTTCCGATTTCCGGGTTTTTTTATGCGCAGCCTTTGCCCTGGCTGTCTTTTCGATTCTTTTTTCCTCCTTTTAATAGTAATTCTAAAATATAAGATTTTTGGAAATTCTTCAACGATTTTTGTGTTAACTTCAACTATAATTGAATTGTAGTCTGTTTAATATAGGAGGAAGGGATATATTGGTCAAAAAATCATTTATTGTAATTGAAAAACCAAAAGGAAACATAACAAAACTACCTTATTCACCTATAAAAGAATCTCTGTTACTAAACTTAAAAACTAGGAATGAAAAGGGAGAAATAGAATTAAGGTGTGAGTGTTCTGATAAGATAGTGCTTAAAGTTTCCAATGCAAAATCACCGTATTTATATAATTCTACCAGACAATTTAAACATTCCAAGGATTGTTGCCGACATCCTCAATTTGTGGGTTCAAGCCCATATGAAAAGGCCTGGAGCTACGATGAGGAAGAGGGATTACATATTGTTAGAATTAAAGAATTACATCTTTCTCAGCTAGGGGATAATAACGAAAGAAACAGTAATGTGAGAAATAATGTGATTTATCATGAAGGAACGGGATCTAATAAAAATGTATCAACGATTTTTGGCTTAGCCACAAGAATAAATATGATGGCGTGGGAAAGTATGGTGTTAGGAAAAAAACATAGAGTTCCTAATGATAAATATGAGTTAGCTAAACATGTTTATGGTATATCGGCTCGAATTAGGTTATCGAGAAAAAGAAAAACTTTAAACGAGATGTTTTATAAACAAGTAGGCATATGGAATGTAAAAGTAAAAAAAGATATCTATTTTGTTTACATGTATGTAAATAGTGTAATACCGCTTGGAGAAGATACTCTATTTGATAATACAAAAAAAGATATTCTGTATTGTGAAGATGCTTTTGGGCGAACTAATCGCTTCTATGTTGAAAAGGAGGAATATGAACACAAGAAAAAAATAGAACCGCATAGCCCTGAATATGTGGTAGCAGGTTTTGTGTATAAAGAAGACAAGTATCATAAATGTATGACTCTAAAAAATTACTGTTTAATACCGATATCTGGTAGAGGTTTATATTGTGAAAGTTCTCATGAAAAAAATATATATGATCGGTTATGTGAAGATAATCTAACATTTTATAAGCCTTATTTGCCAATAGAAGGTTATGGAAGTTTTATTCCGGATGGATACGTTATCAATAAAGACAAGGATATAATATTTGAGGTGTTTGGTATTACTGGTATGTCCTCATATGATGAAAGAAAAGCAGAGAAAATTGCCTTATCTCAAACGGATTCCTTTAAGAGTATGTATAAATTTAAATATTGGGAAGTAAACTAATAGGAATGGAAGTTTTCATTTAATGAGGGATAGTTCATAGTTCCCATTAAGAAATTAATTCGTACCCAAAGTACATAAGCGAAGTTCAGGAAAGTATAAAGTTGCTTATTATAAGGGAGATTAATTGGGTTATTATAAACCAAGGAGAAGATTTGACTGTCTATAAGATCCAATTGCATGCGGGTTTTGGTAACGGAAATATAAAGCTGTAATAGATATACAATACAAACCCCATGCGATAGAAGTCTTGATTATAGCTAGACATAAATGGAGAAATATATATAGTGGATTTGTTAAAAAAATATAGAAGGAGAGAACAACTTGAAAATATGGAACCATTATGAACTTGAGGCTTTGTTTAAAGATTCAAAGGAATTTATTCCTTTTTTAAACGAATTTATGCAAAACAATTCTCTGGAAGATACTTTAGAAATCGTTAGAGTCTCAGGCGTTTGTTTTAACATCTACAATAATAGACAAAAGATATCAAAAAAAGTCATATCTAACATTAAAGCAGTTTATAAGAGTGATATTAAGTTAATTGATAATTTTGAAGAAAAAATTAATATAATTAATTCAATTTTTAAGGATTTTTATAAATTGAGATCATCCAGGAAATTAGACCAAATTCCTCAGAAGAGAGAGGTAATAACATTTATTCTTTCTTTAGAGATTATGTTAGGTTCTCTAATTGAGTATATTAATGGGAATTCTATACATAGAATTAAAGAGGTGTATCCATACGTCATCTCATTGTTTGATGAAGGTAAACAAAAAATATTACCTGCTCAAAAAGATATAAATCGTGTATTAGGTATAGCTGATAGTATTGCAGAGTTTGCGGGGAGTTTACTGAAGTCTATGGGAGGTGGAAAAGGTAATATAGGAAAACTTGAAACTATGCGCATGAGTCACATAAGAGTCGCAAGAGAGCATATTGAACTATTTGATTTGTGGTCGTCTCTTTTGAACATTGAACAAAAATGGCGTTTTATCGGTACAGATTTTGATATAGATAATAAGAAAATTCACATCCAGCCCAAGAATGAAGATTTTTTACATGCACAAGAAATCTCAAAAGTGAGATTTAAGGATCAAAGAAGTAAATGGTATACGGATTTTAATTTAGCCGATAAAACAGAATTGGAACGTAAAATTGATCAAAATGCAAAGAAATTACCTCCAGCTCATTATCTTTGCGAGAATGAAGCATATTATTGTATTGCGATAGGAGAATTTCTACACACTCATGATCTAAATATAAGGCTTTTAGGTGTGTCACTCGCAGAATGGATTAGAGCTTACGTTGTAATTCAAATTGAGGCTGAAAATTATTTAAAGGAAAGATTCGAGTCAAAAGTAGTTAAACCATTAAACTTAAATAATTGGACTATTATGAAAACTGAAACTTACTGGATAAACTTATTTGTTTCAAAGGGAGTATCTCAAGCCAGTGCTCTTAAAATCATCAATAACTTCAAATTTAATCAAGATGCAAAAGATTTGTTAGATTGTCCTTTTGTCGTTCATAATGACAGTTTGATTATTATTCCTTCTGTGGCATCACATATAGATCCTTCAATGTCATTGATATCTCTGTTAAATAAGAAGAAAGTGGATATTTCTTTTAAGGGTACTGGATTAGAAGAATACATATTAAATAAACTAAACAAGCTAGATATTGGTGCGAAAAGACTAAAGAGAATTGTTAATGGTGAAACATATGAATGTGATGTAGTTTTTACTATTGACAATGATTTGTTCTTTGTAGAATTAAAAGCCTTTGGTCAACCACTAACTATTAGGGAATATTATAATTTCTTAATAAAGATAATACAAAGGGAAACGGAAAAGATAAATAAAAGCCATAAAGAAAGAAGTGCTGTCGAGCAACTAAATCGTATTGTTGATTATTACGTGGAGAATATAAACATTGTAAGAGAAGAATTGAAACTAGAAGAAGAATGGCATCCTAAAAATATTTATAAAGTTATTGTAACGACAGCAATGCTTGGTGAAAGTATGTATTATAATGATTGCTATATTGCTGATACTTCAGCTTTTGTTCGGTTTTTAGATAGGAATCCCCCGGGTTTTTCAATAGGAAATAGATCTTTAAAACCGTATCACGAAGATTTTGAAGGAAATATAACATCTGAAAAGCTAATTAATATGTTGAAAAATCCTCCACAAATAGAGTTGGGAAATATAAGAGTCAAAAAGAATTATAGAAACCTTGCGATAAATGATTTAACTGTTCAATACCCATATTATAATGATCAATTAGGTGATTTTATCGAATACGATAAAGAATTATTGCAAAGATTAGGTTTAGAGAAGGATGAAATTAAAAAGATTAAAAAAATTGCAGAATAAAAAAATTAAGCTCCACTCATTGAATGCAAGCTTAAATTTATGCCTACAGCTAAACTTAGAGATAAATGGTGGGTCTATTTTTAAGATGTAATTACTATTAAAGATATATGTTAGGCAAGCTAAGCGTTGATAGATAAATAGGGAATTTTTTTATAATGTGGATTTTTGGAGGAGATGATAATGGATTTGAAAATCAAATTACCATAGGAATTCTTCATTAAGGGAAAGGCTAATCATACAATTAATTTTGAAATTCCTTTGCCTGAACATATAAAATGGGCTAAAAGATCAAAAATTTAGATCAATGAAAGGTGTTTATGTAACAGATTTAAAAAACCAAACTCGTAATTGTATATATGTGGGGGAAGGTAGCATGCGTAATAGATTAAGTAGACATAAGTATACATTAAAGAGTCTTCTTAGTAATAATGAGCATTGTCGATCTTCGGTCTTTTTCTTGCGCGGCCCTCTCCAGATTTTCATTTTAAAAAATGAAACATAAGAGGACAGGCGATCACGTTGATTAGAGCAAAAGCAAGTAATATGAATGATTTGTTTCAACCTAATACCATTTATGTGTGTTAATGAAATGTTCAAAATTTACTATCGTTTGATAAGAAGTGCTGACACATGCTATAAGTGTAAAAGAAGCATGGTCAGTTTTTAATTTTGGGATAAAGGTTTGGCTGTATCCCATCATGAAAGGATTTGGATTTGTTATGACAGATAATTTCTGGCGTGAATTACCACGGCCATTTTTTGTACTGGCACCAATGGAAGATGTGACGGATGTCGTTTTTCGCCATGTTGTGAGTGAAGCAGGCAGACCTGATGTGTTTTTCACAGAGTTTACAAACTCAGAAAGCTATTGTCACCCGGATGGGAAGGATAGTGTGCGCGGCCGTTTGACTTTCACGGAGGATGAACAGCCGATGGTTGCCCACATATGGGGAGATAAGCCTGAAAACTTTCGTCAAATGAGTATTGGGATGGCGGAATTAGGGTTTAAGGGCCTGGATATCAATATGGGCTGTCCTGTACCTAATGTGGCGGGGAATGGAAAGGGAAGCGGCCTGATTTGCCGTCCTGAAGTTGCAGCCGAATTAATACAGGCGGCGAAAGCAGGAGGTCTGCCGGTAAGTGTGAAGACCAGACTTGGCTACACGGATATAGACGAATGGCGCGGCTGGCTGACACACATACTGAAACAAGACATTGCGAATCTTTCCATTCATCTGCGTACAAGAGCGGAAATGAGTAAAGTAGATGCGCATTGGGAGCTCATCCCGGAAATCAAGAAACTTCGTGATGAGATAGCGCCGGATACCCTATTGACGATCAATGGGGATATTCCTGACCGTGAAACCGGCTTGAAACTCGCTGAACAATACGGTGTTGACGGGATTATGATTGGACGAGGCATTTTTACTAATCCATTCGCCTTTGAAAAGGAGCCGAGAGAGCATAGCAGTAAGGAATTGCTTGATCTTTTGAGATTGCACCTGGATCTTCATGATGAATATTCAAAAGCAGAAGCTCGAGCATATAAACCGCTCCCCCGCTTTTTTAAGATATATCTCCGCGGATTCCGTGGAGCAAGTGAATTAAGAAATCAATGCATGAATACAAAGTCAACAGATGAAGTGCGTGCATTGCTCGATGACTTTGAGAGAAAGTATCTTGATGGGATGGAGCAAGAGTGACATAAACAACTCTTCATCCGGCCCGGATTCCGTACGAATTCCGGGTCTTTTTGTGTGCAGTTTTTACCCAGACAGATCCATGGCCAGTTTCGTCATGCAGAAATAAACGAATCATGGTACATTGATAGGACATACATCATAAAGGGGAGAGAAAAATGAAACGACTGTGCATCATCCCCTGCGGCAAGAAAAAAATTTGGGATGTCCATTCAGATACAGGTCCGGTAAGGGCGGAAGACGCTTATCTCAGCCCGTTTCATCAGGCGTGCGAGCGTTATGCGAAAGCATTTTTCGATGAGTGGGTAATTTTGTCGGCAAAGCACGGATTCCTTCGTCCGGATGATATGGTTCCCGGAAATTACGATGTCACTTTTGGAACCGGTCATCCGGAGATCATGGCAGCGGACGAGCTGCGCCGTCAATTTCATGAAAAAGGCTTTTCCGACATCGAAGAGCTTGTCATGCTTGGCGGGAAAAAATACCGAAGCGTCCTAAACGCCGTCATCGGAGAGCATCAGCATATCACCTGGCCTTTGTCATCGTATAAAGGCATTGGCTACATGCTTCAAGCGCTGAATCGGGCTGTTGAAGAAAAGCATGAACTGCAGCACGTGGATATGAAAAAAAGAGTGTAACCACTCAAACGCCACGATAGACTGTATGCAGAAGCATGAAGCAGTTAAAAGATTTCCGAGGAAATAAATACGTCGATCATTGTCAAAGACAGGGTGATGCCCGGTCTTTTTTGTATGCCTTAAAACGAGACAAAGGGAACAGATCGAGACAAAATGAGACACCTGTCTCAAACTGTCTCCATTGTAAAAATAAAAACATTCATTTTACGGGCTTCAAAGGCTGGCATGCTTCTTGCATTTATAAGTGTGAACCCTAAATAGAAGGAGGCGCACAAAATGGAATTGTTAAAACGAGAAGGCTTGTCATTAACTGAGGAAAAAGCGCTGTGGATGTACCAAAAGATGCTGGAAATCAGGGGCTTTGAAGACAAAGTGCATGAACTGTTCGCGCAAGGAGTGCTTCCCGGATTCGTCCATTTGTATGCCGGTGAAGAAGCGGTAGCTGCGGGGGTGTGCGCTCATTTAGATGATGGCGACAGCATTACAAGCACACACAGGGGACATGGCCATTGTATCGCCAAAGGCTGTGATCTGGACGGCATGATGGCGGAAATATTCGGAAAAGCGACCGGACTGTGTAAAGGCAAAGGCGGTTCTATGCACATTGCGGATCTTGATAAAGGCATGTTAGGCGCAAATGGAATCGTCGGGGGCGGATTCACGCTCGCATGCGGATCAGCGCTCACGGCTAAATATAAACAAACTAAAAATGTAAGCGTTTGCTTTTTTGGGGACGGAGCCAATAACCAAGGGACCTTCCATGAAGGGCTGAACTTAGCGGCAGTATGGAATCTTCCTGTCGTGTTCATCGCCGAAAACAACGGTTACGGCGAAGCCACGACATTTGAGTACGCATCAGCCTGTGATTCAATCGCCGATCGGGCGGCTGCCTACAACATGCCGGGGGTCACGGTGGACGGAAAAGATATTTTAGCAGTTTATCAGGCAGCCGGGGAAGCGATAGAAAGAGCAAGAAACGGCGGAGGCCCGTCTTTGATTGAATGTATGACTTACAGAAACTACGGACATTTCGAAGGGGATGCCCAAACTTATAAAACAAAGGATGAAAAGACTGAGCATCTTGAAGAAAAGGATGCCATCCAAGGCTTTAAAAACTATCTTCTAAAAGAAACAGATGCAAATAAACTGTCAGACATCGAACAGCGTGTCAGCGAATCGATTGAAAAAGCCGTCTCGTTCAGCGAAAAGAGTCCATATCCGAAAGAGTCAGAGCTGTTGACAGACGTCTACGTGTCATATGAAAAAGGGGGAATGTGAGATGGCGAGAGTCATAAGCATGTCGGACGCGCTCAATGAAGCAATGAAGCTTGCGATGAGAAAAGACGAAAATGTGCTTTTGATCGGTGAAGATGTCGCCGGGGGAGCGGCGGTCGATCACTTGCAAGATGATGAAGCATGGGGCGGTGTACTGGGGGTCACAAAGGGGCTCGTACAGGAATTCGGCAGAAGCAGGGTGCTGGACACACCAATTTCTGAGGCGGGCTACATGGGTGCGGCCATGGCTGCGGCATCCACGGGGCTGAGACCGATTGCGGAACTGATGTTTAACGATTTTATCGGAACGTGCTTTGACCAAGTGATCAACCAAGGGGCGAAATTCCGCTATATGTTCGGCGGTAAAGCGCAAGTGCCGATCACCGTCCGCACCACATACGGAGCCGGGTTCCGGGCAGCCGCTCAGCATTCGCAGGCGCTGTATGGCCTGTTCACCAGCATCCCGGGTCTGAAGACGGTTGTGCCGTCCAATCCATATGACGCCAAAGGTTTGCTGCTTTCGGCAATAGAAGACAATGATCCGGTATTCTTTTTTGAAGATAAAACGTCCTACAACATGAAGGGCGAGGTGCCGGAAGATTATTATACAATTCCGCTCGGAAAAGCGGATATCAAACGCGAAGGCAGCGACATCACACTGTTTGCGGTCGGCAAGCAGGTCAATACTGCGCTTGAAGCGGCTGCGCAGCTTTCTGAGAAAGGCATCGACGCCGAGGTGCTTGATCCCCGGAGTCTGTCTCCTTTAGATGAGGAAGCGATTTTCACATCGTTAGAAAAAACAAACCGGCTGATCATCATTGACGAAGCCAATCCGCGCTGCAGCATCGCCACGGATATTGCTGCGATTGTCGCCGATAAGGGCTTTGATTTGCTTGATGCGCCGATTAAGCGGATTACAGCGCCGCATACACCAGTGCCGTTTTCGCCGGTGCTTGAAGATCAATATTTGCCGACACCAGACCAAATTGTCAGCGTCACGCTTGAATTGCTTGGCGAGCCGGCAATGAATTAAAGGAGGGATATAGAATGGCTGTAAAAGTAGTAATGCCGAAGCTGGGAATGGCGATGAAGAAAGGTGAAGTATCCGTCTGGAATAAAAAAGTCGGCGACCCGGTTGAAAAGGGAGAAAGCATCGCCAGCATCAACTCGGAAAAAATAGAAATGGAAATAGAAGCGCCTGAAAGCGGCACGCTTCTTCACATTAAAGTCAAAGAGGGAGAAGGAGTCCCGCCGGGAACGCCCATCTGTTATATCGGGGAAAACGGCGAAGAAGTGCGGGAGAAGGAGGCGCCGGCTCCTGAAAATGCAGGGAAACCGCAATCTGAACCTGAACATATTCCCGCTCCCAAAGCCGTGCAAAAGCGTAAACACCGCGTGAAAATATCTCCCGTTGCCCGAAAAATGGCGGAGAAAGCCGGGTTGAAAGTTGAAACGCTGAACGGGACGGGGCCCGGAGGCAGAATCGTAAAAGCTGACGTCATCAAGGCCATGAAGACGGAAGCTGAACCGCAGTCTTCGGTTCAGACGGCACAGCCGGAGGGAAAACCGGCTTCAGCGATGAGAAAAGTAATTGCAGACCGAATGCACAAAAGCCTGCAAAACAGCGCCCAGCTGACGCTGACTATGAAAGCGGACATTACGGAGCTTGTAAAATGGCAGCAGCAGCTCGCCGACAGCGCGAAAAAGCGGAGCGGTGTTAAACTGACGGTCACACATTTCGTATCCCGGGCCGCGGTGCTTGCGCTGAAACAGCATCCTGAGCTGAACAGCTCTTATCAAGAGGAGCGGATCATCACCTATCCATATGTCCACCTCGGGATGGCGGTTTCTCTTGAAAACGGTCTCGTTGTGCCGGTGATTCGGGATGCGGAAAAGCTTTCATTCCTTGAGCTTGCGGATCACATCAGCACATCGGCACGCCGGGCGCGGGAAGGCAATGCTTCCGGAGATGACCTGCACGGATCGACATTTTCTATTACAAATCTCGGGGGTTACGGAATTGAGCATTTCACCCCGATTCTTAATCCGCCTGAAGCCGGTATTCTCGGAGTAGGCGCAAGCTATGAAACGCCTGCGTTTAAAGGAGATGAACTTGTCAAAAGCACCATGCTGCCGCTGAGCCTTACCTTTGATCACAGAGTATGTGACGGCGCACCGGCTGCGGACTTCCTGAAAACGGTCAAAGCGCTGCTTGAAGAGCCGGCCGGATTGATTTTATAGAGAGGGTGAAGAGATTGACACTAGCCATTATCGGCGGCGGGCCTGCCGGATATGCAGCTGCCGTGACTGCCGCGCGGAGGGGAGAAGAAGTCGTTCTGATTGACAAAGGGCCGCTCGGAGGCACTTGTCTCAATGAGGGGTGCATCCCGACAAAGTCGCTTTTGGAAAGCGCGAATGTGCTCGATAAAATCAGGCATGCAGATACATTCGGCATCGAACTGCCGCAAAACATTACACTCAATTGGGCCCGCATGCAGGGGCGCAAACGGCAAATCGTCAGCCAGCTCGTGCAGGGAATTCAATACTTAATGAAAACAAATCAGATTAAAGTCATCAGCGGGACAGCTTCATTTCTCACAGAGCAGACATTGCTTGTTGAAGGAGAAGGAGGCGCAAAAGACATTCTGGAAGCGGATCGGATATTGATTGCATCCGGATCTGAACCGGCGGAGCTGCCGTTTGCCCCATTTGACGGCGATTGGGTGATCGACAGCAAAGACGCGCTTTCTTTACAGAAAATCCCTTCTTCTCTGCTTATTGTCGGGGGAGGTGTGATCGGCTGTGAATTTGCCTCTTTATTCAGCCGGTTTAAAACGAAAGTGACGGTGATTGAATCGGCTGACCGGCTGCTCCCGGCAGAAGACGGAGAAATCGCTGCCGTTTTCGAAGACTCTTTAAGAGACAGCGGGGCTGATATTCAGACGAAAGCCGCCCTTCAGCGGATTGACAAAGAAAGGAAAACCGCCGTGTGGACAAAAGACGGCAAAGAAATTGAGGCTCAGGCTGATCACGTTTTGGTTGCAATCGGCAGAAAGCCGCGTTTGCAAGGCCTGAATCTGGAGCAAGCCGGCATCCGGTATTCTCCGCGCGGTATTGAAGTCAATGACCATATGCAGACCAATGTGCCTCATATATATGCGTGCGGCGATGCGGCCGGAGGAATGCAGCTGGCGCATGCCGCCATTCATGAAGGAATCACAGCCGCCGCGCATGCCTCGGGAAAGGAAAGCAAAGTCAATATGCGGGCGGTGCCTCGCTGTATTTATACATCGCCGGAAATGGCCGCTGTCGGGCTGACGGAAACACAGGCGAGAGAGACATACGGAGATGTGAAAATCGGAGAATGCTCATTTTCTGCTAACGGAAAAGCGTTAATTAAACATCAGCATGGCGGCAAAATGAAAATCATTGCCGAACCGGAATTCGGAGAAATCGTCGGCGTGTCAATGATCGGGCCGGACGTGACGGAATTGATCGGTCAGGCGGTCATGATGATGAACGGTGAAATGACGGCGGATATGTCGGAGCACTTTATCGCGGCGCATCCGACTCTGTCAGAAACGCTTCAGGAAGCCCTGCTGAATGTCACCGGACTTGCGGTGCATTCCGTATAACCGGAATACCCTTTCTCAGATGAGAAGGGGTATTTTTCGTTGAAAGCGCTTTATTTTTCCCCTACAATATATGAAAAGATGGTCTGAACAGGGGGGAGCGAATACAATGAATGTCATTCGGAATGATTTTAAAACCTGGAAGCGCTTTGTGAAAGAAGGCGTGCTTGATGAATCCCGTATTCAGAAGCGGGTGGCCGCCTCATGGCACCGCTGCAAAAAAGCCGACGTCAACCCTTATCTCGAAAAGGGGCCGAATGTAATGCCGGCAGATCATTTAGAAAGGCAGGCCGAAAAGCATGCGTTATTTTTAGCGGCCTCAACGCCGTATGCAGAAAGAATGAAAACGGCGATGCGGGAAATGGAAATGATGGTTCTCCTGATTGATTCAGACGGCGTTGTCCATTCAGTTGACGGCCACCCGCGCACCATTCATGAAGCGAACCGCATCAATTTCTTAAAAGGCGCCCGCTGGACGGAAACGGCCGTCGGCACGAATGCGATCGGGACGGCTCTTTATACAAAAGAGCCGGTCATGATACACGGCTCTGAACATTATTCGCTCGCTTCTCATCAATGGAGCTGTTCCGCCGCACCGATCCGTTATGAAGACGGGCGGCTGGCGGGTGTCATTGATATTTCCTGCCCCGCCGCCCGCGCTCAGCCGTTTATGCTCGGAATTGCCTCCTCCATCGCTTTTACGGCGGAACGGGAGCTTGCCCTAAAGATCAAAATGACAGAACTTGACATGATCAGCAAATTCGCCGGGCTTACCCGGTCTCACGATCCGATCGTGCTTTGCAATGACATGAGCCGGGTTATCGCCGCAAGCCGTCCCGTTCAGCATTTTACCGGACATACGCTGCGCGAGCTTGAGGAACAGGGCTATCACATCAAGCAGGCGAAGCGGGAGGAGAACGGCTACACATGCGTTTATTTATCCAAACGAGAAGAAAAGCCGTCTTTTATATTCCATGGTGCGGCAGGCAAAAGCCCGTCATCCCGACATATGCTTCAGCAGCTGGAGCTTGTCACCCGAACGGACGCAACCGTTTGTCTTACGGGAGAAACCGGGACGGGAAAGGAGGTTGCCGCCCGGGCGATTCATAACAACAGCTCCAGGAAAAACGGCCCGTTTATCGCCGTCAATTGCGGAGCGGTCCCCGAAAAGCTGATTGAAAGCGAACTGTTCGGCTACTCGGAAGGCGCCTTCACCGGGGCCAAACGGAAAGGACATAACGGCGCTTTGCAAAAAGCCGATAAAGGCACTCTTTTCCTCGATGAAATCGGAGAAATATCACACTCCATGCAGGTCGCTCTGTTACGGGTGCTGCAGGAACGGAAAGTCACCCCGGTCGGCGGGACAAAAGAGATTCCCGTTGACATCAGAATCATCACTGCCACCCACACTGATCTGAGACAGCTTGTCGAATGCAAAAAGCTGAGAGAAGATTTATTTTACCGGCTTCACGTCTGTCCGATCCACCTCCCTCCATTAAGAGAACGCACCGAAGACATTCCCGGCCTCTTCCTTGAATTTCAGCGAAATCGCGGCTGGCGGGGGGAGCTTCCTGATGACTTTTTAGACCTATTAAAGAGCCGGAAATGGCCGGGGAATATCAGGGAATTGTTTAATGTATTTGAACGTCTTTCCGTCATGTTCCCGGACGGACGGCTGTCAGAACGCCCCATCGCAGCCCTGCTTGAAGCGTCAGGTCTTAAAGAGGCGGCCGAGTCTTATGAACAGGAAGAAGCGTCCCCTGTCTCCATCCGGGAGCACATTCAGAAAAACATCATCGTAAACGCCCTTGAATCAGCGAAGGGGAATGTCACGCTGGCCGCCAAAATGGCCGGAATCCCGCGGAGCACGTTTTACAAACGCCTCAAAAAATTCAAACTCACCACCGGACAATTGTAAGAAACAAGCATACTTCTCTTGGCTGCCGGACACGTTATGTGTGAGGCCTAAAGGAGGTTTGAGACGTGAATACACAGCGTGCGAAAGACATTTCGGAATCCGCCGCCATGGCGTATGTGACGTACGAAGGAGTTCCGATTTATATTCAGCATGTCAACGAAGACAAGGAAACAGCCAGAATTTTTCCGATCGGAAATCCGCAATTTGAGCAGGAAGTGCTGCTTTCTGATTTACAAGAGCATTTTTGAGAATGGGTCTGCTGATGACAGCAGGCCTTTTTCGTACCTGTGGGAACTTTCCCGCTTTTTGAGAAAAATAACTAAAAATGATTAAATGATCTAACTCCTCCAAACCCGGTACAGATCGGACCTTCTCATGATATAAATAAAATGTAAACGTTATCAGAGGAGGGCTTCACATGACAGACAAATCATTCTCAATCGTTATTGCAGGCGGCGGCAGCACATTTACCCCCGGAATTGTATTAATGCTTTTGAATCACCTGGAAGAGTTTCCGATCAGAAAGCTGAAACTTTATGACAATGATAAAGAAAGGCAGGAGCGGATTGCGGGTGCGTGTGAGGTATTTATAAAAGAAAAAGCGCCGGACATTGAATTTCTGGCGACTGATGACCCAGAGACGGCTTTTACGGATGTTGACTTCGTCATGGCGCATATCCGCGTCGGAAAATATGCGATGCGCGCGCTTGATGAACAAATCCCGCTGAAGTACGGCGTGGTCGGCCAGGAAACATGCGGGCCGGGCGGAATCGCATACGGCATGCGCTCTATCGGCGGTGTTCTGGAGATTCTTGATTATATGGAAACGTACTCGCCCGACGCATGGATGCTGAATTACTCCAATCCGGCGGCGATTGTGGCCGAAGCTACACGGCGCCTCAGACCGAACTCAAAAATATTGAACATCTGCGACATGCCGGTCGGAATTGAGGATCGCATGGCGAACATCCTCGGATTATCTTCACGAAAAGAAATGAACGTCCGTTACTACGGCTTGAACCACTTTGGCTGGTGGACGTCCATCACAGACCGGCATGGCAATGATTTAATGCCGAAGCTGAAAGAGCATGTCCGTGAATACGGCTACGTTCCGAAGACGGAGGCCGAACAGACTGAAGCAAGCTGGAATGACACATTCAAAAAAGCGCGCGACGTACAGGCGGCTGATCCGGATACGCTTCCGAACACATATCTGCAATATTACTTATTCCCGGATGATATGGTGAAAAAATCAAACCCGAACCATACGAGAGCCAACGAAGTCATGGAAGGGCGGGAAGCTTTCATTTTCAGCCAATGCGATATGATTACGCGCGAACAATCGTCGGAGAACAGTGAAATTAAAATTGATGATCATGCTTCCTATATCGTCGACCTTGCCCGGGCCATCGCTTACAACACAGGGGAGAGGATGCTGTTAATCGTTGAAAATAACGGCGCGATCGCAAACTTTGATCCGTCAGCCATGGTTGAGATTCCTTGTCTCGTAGGCTCAAACGGACCGGAACCGCTCTCAGTCGGGAACATACCGCAATTTCAAAAAGGCCTGATGGAACAGCAGGTGTCTGTTGAAAAACTGACGGCTGAAGCGTGGGAAGAGCGGTCATTTCAAAAGCTGTGGCAGGCGCTGATCCTGTCAAAAACAGTGCCGAACGCCCGTGTGGCAAGACTGATTCTTGAAGATCTGATGGAGGCTAACAAGGACTACTGGCCTGAGCTTGATGTAAGTCCGTCTCCTATTTCCTGATGACAATCTTCCCCGTTTTCTTTATCTGTTATTCTATATAATAGAAAGAAAACGGGGGGATTTTTGGGATGAGTCTTGAAGAACTGGTTAATCAGCATTACGCGAAATTAAATGACAACGATTTTTATATTTTAAAATATATATTGAATCATAAACATACGTGCTACCATCTCGGTATCAATGACATGGCGAAAGCCTGCAATGTCTCTCGGTCTTCCATCCTGCGGCTCGCCCAAAAACTGGGCTTCAGCGGCTACAGTGAATTCCGGGTTTTTCTGAAATGGGAGGATCAGCCTGAAGAGGGCGAGAATATGACGTTTGAAAAGCTGCTGGATGATATTGAAGCCAATGTAAAATACGTGAAGTCAAAAGATATGACGGAGATGTGCCGGCTGATAGATGAAGCAAAACGGATTTTCGTTTACGGATCGGGGACGGCTCAGAGGGTGTGCGCCCGTGAGCTGCAGCGGATGTTTGTATCCCGGCGGAAGTATCTGATTTTAATTCAGGACATCACAGAGTTTAATATCATGTGTGATGATTTTAAGGTTGATGACGTATTCATCATTATTTCATTATCAGGCGAAACACCCGAATTAATTCCGCAGGTAAGGACCCTGTCCGCAAAGGGAGTTCCGTTTATTTCAATCACCAATCTGAAAAACAACGTACTGGCGCAAACGACGCCGTATAATCTTTATGCGACCAGCAAGCCGGTGACGTTAAGCGATAAAACGGAAATCGTCGCATTTGCCCCGTTTTTTCTGGTGGGCGAAGCGTTATTCCGTGCATTTGTTGATTATAAAGAGCTCGAAAATTTTGATAAATAGCGGGAGGTCACGTGAAATGATGCAAAAAGTCCAGCGCTTCGGCAGCGCGATGTTTGTGCCTGTTTTGTTATTTGCATTTTCCGGTATTATTGTCGGTCTGAGTACGCTGTTTAAAAATAAAACGCTGATGGGGCCGCTGGCTGATCCTGACGGGCTTTGGTATCAATGCTGGTACGTCATTGAACAGGGCGGCTGGACCGTCTTTAACCAAATGCCGCTCCTGTTTGCGATCGGCATACCTGTCGCCTTAGCGAAAAAAGCGCAGGCGCGGGCTTGTTTGGAAGCGCTTACAGTTTATCTGACATTCAATTACTTTATCAATGCGATTCTGACGGTTTGGGGCGGGGCTTTTCATGTCGATATGACTCAGGAAGCGGGCGGAACGAGCGGGCTGACGATGATCGCCGGGATCAAAACGCTTGATACGAATATTATCGGCGCCATCTTTATTTCATCTATTGTCGTGTATTTGCACAATCGTTATTTTGATAAAAAACTGCCGGATTTTCTGGGGATTTTTCAAGGATCTTCCTACATCGTTATCATTTCTTTCTTCATTATGATACCGATTTCGCTTGCGGTGGCATACGTGTGGCCGATGGTTCAGTCCGGAATCGGCTCGCTGCAAAGTTTTCTCGTTTCTTCCGGGGCGATCGGCGTGTGGATTTACACGTTCCTGGAGCGGATTTTAATTCCGACCGGCCTGCATCATTTTATTTACTCTCCGTTTATTTACGGTCCGGCTGTGGCTGAAGGCGGTATCGTCACCTATTGGGCGCAGCATCTCGGGGAATACTCTCAAAGCGTCAAACCGCTGAAAGAATTGTTCCCGCAGGGGGGATTCGCGCTTCACGGCAACTCGAAAATCTTTGGCATTCCGGGAATCGCGCTCGCTTTTTACGCCACGGCTTCAAAGGAGAAGAAAAAAATCGTCGCCGGCCTATTGATCCCGGTCACCTTGACGTCCATTGTCGCGGGAATTACAGAGCCGATTGAATTTACATTCCTTTTTATCTCTCCGTTTTTATTTGCGGTTCATGCTTTGCTTGCCGCTTCCATGGCAACCGTCATGTATATGGCCGGCGTCGTCGGAAATATGGGGGGCGGTTTGATCGAAGCTGCGACCTTGAACTGGATCCCGCTGGCGTCAAGCCACGGCTTGACGTATGTATACCAGATCATCATCGGGTTGTGTTTTACCGCTGTTTACTTTTTCGTCTTCCGTTTCCTCATTCTCAAATTCAACATCGCCACACCGGGCAGAGAAAAAGAGGAAGGGCAGGAAACAAAGCTCTATTCGAAAAAGGAGTACAGAGAACGGAAGCGGGCTTCAAAAGAAACAGCGGCGGCAGACGAAACACAGCGGGATACAGCCGCTTTGTATATTGAAGCGCTGGGCGGAAAGGACAATATTACGGAGGTCACCAATTGCGCCACCCGTCTCCGCGTCACTGTCGCTGATGAATCAAAGGTCAAAAGTGACGCCGATTTCAGAGAGCTGGGAGCCCACGGCGTCGTCAGAAAAGGCAGGGCGCTTCAGGTCATTGTCGGATTAGGCGTTCCGCAAATGCGGGAGCGCATTGAACAGCAATTGGATCAATAAGGTCAAAACCTTCCCTTCCCGGGAAGGTTTTATCTTTTTCGCAGATTATTGAAAAAACGGCACACCAAATTTCTTTATTCATTTGCCGGAAAGGCATAAAATAATAATATTGAACAAAGGATTTGGAGGCTTACACATGTCAAAGGCTTTATCATATGTAAAACCGTATTCTCTTTTAGCGGGAATCGCTCTGTTTTTCATGCTCATCGAGCTTGCGGTAGAGCTGATACAGCCCCTGCTGATCGGGAAAATCATTGACGAAGGAATTTTAAAGCAGGATCTCGGTACGGTTTGGCTGTGGGGCGGCGTGATGATCGGACTGACCGCTGTTTCATTCGCATCGGGCATTTTAAATTCATTCTACTCCGCCCACATCAGCCAGAGCTATGCGTATGATACGCGAAAAGGGCTTTTTCAAAAGATTCAATCCTTCTCCTATTCGACGTTTGCGCAATTCTCATCCACATCGTTTATCACCCGGCTGACAAACGATGTGACACAGGTTCAGAATATGCTTTTCATGAGTCTCCGGTTTATGCTTCGTGCGCCGTTAATGATCGCGGGGGGCATTATTCTCTCGCTGACCGTCAATGCGAAACTTGGGTTTTTTCTGCTGATCACGGTGCCGATTTTGCTTTTGTTTTTGCTGTGGGTGCTGAAAAGAGGCGGCGCGCTGTTTCGGTCTGTGCAAAAGCGGCTTGATCAGGTCAACACGATCATGCAGGAAAACCTGACGGCGATCAAACTGATTAAAGCGCTCCTCCGTGCAAACCACGAAGTGAAACGTTTTTTGAAATCGAATACGAAGCTGATGGAAAAAACGGTCTCCGCTTTTCGTCTCGTGGAAGCGGCGATGCCGATTTTAATGCTGCTGATGAACATTTGCATTTTGTTTATCTTATGGTTCGGCGCCAAAAGCATTGCTCAGGGCGGAGCGCAGGTCGGCGATGTCGTTTCCGTCATTAACTATGCGACGCGGATTACAGGCGCGCTGTCCGTCCTTCCTTTTCTCATCATGGTATTTTCCCGGGCGAAGGCTTCCGGAGAAAGAATCGGCGAGGTGCTGGAAACAGAAGGCGGCGAGGGAACGGGGCAGGACCCGGCACGGGCGCTTGCAGGCGGGATTGAGTTTCGCGAAGTGTCCTTCCGCTATCCGGGCATGGAAAAAGACGCGCTGCATCACGTGTCCTTTTCTGCCAGCCCGAAAGAAACGGTTGCCATTATGGGCGCGACAGGTTCAGGAAAATCAACGCTTTTTCAGCTGATTCCGCGCCTGTACACGGCTGATTCGGGCAGTATTTTCATAGACGGCAAACCGATCGGTGAATTCTCCGCTTGCGGGCTGCGCAGGGAAATCGGCTATGTTCCGCAGGAAGTGCTTCTGTTTTCGGGCACCATCCGTGAAAATATCGCCTGGGGGCGGGAGGATGCTTCACTAGATGAAGTAATGGAAGCGGCCCAAGACGCGCAAATCCATGACACGATTATGAAGCTGTCAAACGGATACGACACGGTGCTGGGACAGCGGGGCGTCAATTTGTCAGGCGGGCAGAAGCAGCGGATTTCCATCGCGCGCGCTTTTATCAGAAAGCCGTCCCTCCTGCTGTTAGATGACAGTACGAGCGCGCTTGATCTTCAAACGGAAGCGAAGCTTTTACAAGCGATCAGATCCTATGAATGCACGACACTGATTATTACGCAGAAAATAACGACTGCAATGAAGGCTGACACCATCTTATTGCTTGAAGACGGCGAACTGCTGGCCAAAGGCACGCACAAAGAGCTGATGGCACAGTCTCATCTGTACCGGCAGATTTATGAATCACAATTCGGAAAGGAGGGAGCTGACAATGCAAAAAGACATTCGTAAACCTTTCCGATATCCGAAAATACCGCTCAAATCAAATGAAGGCGGCAGAAAACGCGCGAAAGCAAAAGATACAAAAGGCACGCTGCGCAGAATCTGGTCTTATGTAGCCGAGAAAAAAGGGCTTTTAACCCTTGTGATCATCATGGTAGTCATAAGCGCCATATTCGGCCTGCTCGGACCGTTCGTCATCGGGAAAGCGATTGATCATTTTATCGTCGGACAGACGACAGACGGATTGGCGGGGGTGCTGTTCATCCTGTTTGGGATTTACCTCGTGCAATCATTGTCCTTATGGTTTCAAAACTATTGGATGATCAATATCTCGCAAAGCACCGTGTTTAAAATGCGGAGCGAGCTGTTTACCCATCTGCATGAGCTGCCGATTCCGTTTTTTGATAAACAGCGGCTCGGGGACTTAATGAGCCGGGTCACCAATGATATCGAAAATGTCAGCTCCACTTTAAATACATCCGTCATTCAAGTGCTGTCGAGCGTCATTACATTCGTCGGCACAATCTCCGTCATGCTGTACATGAGTCCGCTTTTAACATTGATCACGCTTTTGATTATTCCGATCATGCTTTTGAGCATTAAATGGATCACCAACCGGACGGGATTGCTGTTTAAACAGCAGCAGAAAAACCTCGGCGAGCTGAACGGTTTTATTGAAGAGTCGATATCAGGGGCGAAGGTCATTAAAGCCTATTCGAGGGAAGACCGCGTCATGAAACAATTTTTAGAAAAAAACGCGGCGTTACAATCATCGGGGTTTTGGGCGCAGACAATTTCGGGATTCATTCCGAAAGTCATGAACTCTTTAAACAATTTAAGCTTTACGATTATAGCGGCGGTCGGCGGGCTGTTTGCGCTGAAGGGATGGATCTCGATCGGTTCCATCGTCGTATTCGCCGAATACTCGCGGCAGTTCACGCGCCCTTTAAATGATTTAGCCAATCAGTTCAATACGATGTTATCGGCCATCGCCGGGGCTGAACGGGTGTTTGACGTGCTGGATGAAAAAGAGGAGCGGGAAGATGAAGAGCATGCGCTGTACCAGCCGATCAAAACGGGAGAGATTGAATTCCGAGATGTCTCCTTCGGCTATCAGGAAGACAGCCTGATCTTAAAACACCTGTCCTTCAGCGTTCCGAAAGGACAGTCCATCGCCTTCGTCGGACCGACCGGAGCGGGTAAAACAACCGTTACGAGCCTGATCGCCCGTTTTTACGAGCCGAATAACGGAAAAATCCTCATTGACGGAACGGACATCAAAAAACTGACGAGATCCAGTCTGAGAAAAAACATGGGGTTTGTCCTGCAGGATTCCTTTCTCTTTCAGGGCACCATCAGGGAAAATATTCGTTACGGCCGTCTGGATGCATCTGATCAAGAGGTGGAGGCAGCCGCAAAAGCCGCCAATGCCCACGGATTCATCGAACGGCTCCCGAAAGGCTACGATACCGTTCTTACCCAAAACGGCGCGGGCATCAGCCAAGGACAAAAACAGCTCATTTCCATCGCGAGAGCTGTGCTGGCGGACCCGGTGCTGCTCATTTTGGATGAAGCGACGAGCAACATTGACACAGTGACCGAAGTGAAAATACAAGAAGCGCTCGGCCGTTTAATGACGGGCAGAACAAGCGTCATCATCGCTCACAGGCTGAACACAATTCAAAAAGCCGATCAGATTCTTGTGCTGAAAGACGGCGAAATGGCTGAAAAAGGAACCCATGCCGAACTTCTAAGCCAGAACGGGTTTTACCGGGAATTATATGAAAGCCAGTTCCGGGAATCATAGATAGGGAAAAAGACCTCCGACAGAGTGCGGAGGTCTTTTTTTAGCGAAGGCAAATAGTACTTTTAAGTTATTTTCGTTAAATGTAACAAAATTACTTGACGTAAATAAGTTATGTATATATACTAGCTTACATAAAGTAAGTGATAATAATTTTCAAGGAGGATTTTATGAATAAATCATTCGAAACAGGAACACTGCTTTTAAGGGTTGTAACAGGTATTATCTTTTTTGTTCACGGTTTATCCAAGTTTCAAGGGTTGGAAGGAACTGCGCAATTTTTCCAGAGCATCGGGCTTCCGGCCTTTATGGTCTATGTCATCGCGACGATTGAGCTTGTCGGCGGGGTTCTGATCTTTTTCGGTTTGGCAACGCGCATTATCGGCGTTCTGTTTGCCGTCACATTAGTCGGCGCCATCTTCACGGCGAAGCTTTCCTCACCATTTATGGGCGGATCGGAATTTGATTTCATCTTACTGGTTGCGTCAATTCATTTAGCGCTTTCAGGAAGCCGTCTGCTTTCATTGGATCAGCTCCTTTTCAAATCAAAAAAGGGAGAAACTTTTTCAGCATAAGAAAGAAGGCGTTCAAATGACCGGCATTCATCAAGATACGGCAATCGGTTATGTCAAATTGACCATTAAAAATATGGAACGTTCGCTCGGCTTTTACCGGAATGTCATCGGCCTACAAGTCATCTCGCAGACAGATCGTTCTGCAAGACTGTCAGCAGACGGAAAACGCGTCCTGCTGGTGCTTGAAGAAAATCCAAGCGCCGTCGTTCTGCCGGAGCGGTCTGTCACCGGCCTTTACCATTTCGCGATACTTCTGCCTGACCGGAAAGAACTCGGCATCGCATTGGCCAGGCTGATTGAAAACGGCATCGCGCTCGGTCAGGGGGATCACGCGGTCAGTGAGGCTCTTTACCTGTCTGATCCGGACGGCAACGGTATTGAAATATACGCCGATCGTCCCCGCAGCACGTGGCAGCGCGATGCAGAGGGCAATTATGTCATGCAAACGGCGCCCGTCGATGTGGACGGGCTTTTGGAAGAAGCCGGAGCTGAACGGAAAAGCCGTCTCCCAGAAGGAACCGTAATCGGTCACATCCATCTTCATGTGACGGATTTACAGGAAGCCAAAGCGTTTTACACCGATATTCTCGGTTTTGACATTGTCGGCAATTACGCGGGCATGTCCGCTCTGTTTGTTTCGGCGGGAGGGTATCACCATCACATCGGTCTGAATATATGGGCCGGAAAACATGCGCCGCCGAAACCGGGAAACGCAAGCGGGCTGGATTATTACACCATCGCGCTGCCGCATCAAAAAGAGCTGTCACGTGTGACAAAAGCGCTGACCGATGCCGGCTTTGAGATCGAAGAAAAAGAAGAGGGCGTATTCGTCAAAGACCCTGTATCAGGGGCGGATATCGCATTTACACTGTAAGAAACAACCCTTGCCGTCTAACCGGCAAGGGTTTTTATTTTTATGAAGTTTTCTTGGGAAGGTTCGGGAAAGAAGAACGTCGATTTGCAATATACACACGGCTTTTGAGTGACTGAAGAAAGCGAACATCTCAGTGAGGCGCAAAAATGACTCGTGGAGCAGCCATCGCCGGCCCGATCTCAGGGCATCCGCTGGATTGAAAAAGCTGTATGGGCAGACTTTGAATAGAAAAAGGCAAAAGCCGCATCCGGTCACAAGATGCGGCTTTTCATACACAATTTACAATTGTGTGAAAAATGCCCAAAATAAATTGTGCTTCCTGATTCTTCCTGATATGATAAGCCGAAAAAGGAGAACCTGAACAAATGAACTCAAATGCAGCACAGACGGAACAGCCGATGAAGCATAACGGAAACCGGGTGACGATCAAGGACTTTATCATTCTTGCCAAACCGGGGATTATCATCTCAAATTCACTCGCCGCATTGGGCGGATTTTGGATCGCGTGGCTTCAGTCGGAAAGGACGGGCGGAGGGCCCGGGATATTTGCCGCCATGGCGGTTGCCATGATCGGAACGGCGTTGGTCATGGCATCAAGCACTGTTTTTAATAACTTTTTTGACCGCGGCATGGACGCAAAAATGGCGCGAACCCGCACCCGTGCCAGCGTCACGGGAAAAATACCGCCGCCGGCCATGATCTTGTACGGCACATGTCTCGGCGCATGCGGATTCATCATGCTTGCTTCACTTAATGTACTGACCGCCGTTCTTGGCCTGCTTGCATTTTTGCTGTATGCCGTCGTTTATACGCTTTGGTTTAAAAGACAATCCGTCTGGAGCACATTTGTTGGCAGCTTTCCCGGGGCGGCTCCGCCTTTAATCGGTTATTGCGCGCTGACCGGGTACATTGATATGCCCGCGATTTTGTTATACGCGATTATGTTTTTGTGGCAGCCGCCGCATTTCTGGGCGATCGGAATCAGGCGAAAGGAAGAGTATCGTGCCGCCGGCATTCCGCTTTTGCCGATCATAAAAGGCAATCGCGCCACAAAAATAAAAATGCTGCGCTATATTGCGGTTCTGACTGCGGTTTCGCTGCTCGTTCCTCTTTATATAGACGTCAGCCCGTTTTATACCGCGTCCGCTCTCCTGCTCGGGGCCATCTGGCTGTACCGGAGCGTCAAAGGCTTTCAGGCGGCGGATGACACGCAATGGTCGAAGGGGATGTTTTTTTATTCGATTGTGTATTTCAGTCTGCTTTTTCTTATTTTAATGGCTGATTCGTTTATCAATGCGGTTCTCAGAACGTAAACAGGCGGCTTGCAGATACAGAGCCGCCCCGTTTTGTTTATGCTTTTTTGATGAGAGCCAAAATATCTTCAAGCCAGGAAATATAATTCCGTTCCCGCTCAAGCGCTTTTGTCAGCACGAGATAATGGCCGAAATCAGGAGAAGAAAATGAATCCGCCTCCGCGGACGATGTCATCAGTTCTTGATAACTGTTTTCCAGATCGGACAATTTCTCCTTCCGCTTTACGAGCTGATCGGTGAATAGCTCATCCGCTTCTTCCTGCGTCAACGCTGAGATGAAATAAGCCTTCAGCATAAATTCATCCTTCACCGTTTCCGGAATCGGGTCTTTTTTCGTCAGCCAGGCAGCAAGCTCCAGTTCTCCCTTGTCAGTCAGCGTGTACATTTTTTTCTCAAGCTTTGTTCCTTGAATCGCAGTGCGAAACGTAATAAATCCCTCAGCCGTCAGTTTTTTTAATTCCGGATAAATCTGGCTGTGCTTTGCGCTCCAAAACTGGCCGAGCTCTTCCTTAAAATAGCTCGATATATCATATCCGCTCAATTCGCCTTTTCGCAAAAGCCCTAAAATCGCGTACTTTAAAATTCTCATGTTGTCCTCCAAGCCATTCATTTGACAGCTAGTATACCATACGGCCGCTCAAAAACGCAGAAGTGCCGGATGCTTGTCATTGAATCTGCGGCGGCAAAATCAGCAAAAATATGCAGAAAGGGGTTATCGAAACGGCAGCAGAACTGGAAAAAGCCTTTCTCATGTCTTTGCCTCATTCATATGACAACATGATATAATCATTGTAAAAATTAAGAAATAATGGAGGGACATATGAAGACGGTGATTGTGTATGCAAACCCGGATGAGAACAGTTTCAATGCGGCTCTCGTAAAATACGTCATCATGGCTTTAAAGGACAGCGGCCAAAGCTATACGGTCATTGACTTATACGCCGACCAATTTGATCCCGTGCTGAAGTACGGCGGCGAAAAAAAGCGCTCTGACATGAACCGGGACGCTGAAACGAAGAAATACCGGAAACTGATGAAAGAAGCGGATCATCTCATTTTCATCTACCCGCTGTGGTGGGGAGGCGTTCCGGCGATTATGAAAGGCTTTTTTGACAGAGTGCTTGTCGCCGGAGAAGCCTACACATATGAAAAAGGCCGCGTAAAAGGACTGCTCCGGGCAGAGACGGCACAGGTCTTTTATACGGCGGATTCCCCGGGCTGGTACTTAAAGTGGTTCCGGAAAAACTCGGACTGGATTACGCTGAAAAAAGGCATTCTGCAATTTTGCGGCATTCAAAAAGCCGAGCGGAACCTTTTTTCTGTCGTCAAAACGAGCACACCCGAGCTGCGGGAAAAATGGCTGCGCCAAGCATACGCTAAAGTCCGGCGCGCTTGTGAAAAAGGAGCGGCCGCATGCAGATAAAAGAAATTTTTGTGATTCGCTGCCTGTCCTGTTTAAGTGTGGTTCTGCTTCACGTAGTTTCAATGGTGCTGATGATTCAGGAAGAGTCCTTAGCCAGTGCCGCCCATACGGTTGATGCTTTTCGGACCCTGTTGATGTTCAGCACGCCGGCGTTTATCTTTATTTCGGAATTTCTGCTTGCCAGGTCATACCCGGGAGGCGTTCCCGCGGGTTTTTTAAAGAAAAGGGGCAAAGTCATTTTCGTGCCGTTTCTGTTTATTGCCGCGGTGGATGCCATTTTAATGAAAAGCGTGGCGGAAGAAGGAGCCGGCTTCGTTTCAGTGATCGGTAAATTTTTAGAGAATGTGTTTTTAGGAAACTTCATCGGCTACTTCATTCTTGTGATCTTTCAATTTTACATTCTCCATATGCTGCTGCACCGCTGGCTGAACAACACATCTCCCATGTGGGTGCTGTCTGTTTCGTTTATCATCAACGCCGTCTATCTGGCTTACTTTTCCATCTTTCATCCGCCGGCATCATCGGGGCTTGATTCTATTTTTCCGTTCTTTTGGGTTCCGTTTCCGGGCTGGGTGTTTTATTTCTGTCTGGCATTTTATTGCGGAAAGGAATATCCGCGTTTTTTATCGCTCATCAATCAGTACCGTTATGCGGTTTACTTCAGTGCGGCCGTATCGGCAATATTGATTGTGGCCGTTTCATATATCAGCGGCGGCTCCATTTCCTCTAAGCGTCCGGATATTATGATTTACGCGGTCAGTATGATCTTTCTGTGTTTTCATCTGTTTTCAAAGCTCAAAAAAGTGCCCGCGATTGTGATGATGATCAGCAACTATTCGTTTTCAATCTATCTGCTGCACTCCTACTTTTTAATCAGCGGATATCTTCTGGAAGGCTATTTGCGATCAATGCCTTTAGCGGCTGCCATCCTTCTTTTATTTTTGATCTGCACGCTCGGTCCCATTTTCTTATCTTGGGTGTGCAACCATTTCAGATACGGATACCTGTTTGTCGGGAAAGTGTATCAGCCGAAGCAGACCAAAAGAAATACGGCGGCGCATCAAGGCCGCACAGTCTGAAAAAAAGGCGGCGTTTCGGCCGCCTTTTTGATACGGAAGTTGACATAACCTGCAAACGAAACCCCCCGCTGCGGCCGTTTTGACGGATGCATTTATGACAACATAACGCCATCGATTTTCTCCCTTGTGAAGACCGATATATTGTATACTTATAGGAAATACTTTCAAAAAAAGTGAAAAAGAGAAAAACTGTGAGCTTGGATGAACGACTAAAAAGGAGCGGGGACATTATGAATGACTGTGTCAAAACATTCGGAGAACTTCCGGACGAACTTTATTCCTTTGCGGGAGGAAAAGGAAGCATTCTCTCTAAAATGTATCAAAGCGGGTATCCTGTGCCTGAAGGGTTTGTGATTTTGCCGTCTGCCTTTCAGGACGGACAGCTGCGCCATCAGGCGAGAGAGGCTATTGATCAATATGTGAAATCCATCCGCAGCCGCCATGCATCTGCGTTGTTTGCCGTACGCTCATCCGCGCTGAGCGAGGATTCAGCTCAGGCTTCCTTTGCCGGAGAATTCGATACGGTGTTGAATGTCAAAACAGATCAAGACATGTCCAGGGCGATTGATGAAGTCCGCCGATCGGCACAGTCAGAAAGGGTGAAAGCGTACAGCGCCGTTCAGGGAATGGAAGATGAGCATGAAATCGCAATCGTCATCCAGCTGATGATACCGTCTGAGATATCCGGAGTGCTGTTTACCGCAGATCCGATTACGGGGAGCAGGCGGGAGATGACAGGCAATTACGTCTACGGTCTCGGGGAGCAGCTCGTTTCCGGGGAAGCCGATGCCTATTCTTTTAAACTGGCACGGCCCAAGAAAAAATATGACGGCCCCGGGGAATTTCGCAAATATGCGTCAAAGCTCTATAAACTGGCGAAAAAGCTGGAAAAAGATCTTGGAGGGCCGCAGGATATTGAATGGGCCGCCGCGGGCGGGACATTGTATATTCTTCAATCCCGCCCGATTACGACCTTACAGGCCGGAAATCTGGAAACCTATGAATGGAATGATTCTTTCAGCGGGGATTTTTTATGGACAAACACAAATATAGGAGAAGCGATTCCCGATGTGATGACGCCGCTGACATGGTCGCTCCTCCGGAATCTGGATGAAGAGTCGGGCATCATTCCGGGTTATTATGTCTGGTCCGGCAATATTTGCGGCAGAGCCTATAACAATATGAGCCAGCCTCTTTCCGTTCTCGCCGCTTTCGGTCTGAATCCGAAAGGCGGAAAAATAGGAAAAATGATGAGCGATACATTGGGAGAAATCCCGGCGGAAATGAAGATTCCTTTATATCCGTTCTCAAAGTATGAACTTTTGAAGATCATCTCGAAAAAACTGAAACCGTATCTGTCGAAAATGAAGCTCGCGAAAAAAAACATGTCCTCCTACTTGGACGAATCGCCGGAGTGGTGCCGGAATATTGAGGAAAAGCTGAAACGGGCCGAAACGGAGCGGGCATTATTAGCGATATGGAACAATGAGATCTATCCGTATTTATGCAACGCGTGGTTTGCGTTAATATCCGGCGGGCGTGATTCTGCGCAATCCTCTTCGTCGTTAACCTCTCAATTAACAAAACTCGCAGGGATAGAAGATGCGAATCTCCTGCTGTCCAATCTGAGGGGAAAAGGCGGACTGGCCAGCCTGGAGCCGATTATCGGCATTGATCAAGTCATGAAAGGCCGTATGAGCGAGGAAGAATATCTCAGGAACCAAGGCCACCGTGGCCCGCATGAATACGAACTTTCCATACCGCATCCGGGAGAAAACCGGGATTGGCTGACGAAGCAGATCAAAGAACACAAGGAGTCGGGTATTGATGCCGAACAATTGCTTTTGAAACAGCAGCGGGCGCATGAACAGGCCTTCCGAAGATTTGAAGAAAAGTTTCCTCATAAGGTCAAATGGCTCAAAGCCAAAATGGAAAAAGCGTCAGAATACGCGAATATGAGAGAGACAACCAGATCCGAATTTGTCAGGGTGTACCGGACAGCCAGAGCATTCGCGCTCAGAGCGGCGGAAATGACCGGCATGAAGGACGATATTTTCTTCTTGTATCTGCATGAAATAACCGATCTGCTCGCGGGGAAAGAGCCGGCGGTTGCGTCAATTCAAGCGAGAAAGCAAAACTATGAAACCTATAAAAAACTGCCGCCGTTCCCATCCGTTATTAACGGAAGGTTCAATCCGTTTAAATGGGCTGAAGATCCTGACAGAAGAGCGGATTATTACGATGCTTTTATGCCGGCGGAAACTGATGATGCGCATACTTTAAAAGGTTTCGCGGGAGCGGCCGGGAGAGTGGAGGGCATTGTCCGTGTCCTTGATGCTCCGGAAGACGGGGATTCTTTTGCGGCGGGGGAAATTTTAGTGACTTCGACAACCAATGTAGGCTGGACCCCGCTTTTTCCAAGAGCGGCTGCTATCATAACGGACGTCGGCGCCCCTTTGTCCCACGCGGCGATCGTTGCCCGGGAACTGGGAATTCCTGCCGTTGTCGGGTGCGGAAATGCAACGTCAAAACTGAAAACGGGGGACAGGGTGGCCGTTGACGGCGGGCAAGGCATTGTCCAGCTGGAACCGCGGCAGACTCCGGTCACTTCTGAAGAGGAAAATGGTAAACTGATAGAATAAAAACATGGGAAAGGAGCCGCGCATGAATAAAGCAGTTATTAACGGGGAGCAAATCAGAAGTATGAGCGACCTGCACCAGACATTGAAAAAGGAACTTGCCCTTCCCGAATACTACGGTGAAAACCTTGACGCTTTATGGGATTGTCTGACCGGCTGGGTGGAATACCCCCTCGTTTTAGAATGGAGACAGTTTGAACAAAGCAAGCAGCTTACAGAAAATGGCGCCGAGAGTGTGCTTCAGGTCTTTCGTGAAGCGAAAGCGGAAGGCTGCGACATCACCATCATACTTTCATAATACGATCAACGGGAGAGAGACAAAAATGGAAAAACAAATCCTCAGCTATCCGATTGGAGAGTATCAGCCGGCTGAATCGATTTCGGCCGGACAGAAACAAGAATGGATCAATACGCTCGAACACGCTCCGGCCAAACTGAAACAAGCTGTCAGAGCGATGTCGGACAGTCAGCTTGATACGCCGTACCGCGAAGGGGGATGGACTGTCCGCCAAGTGGTTCACCATCTGGCGGACAGCCACATGAACGGCTATACCCGGTTTAAATTGAGCTTAACGGAGAATGAACCGGAAATCCGTCCTTATGATGAAAAAGGCTGGGCCGATCTTCATGATTCCAAAACCGCCGCTTGCGGGGATGCGCTTGAGCTGTTAACGATCCTGCACAGAAGATGGGCCGCTCTTTTGCGCTCCATGACGGAAGCCCAATTCAAACGGACATACTTCCATCCTGTATCTAAAGAGACGGTTACGCTGGAACAAGCGCTCGGACTATATGTCTGGCACTCTGAACATCACATCGCTCATATTACTGAGCTTTCCCGGAGGATGGGCTGGCATCTGTCTTAGAGGGTGCCGGCTTTCGGAAAAACGCCAAAACAGCCGCAGATACAATCGTGCATAATGAAATGACGGCGGCTGCCGTATAAAGATGGTGGTAGCCGCTGGCAATGCCCGCTTCAATCGCATCAGAAACCGCTTTTTTGACAGCGGGAACGGGGATTCGGCTCACTTGCTCCTGCAACGAAGAAAGTCCGCCGCCGATATCCGGCGTTTGCGCCTGATCAGCGGGAATGCCGCTTTTCGCTAAACGGTTTTTGATGTCATCTCCGATCCGGTCAAAGCCCGCTGTAATGAAGCCGGCATATAAAGCCGGAGCGAGCGTCAGCCCGACCTGCCTTACGAGTGACAGCGTGCCGAGCGCTGTTCCTTTGTTTTGGCCCGCCGTTTCTGATACAAGCACATTCAGCGGAGCCCCGAGCAGAAATCCGAAACCGATCCCCGCAATGACACTAGATGTAACAAATTCCCATTTATCCGTCACCCATAACGGAAACAGGCTGAAGCCTGCAAATGCGATGGCGCCTGATACAACCGCGGAAAAGACCGGCCCTTTTTTATCCGTGATCGCCCCGCCGAGCCACGCTCCGATGCCTGACGCCAAAGCGAGCGGCGTCATCCAATAACCCGCTTTCTCCGCCGATACGTGCAAATATTGCTCCGCATAAGAAGGAATAAAAATGACCGCAGCGAGCAGCCCTCCCGATAAAAATCCGATGACGAGCGTCCATTGAAACACTTTATTTTGCAGCAGCGAGTAGGCGAGAATCGGATCGCCCCCTCGGTTTTCAACCCGCTTTTCGACCTTAAGCAGCACCAGAAAGAGAAGTGCAGCTCCCAAAAGATACCCGTATACCTTTACGTCCATTATGCTTTCTGACAGCTTCGCCCCATCGAGATTCGTGATACCGATCATGCAAGATAAGATCGCAAGAGACAGCAGCATTGTGCCGGCGAGGTCAAGCCGTTTCGCCTCAGGCTCTTTCGTTTCAGCGATAAACAAACCGCCGCACACAACCAAAGCGGCGGCAATCGGCAGGTTAATCAAGAACAGCCAATGCCACGATCCGGTTACATCAAGCAAAAAGCTCCCGATATTCGGTCCGAGGACGGCCGCCATACCGTTCATCGCCCCTAAAAGCCCGAGAGCTTTCCCCTGTTTCTCCTTCGGAAGCACGGCCAGCACATGCGAACTCCCGATAATAAAAATTCCGCCGCCGCCAAGCGCCTGAATGAGCCGTGCCGCCAAAAACATCGGGAAGCTCTGACTGAGTGCGACAAGCAAAGAGCCGAGTCCGAACAGCCCGACTTCAATCATAAACAGCTTTTTCCGCCCGTATCGGTCCGACAGCTTGCCGACAATCGGCACACTGACACTGAGTCCCAATGTGTAAAGGGTCACTCCCCACGATCCCCATGAAGGAGAAACATCAAAAGAGCTGTTAATCGTCGTCAGAGCAGCGGAAATAATTCCGTTGTCCAGCGCCGCCATGAACACACCGATCGTAAAGAGAGTGATGGCCCGGCTCTGGTTTTTTTCTGTTTGCAATGGCTCCGGCATACTGATCAATCCTTCCGTTTTTAATTCACTTCGAATATATTATTCACTTCAAGTGAATTAAATGTCAAACAAAAAAAGGCCGCCGATACCGGCAGGCCTTTTTCATCTCTATCCCTGTTTGGAAGAATCAAGCGCTCTTGCCAAAATGGAAAGCCCTTGATTGACCGTTTGTTTTTCTTCAGCGGTCAGTGTTTCCAATGAACGCTTCAATTTTACATGTCCTTTTTGATAAAGGCTGCGGAAAATATCTTTCGCGTTTTCCGTTAATTGAACGACGACTGAACGGCGGTCTTCTTCTGACGGAGCGCGTGTAATGAAACATGATTTTTCTAAACGGTCAAGCAGCCCCGTCGTATTTGAAAGGGAAGCGCCCATTTTCTCCGCTATGTCACTCACCTTAAGCGTCCCGTGGTTGTTCAGAAGCATCAGCACTTTCATTTGCGGCATGCTCATATCAAGCTTCATCCACTCCGACACATCGCCGAGCCCCGCCGATGTCATCACTTTCATGTACAGCACCCAAATATCCCGTTCCTCAGGAGAAAAAATATCGCCGCTTAATACTGTTGTATCATGCAGATTATAATCCATCGTCTCACTTCCTCATTTATACTCCTGCATACCATATTACTGATTTTAATCAGAGAAAGAAAGTTGCAGACGAGTTTTGTTTGAATGTGAGGTGGTAGTGTATAATATGTTGGAGATTATTGGGGGAATTATAATAAATAAGCTATTTTATGATGATTGGAGAGAACATTGCTGACTAAAAAGAATGCCTTATCGATATTAAAAGTATTATTTCCTATTGCAGTTTTGCTTTTAGTCATTTATCAGTCCAAAAAGGAATTGACAGACCTTTCTTTTAAACGAACGCTGTACATTATTAACGGGATTGAGCGTTACGATTTATTTATTCTCGTTCTGCTCGGCCTTCTTGCCGTCAGCGCAATGTCCTTTTATGACTTTGTGCTGAAACGGACGCTTCGCCTCAACATTCCGAATTGGAAAGTATTCAGGGTCTCTTTTATCGCCAATTCCTTTAACAATGTCCTTGGATTCGGCGGTCTGGCGGGTGTCGGGCTGCGGACGATGCTTTACAAAGAACATACGAATGACGTAAAACGCCTCGTCGCAGGCATCGCCTGGCTTACGTCCTCAGCGCTGCTCGGGCTGTCCGTCTTCAGTATCCTGACCATCGCCCGCGTTCTGCCGGTTGGAGAGATTACAGGTGAGAAACCGTGGCTGTGGGCTGTTATCGCCGGAGTGGCGCTTATTGTGCCGGCAGCCTTAATCGCCGCTGGGATCAACAATAAAAAAGCTGGCGCAGAAGACGGTGAAGCAAAACCGAGGCATCCGGTTTTTTCTTACATCGGGGCATCGTTTGCTGAATGGTTTGCGGCGGCTGTCGTCATGTATTATTCCCTGTACGTCATGGGAATTCACGCGGATGTCCGCCATGTATTCGGTGTATTTGCCATTGCCGCTATCGGGGGAATCATCAGTCTTGTGCCGGGAGGATTCGGTTCGTTTGACCTTCTGTTTCTGCTCGGCATGCAGAATATGGGCTTTCCGCAGGAGGCGGTTGTGACATCCATCGTCATCTACCGGATTGTGTATTCATTTATTCCGTTTGTGTTCGGGCTGTTCTTTGCGGCTGGCGATTTAACGGAAAATACGCTTAAACGGCTGGAATCAAATCCGAAGATGGCGCCTGCTGTGGAAACGACGAACGTGCTTCTCGTATTCCAGCGCGCTATCTTAATCAGGGTGCTTTACGGTTCGCTGTCGCTTTTGGTTTTCATGGCGGGAGTCGTCGTGCTGGCGTCCGTCGCCCTGCCGATTGACAGGGAGACGGTCATCCCGCATATTCCGCGCCCGGCGCTCCTTGCGTTTAACGCGTTATCGTTAAGCGCGGCTTTGATTCTTTTAATCTTGCCGATTGAATTATACAAACGGACGAAACGTTCTTATTCAATGGCGGTTGCCGCGCTGGTCGGCGGTTTTGTGTTCAGTTTCTTAAAAGGATTGAACATCAGCGCGATCTTTATTCTGCCTGTCGTCATCGTATTGCTTGTGCTGTTAAAGCGGCAGTTTATCAGAGAGCAGGCTTCGTATACGCTCGGCCAGATGATTTTTGCGGCCGCTCTGTTTATTATCGCCTTGTTTAACTACAATCTCATTGCCGGCTTTATCTGGGATAAAATGAATCGGCTCTTGCGCCACGACTATTTCGTTCATAACAATTCGCACATTACATATGCCACGATGACGGCTATTATTGTTGTGCCGCTGTTTTTCCTTTTGTTTACGTTCTTTTATCATAAAAGATCGAAGCCGATCGGAGAAAAGGCCGATCCTGAACGGCTGAAGTCCTTTTTGGCGGAAGAAGGCGGAAACGCGCTCAGCCATCTCGGCTTTCTCGGGGATAAGCGGTTTTATTTCTCAAGCGACGGCAAAGCGCTTTTATTGTTCAGCCAGATTTCCAGAAGGCTTGTCGTGCTCGGTGATCCGTCAGGACAGAGAGACTCTTTTCCGCTTGTGATTGAGGAATTTCTGAATGAAGCGCATAAGCAGGGGCTGAGTGTCATGTTTTATCAGATCGAACGTGAAGATCTGGCGCTGTACCATGACTTCGGCTATAACTTCTTCAAGCTTGGAGAAGAAGCGTTCGTGGATATGGAGGCCTTTACGCTCTCAGGTAAGAAAAAAGCGGGGCTGCGGGCGATTAACAACAAATTTGACCGCGAAGGCTACACATTTCATGTCGGGGAACCGCCGTTTTCCTCCGAGTTTATCGCCAAGCTGAAAGACATTTCGGACGAATGGCTCGGACCGAAAAAAGAGAAAGGTTTTTCTCTCGGTTTCTTCGACTGGGATTATTTGGAACAGGCGCCGATTGCTTACGTGAAAGACGCGGAAGGGGAGATCATCGCTTTTGCCAACCTGATGCCGATGTATCAGGAAGGCGAGATATCCGTCGACTTGATGCGTTATCGGAAAAGCGCGCCGAACGGTATTATGGACGCGCTTTTTATCCGTCTGTTTCTCTGGGCGCAGGAAAAAGGCTATACTACCTTCAATATGGGCATGGCGCCTTTGTCAAACGTAGGAACGGCTTTTACATCTTTCTGGTCGGAAAGAATCGCGGCCGTCATCTTCAACAACGTCCGGTATATGTACAGCTTCAGCGGGCTGCGGGCCTTTAAAGAAAAATACAAACCGGAGTGGCGCGGGAAATACTTGGCGTACCGCAAAAACAGATCGCTGTCCGTCACGATGATTCTCGTCACCCGCCTGATCGGAAAAACCAAAAAAAGACGCCGTTAAAAGGCGTCTTTTTTTTCGAAGAATTAACTAAAAATTCTAATTTCACTCTGTTATACTGAATAACATGATCATAAGGTGAAAGGAAGGCTGATGAATGAAACAGGCAACCGTGTTTAAATATGAAGCGTTTTCCAATATTCCTGATTTGGGAAATCCCGCGGGAATCGTCTTTAACGGAGATGATTATTCAGATAAAGAGATGCAGATGATCGCCGAAATGGCAGGGTACAATGAAACCTCATTTCTCTGCAAAAGCGGAGAAGCCGATCTGCGCATCCGCTATTTTACACCCGGCCACGAAATGAATTTATGCGGACATGCTACCGTCGCCTCTCTTTACGCATTAATTGAAAAGGGAAGGCTTCAGGCTGATCAGACATATCAAATTGAAACAAAAGCCGGCATTCTTCCCGCAAAAGCCGCTGAACGAAACGGCCGGGTATACATCACACTCGAACAGGCTCCCCCGCAATTTCTGCCGTTTACGGGCGACAAAGTGAAGCTTGCCGCCTCGCTCGGGATTACGGCTGAGGATTTTCACAGCGGGCTGCCGATTGTTTACGGATCAACGGGGATCTGGACACTGATTGTTCCGCTGAGATCACTTAAAGCATCACGGAATATGGTGCCGGACAACGCACAATTTCCCGCTATTTTGCGCGATCTTCCGAAAGCGAGCGTTCATCCGTTTTCTCTGGAAACCGTTCATCCGGAAAGTGATATGCACGGACGCCATTTTTCTTCCCCTTTCTCCGGAACGACCGAAGATCCCGTCACGGGAACCGCTTCAGGCGTCATGGCAGCCTATATGCAGCAATACGGAGGCTCCGAAGCCGAATGCCTCACGATTGAACAAGGCCAGGAAATCGGGAAAGACGGAAAAGTGGAAATCAGGATCGCGGAGGAAAACGGAGAGATGAACATCAAGATGACGGGAACGGCCGTGTATGCCGAAACAATCAATTTTCAGCTTCCGTAACGGTTTACAAAAGCCGGTCGTATCCGTTATATTATAAATGATAATCATTTTCATTTGGATAGGAAGGTGAATCGGCATGCCGAAAACCGAACAATTACAGCAAAACGAAAGTCTTGCACATACAATCAGAAACAGAAGATCCATCCGGTCGTTTAAACCGGAAACCGTACCTTCTGAAGTCATATTAGATATGCTTGAAACGGCCGTTTACGCACCGAACCACAGACTGACGGAGCCATGGCGTTTTATCTACGCAGCAAGCGAAGCGGGAAAAGCAAAGCTTGCGGACAGCTACGTCTCATTTTTCAAAAAGATAAAAGATGATTTCAACGAGGAAAAAGAGCGGAACATGAGAAAAAACCTCAGCGCCGTTCCGGGATTTTTACTGGTCGTCTTAAAAGAAGATGAAAATGAATTTACGAGAAACGATGATTTCGCGGCGCTGAGCGGCATGATTCAAAACCTTCAGCTTCTCGCACATGAAAACGGCATCGGCATGGTCTGGAAAAGCGGCCGCATTATGTATGACAAACAGGTGCACCAAGACTTCGGCCTTGCTGACAATGAGCGCTTTGCCGCCATCATTCAAACGGGCTATCCGGATGAACAGCCTAAGGCGAAAGAACGGACGCCGGCAAAAAGCCTGTTTACCGAACTGTAAAAAAAATCCCCGTCTCTATACAGAGGCGGGGATTTCGTATTAGCGGGTTTTGCTTTTAGCTCTGTTGTCAGCGGCTTTCATCCGCGCCTGCGCTTCACGGTCAGCGGAATCAGCAAGCTCGCTTGAATATTCCTCATATGTGCCGTCTGTTTCGCGTTTCAAAGCATCCGGAACTTGAGGAAGTTTTTGTTTGTTTTTATCACGGTTTTTGTGAGTATGATTTCTGCCCATATCAATCGCCCCCTGAAAAAAGTGATATCAAACAAACATAGTATCTGCCCAATCCCGATCTTTATTCAGTTTATTTCCGTTTGGCTGCTCTTTCCGCTTTTTTGAATTCACCGGAATAAAGGACTTCCTGCATTTTTTTCAGATTGGCTCCCTGCTGATGTTTTTCGCGCTTCTTTTCCATAAAAGAAGACCCTCCTTCAAAACAGAATACCAATAGGATTGGCTTTTATTTCCGTTTTTATGCAGATAAGAGATCCTTTAAAGCGGAATCAAGTTCTTCATACGTAAATTGAAAACCGGATGTCAGCGCCTGCTTAGGCAGGGCGCGCTGGCCTTTTACGATCAGCAGGCTCATTTCTCCCAAGGCCTTCTCCAGAAAAAGTTCCGGTACGGGAATCCAATGGGGGCGGTGCAGGACGCCTGCGATCGTTTTTCCGAATTGCTTCATTTCCACGGGGTTCGGCGATGTCACATTCATGGGACCGGACAAGTCATCATGCTCCGCCGCAAAAGCGATAAGTTCCGCGGCGTCATCCACATGAACCCATGACAGCCACTGCCGTCCAGAGCCGATGGTGCCGCCGGCTAACAGTTTATAAGGGAGAACCATGAGCGGCAGGGCGCCTTTTTCACCGAGCATCACCCCGAATCTGGCATATACCGTCCGGATGCCGAGCGCTTCAATTTTCTGGCCTTCACGTTCCCACATATGAGCCGTATGACTGAGAAAATCTTCATTTGACGTATCGGACTGTTCGGTGAACGTTTTTTCTGTGCTTGTGCCGTAAATGCCGACGGCGCTGGCCTGAATCAAAGCCCGGGGTTTTTTCGGCTGCTGCTTCATAATCCGTCTGACTTCTCTCGTCGCTTCTATTCTGCTTGAGATGATTTGTTCCTTCGTTGTGTCCGTCCAGCGGTCAAAGATGGATTTGCCGGCGAGGTTCACCCATACATCAATAGGGGGAAGCTCGCGCTCAGGCGCCGCGTTTTCGGCCAGCCATTGAACATATGTCACATTTTTTTGTTCGGTTTCTCTCTGTTTTCTTGATAAAATATAGACATGATGTCCCCGGCGGGTAAACACACCTGTCAGATGCCGGCCCAGAAAACCAGTGCCGCCTGTCATCGCGATATTCATATCCATCTCTCCTTACACGTTGATACATATACTGTACCTCATTTGCCAAAAAGAAAAACGCCTGAACATCGGGGCGGGAAAGGAGACCGGGATGCCGTTTATTACAAAAATATCGACCCAAAAGAAAAATACCGAGCGCTTCAACATCTTTCTTGATGAGAAATATGCATTCAGCGTCGACGCCGACGTGCTTGTGCGTTTTGACCTGAAAAAAGGGAAAGAACTGGACGAGCTTGACATTCTTGAAATCCAGTACGGCGATGATGTGAAAAAAGCCTTTAACCGCGCCGTAGAATTTTTATCTTACCGGATGCGCTCTGAAAAAGAAGTCCGGGATCATCTGAAGAAAAAAGAAACGCCGGACATGGTCATTTCTGAAGTCATCCATAAACTGTACGATTACCGCTACTTAAATGACAAAGAATTTGCCGAAGCTTATGCGAGCACCCACAAAAAAACAAACGGCAAAGGCCCTGACGTCCTGTTCCGCGAGCTGAAAGCGAAAGGAATAGACGACGATACCATCAAGGAGACGCTCAGTGCGTTTACATTTGATGAGCAGATACAAGAAGCGCTGAAACATATCGGCAAAATCCTGAAAAAAGACAAAAAGCTGTCCACAAAAGAGATCAGACAGCGGGCGCAGATGCAGCTTCAGCGAAAAGGTTTCCCTTTCGACGTCATCAATGCCGCTCTGGAGCAGACGGAGTATGAAAATGATGATGAAGCCGAGATGGAAGCTCTGAAGGCTCATGCGGAAAAAGCGATCAGGAAATACCGCTATGACGGCAGCTATGAAAGCGGAATGAAGGTCAAACAGTACTTATTCAGAAAAGGATTCTCGATTGACGATATTGATCAATTCTTGCAGGAAGAGGAGTAAACTGAAATGGACAAACGATACAGTCAAATGACGCCTCATGAACTACAGACAGAAATTGCGGGACTGACGGAAAAAGCGCGAAAAGCGGAACAGATGGGCATTGTAAATGAACTGGCCGTGCTTGAACGGAAAATTACGATGGCCAAAGCTTACATGCTGAACCCGGAAGACTTTCGGCCCGGCGGGGTGTATCAGATAGAAGGTTCTGATGACACTTTCCGCATTGATTACATCAACGGCGTATTCGCCTGGGGACACAGATCTTCCCCGTCTGACGGGGAAGAAGCACTGCCGATTTCCGTTTTAAAAGAAAAAAAATAACAAAAGAGGCCGGTTCCGGCCTCTTTTTCTTTTCGGGCACATTCGTTTCAACCTTTCAGTAAAAAATGATTGAATTCATTTTTGATATCTTTTAAGATGGAATTCGTTGTTTTTTTAATAAAAAGGAGGCGATTTGCGTTGAATATCAAAATGAAACAGCCATCAGTGAAATTAATGATTTTTGTTTTAATGATTTGCACATTTTCCATCGGGTATACGGAATATGCTGTCATGGGTATTCTGACGTCGATTGCCGATGACTTTCATATACATGTATCTTCAGCGGGCATGCTTGTTACGGCGTACGCGGCAAGCGTCTGCCTGACAGGCCCGATCGTAACCATTATCGCGGTTAAGCTGCCGAGAAAGCCGGTGCTGCTAGGGTTAATGGGCATCTTCGTCCTTGCCAACCTGATGAGCGTCTTTGCGCCAAACTTCGCCGTGCTGGCGATTTCCAGAATTTTATCCGCATCCATCCACGGAGCTTTTTTTGCGATCGCCATGGTGTTTGCGAGTGAAATGGTGCCGCCTGAAAAACGTTCCGCCGCCGCGGCTTCCATGAACGGCGGATTAACCGTGGCGCTGATGCTCGGTGTCCCGTTCGGCTCTTATTTAGGAGATGCCCTTAACTGGCGGGCCGTCTTTTTCATTATTTCCGTTTTAGGCATGATCGGGCTGATCGGACTGATGCTGGTCGTACCGAACCGGAAACCGAAAGTGATTCCGATGCTGATGAATGAATGGAGTGTCTTTAAGCATAAGCAAGTGATTTTTTCCTTTGCGATCACCATTCTCGGCTACTCAGGCGTATTTATCGCTTACACGTTTATTGAGCCGATTTTAAGAGATTCAGCGGGGTTCGGCACAGTCGGCATTACAGGCGCATTATTTGCCTACGGTCTCGGCGGAGTGGCGGGGAATTTCTTCGCGGGGAAAGTGCCGCTCAAACTGCTGACACGCACGATGATCGGTGTGATGATCGGCTTGATCGGCGTCTTGGCGATTTTCCCTTATATCGCTGTTTTTCCCGCCGCCGCCGTTTCAGCGACATTTTTGTTCGGCGCATGTGCGTTCGGCACGCCGCCGCTTTTGCAGACCAAGGTTATTTCTTCCTCAGAAAACGGCACGACAATCGCCGCTGCGGTGAGCGTTTCCGCCTTTAACCTGGCAAACGCGCTCGGCGCCTGGATCGGCGGATTGATTCTCGGGGGAACGGGATCCTACTCATGGCTGTTTGCCGGCGGTGCGCTGATGACGGCTCTCGGCCTTGTGCTTTCCACGTTCGCTCATCTGTCTGAGAAGAAAGATGTTTATGATTACCAAGTGCATAAAGGATAACAAAAAGCTTGCAGGGGATATTCCGCCTGCAAGCTTTTTTCAGTGTTTCAATGTAATGCTGATCACCGTATGTTTATCACTCTCAGCTAAGGACATATTCCGGGTTTCCGGTACTCCGTCTTTTTCAAAAACGACGGCATAGGTTCCTTTCGCGCCGCTTTTCCATGCAATCTCGCCGTGGTGATCAGTCTTGCCTATTATCTCTCCGCGGTCTATATTCGGCTGATGATCTGACTCCGCCGCTTTCATCACGGTGACCGTCACACCGACCGCCGGTGAACCGTCTGCATCCTCAACATGGAGCGTAACGGGCAATGCTTTTTTGGCGGCGGAATCATCCGCTTTGCCGCATCCGCATAAAACGGCCGCGGCGAGAAAGAAAACAAAAGCTTTATTGATTTGACCAATATTGAATGTTGTCGAATACACTGTTTGTCACCCTTGTTCCCAGATTGTAAGACGACCCGCCGTTTGTATGAATCGCAATGGCGGTCTGGCCGGTGTCGCTGTAATTGCGGTAAACGGGCGATCCGCTCTGGCAGCCGTACGTATCTGTCGTATAAGTGAGTTTATATGTCTCGGCAGAACGAATCGGCTTGCTGTCCGACCACATGGAACCGGACACTTTGTCGCACGGATATCCTGTCACGGTTGAGGAAAGCCCGGCCGGACTGGAACTGTTGGTCGTCCGGTAGCCGTACCAGCCGACAGTATTCCCGGGCGACCCGTTTACTTTGATTGCGCCGTAGTCGTAGTTTGTGTCACCGTTTTCTGTCCACCCTTTGACACTGTAGAATGTCTTGCCTGAATAAGAGCCGTACGGGTACGATGATCCGTTGCGGCCCGGAGCTGCCGTAATTTTCGATGCCCAGCCGTTTTTCTGGTCATACACGCAATGTCCCGCCGTAACGATCGTGTCGGCATTGACAAAAAAACCGGTGCATCCGTAGGTGCTTGTGCTGCCGCTGTATGTAACGGTCAGCTGTGCTGTCGCTCGATATGGAAATGATGTTGTAGGAGAAATTCTGATTCGTTCGTCTGTCCCAATAATACTGGAAGGCTTTAATGACTTGATGTCAGCTTTGCTGTTTTGTGCAAGCTGTCTTTTGGTGAGGCCCGTTCCTTCATAAGCGGGGGATGTCTGTGTTGTTTGTACAGGCTGATTCTGATGTGCGTCAAACTCCTCACCGCTGTTTGATACAGATGTCTGCGGGCTGCCCGCTGCTTCAGCTGAAACAGCAAATAATGAAACTGACAGTAAGAATGCGGTAAGGCTCAGCAATCGTTGTGAAACTGTCTTCATTTTATAAAACCCCTCCTTTTTTGTCTACCGGCTTTCGTTTTAACATTTAACATATTATGGAATTTATTTAGCGTTATGACCGCAAAAGGATGTTTTTTTCCGCAAAAAAAAGACCGGGTCATTCCCGGTCTCTTACGGTGTGTGTTATCGTCTGCCTGAAGCTCTCATGCGCTCTTGCGGGTGCGAATTAATTGAACCGTCCGCCCGTTTAGAAGCGTAGTCATCCTTTGCCCGCGGTTCGCCTTCAAACTTATTATTGTTCTGATTAGGAAATCCTTTTGCCTTGTTCCGGACCATTTGTTTTCCCCCTCGGCCAATATCAAAAGGTTGCGCCTTCTGGACTGAAGACGTAAAGTTAGTATATGCCTGTGACAAGCTGCGTAAAAGCAGCAGGTTTTCCCAAGGAAAGGAGACAGAGACATGAATACATATATCGACAAACTGACGAATTTGCTGCTTGAGAAAAATGACATGCTCAGCTATTTGCAAGCGCGAACTTGGGTTGAGCTTTTATGGGGAGATTTCGAAGCGACTTACGCAAAAGCCGGCCGCCCGTATCAAGGAGAGCAAATGACGGAACGCGTCGTCAAGGAATGGATCGAATCATACGGCAGTAAGCTCCATATGTTCCAGAGCGTTCGGGAAGACGTTTCTCATTATTTGGATCAAAGCAGGGGTCTCCTGCATTAACATAGCAGTGCACCCGCCGGATATCGTCCGGCGGTTTTTTTTATAAAAGAAATAGGAAAATCATGTTTGGCGACCGGCGGAATGTGGAAATGTGTAATAACTTATAAAATAGCGGGGAGGAACCACAATGAACATGAAAAAGGGGTTAACCGCATTTATTCCGGCCGCAGGACTTTGCTTATTTTTAGCCGCAGGCACCGTTTTTTTCGATCCGGCAGCGAATGCCGCAGCAGTTCACCAGACAAAAATAGACACCGCAGCAGATACATATATCGTGAAAGCAGGAGAACTTAACGTCCGCAAAGAACCAAATAAACAAGGGTCGATTATCGGCACGCTTCGTTCAGAGGATTCCGTAAAGGTTAAACGGCTTCAAGGAGCAGATTGGGCTGAGATTGACTACAAAGGGCACAAAGCCTATATTTCCACGCATTTTCTGATGAAGCAGCCGGTGAAGGCGGTGACCGCGAAACAAACCGCTTTTTATACGCCGACTTTGGAAACCGGCAAAAAAGGGTCCGTTAAAGCGGGTGAAACCGTCAATGTGCTCGGCTGGGGGTTCAGCCATGACGGAGGGTTTGACCGTAAATGGGCGTACGTCACATACGGCGGGAAAGCAGGTTATGTGAAAACGGCCGACTTAACTCAAAAATAAAGATTCAGGCAGGCGAATGAGCCTGCTTTTTTTCTGAAACCTTCCGCCTTTCCTTTCGTAAAAGATGAAAAGGAGAGTGAGGGATATGATAATGGTGATCGGCGGCCTTCTGATGGCTGCGGCCGGCATTTTAGTCACATTTTTTCCGCCGAAGTCGATCAACAGCCTGTACGGATATCGGACGAAGCGCTCTATGGCGGATGAGTCGCAGTGGAAAGAAGGCAATCGATTCAGTGCGCTTCTCATGATTTTGTTCGGCCTTTTATCGGCGGCAGCTGGATTTGCGGGCAGCCTGCTTATCCAGCTGACTCAGCCGTTCGCCCTGATCGTTCAGGCCGTACTGTTGATTGCGATCAGCGTACTGATCATCGTCTTAACAGAAAGAAGATTGAAACAAACGGGGAGGAGAATCGATGAATGACATTACGTTTCACATGATCGAAACAAACGGAGTGACGCTGCACACGGCTTCAGCCGGTCCGAAAGACGGTCCTTTGGCGGTGCTGCTGCACGGGTTTCCGGAATTCTGGTACGGCTGGAAGAGTCAGATCAAACCGCTGGCGGATGCCGGATACCATGTTGTCGTGCCTGATCAGCGCGGCTATAATCTCAGTGACAAACCGGAGGGCATTGAAAACTATACCATTGATACGCTCAGAGACGACATTATCGGGCTGATCACGCATTTTACAGATGACAAAGCCGTCGTCATCGGCCACGATTGGGGAGGAGCCGTGGCCTGGCATTTGGCATCCACGCGGCCGCAATACGTTGAAAAATTGATCACGGTCAATATCCCGCACCCGGCGGTTATGCGGAAGGTCACACCGTTCTACCCGCCGCAGTGGAAGAAAAGCTCTTATATCGCTTTCTTTCAGCTTCCGGAAAAGCCGGAACGGAGATTGTCTGAAGACAATTACCGCGTATTGGATCACGCGATCGGCTTATCCGAACGACCGGCGCTTTTTTCACGGGAAGATGTCGACAGCTACAAAGAAGCTTGGGGCAGAAAAGGAGCGCTTACGGCGATGCTGAACTGGTACCGGGCGATCAGAGCCGGCGGTTTAGGCCCTGCCGTTCCGCTTAAAATGCCCGTTCCGTACCGATTAATATGGGGCGTCAATGACCGAGCGCTGAGCAAAAAGCTCGCCAAGGAAACAAAACGGATGATTCCAAACGGCGACTTAATCTTCATAGATGATGCCTCACATTGGGTCATTCACGAAAAACCGCGCATTGTCAGCCATTTGATTCATGAATACCTTCAGCAATAAAGTCTGTCCCGCGTACAGACTTTTTCTTTTTTTTCTCATATCTGCCGAAAAACATGACAAAATATAAACCATATGCAGAAAAAATTTTCTTTCCCTGTAACAAAAAAAGGGTTTAAACGTCATTAAAAAAAGGAAAAGCCTTACTGAAGTTTTGCGGACAATTCCTTTAAGGCCGTCCTAAAAAAAGAATAATACAAAGAAGGTGCCTTCATGAAACAAAGGTTAATCTCAATTATTATTCCGTCTTACAATGAAGGGAACAACGTCAAGCTCATTCATGAATCTTTAAAAAAAGAGTTTCAGACGATTCATTATGACTATGAAATTTTCTACATCAATGACGGAAGCGCGGATGACACCCTTCAGCAGATTAAAGAACTGGCCGCCAGAAACCATCGCGTCAAATACATATCTTTTTCCCGCAACTTCGGGAAAGAAGCGGCCATTTTGGCAGGATTTGAACACGTGCAGGGCGAAGCGGTAATCGTGATGGACGCCGATCTGCAGCATCCGACCCATCTGCTGAAAGACTTCATTCAGGGCTATGAAGAAGGGTATGACCAAGTCATCGCGCAACGCAACCGAAAAGGGGACAGCCCCGTGCGTTCCGTGCTTTCTTCCCTGTATTATAAATTTATCAACAAAGCCGTCGAAGTGGACCTGCGTGACGGGGTCGGAGATTTCCGCCTGCTGAGCCGGCAGGCTGTTGATGCCCTTTTGAAGCTGAGTGAAGGGAACCGTTTCTCGAAAGGGCTGTTCTGCTGGATCGGGTTTGACCAGAAAATCGTGTTTTATGAAAATGTCGAAAGGAAGAACGGCACGTCCAAATGGTCATTCAGCAATCTGTTCAACTACGGAATGGACGGTGTCGTCTCCTTCAACAACAAGCCCCTGAGGGTTTGCTTTTTCACCGGTATTCTGATATTGCTTCTGTCGATGGTTTATATTGTAACGACCTTTGTTCATATTCTGACACACGGCGTGTCCGTACCCGGATACTTCACCATTATTTCCGCCGTGCTGTTTTTAGGGGGCATCCAGCTTTTGAGTCTCGGCATCATCGGAGAATACATCGGCCGGATTTACTATGAAACAAAAAAACGCCCGCACTATTTAATTAAAGAAGCGAATATAACATACGGAGAACAAAATGAAACGAATTATACAAAAAAGCGCAAGTGGAACCATTAAACAGCCGCCGCTGTGCGCAGGGTCTGGGGACGTTGTATGAAAAAAAACAAATGGATCTTGCCGGCAGCCTGTGTGCTGGCTGCGGCAGCCGCTCATATTTTTTTCTTAAAAGAGTGGTCGGCAGGCCGCTATATGACGGGGTCTGGAGACGGGATCGCCCAAATGGCGGTCTTCAAAAAGCTGCTGTTTGATCAATATATGAACGGCAGGCTGTTTTACAGCTATTCGTTCGGACTGGGCGGGGGCGTGTACAGTCAGCTCGGCTATTATTTCTCTACTTCTTTTCTATTCCTGTTTATCTCCGCCGCTGTCCGCTTTTTGCAGCTTATTCAGCTGACGGGTGAGGCTGATGCGCTGTTTTGGGCGCAGGCCTCCGTTTTTATCAGCATTGTCAAGCAGAGTTTTATCATATTCACGGCAGCGTGTGTGTTCCGTTATTTCGTTAAACGGACGGTGCCTGCTTTTGCCGGCGCCGTGTTGTACGGGGTCTCAATTATTTACTTCCGGCATGAGGTATATTGGGACTTTTTCACTGACAGTATGGTGTGGCTGCCGTTGCTTGTGTTGGGCGCGGAAAAAATCATCCGGGAAAAAAAGCCGGCGTGGTTTATCTTCGCCTGTGCGCTGACATTGATCAACAACTTTTATTTTGCGTATATTAATCTGATTTTCATCGGCGTTTATATCTTATTCAGGTGGGTGATCCCCCTTGAAGGCAATGAGGCGGAAAGGCTCACTCAATGCAGGATATTTATTCTGTCGGGCCTTCTCGGGTTCGGCATAAGCGCAGTTTCCTTTATTCCTGTCGTATACGGATACCTTCATAATCTGCGGCCTCCGTATTCAGAGCATATTGCATGGCTTGATTTTTCCGACAACATTTTATTTTCTAGCCGGATAATCATCCTGCCGGCGGCTTTTTTGCTTTTTCTATTTACATTTACTTTATACAAAAACCGCTTGTTCCGGCTGTTTGCGGGAATCAGTCTGCTGTATATTCTGTTTCACTTCAGTCCGTTCGCGGCAAGTGCCTTTAACGGTTTTTCAGCTCCGCAGAACAGGTTTGAATACGTCCTGTGCTTCACGATTGCCGGAACGGTTTCAGCCGGGCTTTCTAAGCTTTCAGACATCAGCATGAAGAGTATGCTGATGTCCGCCGTACTCGTCGTTCTGCTCTATTGGAGCCAGGTGAGGCGGTACAGTCTGGATATTTCTGATCACGCCAACCTGCCCGTCATCCTTCTTCTGGTGCTGAGCATAGCCGCTTTCTTTGCAGCAAAGACAAGACTGAAAGGCGCGGTGCCCGCCGTCTATGCCGTCATTTTGCTTACGGCTGTGCTTACGGCTAATACATATGAAAAATATGCTTTATCAGAAGGCGGGAAGATTTATACGGTATCGCATACTTTTATGACGGGTGCTGACTATAAAGGCAAAGAGCAATCAGAGCTCATTCAGCGTCTGAAAGAAAAAGACCCTGATCCGTTTGCCCGTTTAGATTGGATGAACGGTGTCTTCAATAACACCCCGATCATATACGGATTCAACGGATTCAGCGTATACTCAAGCATACTGAACCGCAATCTGCTGTCCTTTTACTGGAACGACCTCCAGATTGACATGGGCAGAGAAAGCGTCAGCCGCTATGCGACATTAGGAAACAGGGCTAATTTATACAGCCTGCTTTACGGAAAATATTATATGACGGAAAAAACAAACGAGGCCGGCGTGCCGTACGGGTTCAAAAAAATCATGGAATCAACCCATTATGCGGTTTATCAAAATCAATATATGCTTCCGTTCGTACGGACAGCCGATCGCGTATATAACGAGGGCGGCCTGAAAAAAGCGCCCGCCCTTGCCAGGGAGCGGGCAATGCTTGACGGGATCGTCATGGAATCAAGCACAACCAACACGAAAAAAGCGCCTGAGGCGAAAAATATGATCCGCCATGCAGAGGTAGCGGCCGAACATGGCGATTATCATAACGGCATCCTGACGGTAAACGAAGACGGCGGCGGCCTGATCATTACGCCGCAAGCCGCTAAGATGGACGGCGGCGATTATTACGTCAGCTTTTATTTGAAGAATAAAGCGAAGGACCAGGGCTTTACTTTAAAAGTGAACGATTACACGACAACGAGAAAATCGAATCAATCCATTTACAAAACAGGTGTCAACGATCTTACTGTCAGAGTGCCGAATACAAAAAACATCCAAATCCGTCTGCCGAAAGGATCGTATCAGCTTGACAGACTGGCGCTTTATGAAGAACGGTACGATATGTTGAAAAGCGCATACCGAAAAGCGGAAAAAGAACCGCGGGCCGATCTAAGCTGGCGGGGAAATACGCTTCAAATCTCGTATGATAACAAAACCCGCGCGCCGTATATCATGCTTCCGATTCCATATGAAAAAGGCTGGGAGCTGAAGATAAACGGCAGAAAAAAGCAGATTGAAAAAGCGGATTATTCCTTTATTGGATTTAAAGCACAAAAAGGAAAAAACGATATTCAATTAACGTATTACCCGCCGTTTTTTAAACCCGCGGCCGCTCTATCGGTGATCAGCCTCGTGTTTGCGGCTATATATGTGAGAAGACAAAAAAAGCCCGGCTCTTAAACAGAGCCGAGCTTTAATTTTTTCTGCAATTTTTCCTCGCTGAAAATCCAGCCCGTGTAAGAAGAGAGAAGCTCTAAATCATGACTGAGGTGGACGATGGCGACAAAAGGATAGTGGCCTTTGCTCCGGTAGCGCAAATCAATAAAGCGCACCTCATAATGATCTTTAAAGGTATCGACCTCCCACCTGTAAACGGGGGAAAATGAAAGAAAGGCTGCAATATTTTCGTCCTGTTTCGCGGCCTTCATCACATCGGTTTCCGGAACGGGCACGCGGTTGAATGTATCCAATATCACGACATGGCCGTCAAGGCTTCTGCCGACATAAAAGGCATGCGCCGTCGTCACGGCGATACGCCACTGCCTGAATTTCATCGTCGGCGAAATAATGATGGTTTCAATCTCCTCTTCAATCATTTCGCGCAGCCTTCGCTTTATCCGCAGCTGCATCAAAAACCGGACGGCGTAATATCCTGCGAGGATGATATAAAGCATCAGAAATGTCACGCCCGGATGACCTCCGATATACCACACGGCAATCGCGGCCAAATGGCTGACGAAAATAAACGGATCAAAGGTATTGATTAAACCGAGAGCGATCCATTTTCTCGAAAATGGGCGGATAGCCTGCGTGCCGTACGCGTTAAAAATGTCAACAAACACATGCAACACGACAGCGAGGAGCGTCCACAGCCACAGGTGCAAAAAGTTCGCTTCCGGATAAAACATAAACAAAATACCCGGAATCAGAACGGACCAAAATAAAACGGCGGGAATGGAGTGCGTGAACCCTCTATGATTTCGAATATAAACGGCATTATTTTTCAGCTTCAATATGGTATCAATATCAGGTGCCTGAGAGCCGGCAAGAGCGGCGATCATAACTGCCTGAGACATGGGGGTGTGCATGCCGACGGCAGGATCAAGAGTTGCGATTCCGCCAAGCGCGATACCCATGACAACGTGAGTGCCAGTATCCATTGTTGACCTCCTAGCAGGCGTTAACAATCAGTCGCCCGCATATTTCGCATTATAAGATATTCCCCATTTTCTGTTTGCCCAATCATGGCGTTTATCCGCCGTTCTCATATGTTTCCGCTTTTTCTTTATCACTATTTAATGTAACATATTATCGTAACGTGCCCTAAGTTTACACCAAAATACGGTGTCAAGAAAAGCGGAACCCGAAACATCTGAGGAGAAGATATGAACGCACTTGAAGAAAAAATGAAACAAAAAGATATAGACAAATTTCGCGAGGACTTAATTACATGGTTCGAAAGAGAACAGAGAATTCTGCCGTGGAGAGAAAATCAGGACCCGTATCGGGTGTGGGTGTCAGAGGTGATGCTGCAGCAGACGCGCGTAGAAACCGTTATCCCTTATTTCCGGCGGTTTGTTGAGCAATTTCCGACCGTTTCGGCGCTCGCTGAAGCCGATGAGGAAAAAGTGCTCAAAGCCTGGGAAGGGCTAGGTTATTACTCCCGTGTAAGAAATCTGCAAAGTGCCGTAAAAGAAGTGCATGAGCGGTACGGGGGAGTCGTCCCTGCCGAGGAAAAGGAATTTGGCGGACTGAAAGGCGTCGGCCCTTATACAAAAGGCGCCGTGCTCAGCATCGCATACAACAAACCGATCCCCGCCGTAGACGGCAATGTGATGCGTGTCATGTCGAGAATTCTTTCCATATGGGACGATATCGCAAAACCTAAAACCAGAACCATTTTCGAACAGGCGGTATCCGCTTTCATTTCTCATGAAAAACCATCTGAATTCAATCAGGGTTTAATGGAGCTCGGCGCGATCATCTGCACCCCGAAATCGCCGTCCTGCCTGCTTTGCCCCGTACAAAAGCACTGCTCGGCATTTGCGGAAGGGACAGAGCGGGAGCTGCCCGTTAAAAGCAAAAAGAAAAAGCCCGGAATAAAAACAATGGCAGCCGTTGTGCTGACAGACGATCAAGACGATGTCTATATTCATAAACGGCCGCCAAAAGGCTTGCTCGCCAACTTGTGGGAGTTTCCGAATACCGAAACCCAGAAAGGAATCAAAACCGAAAGAGAGCAGCTTGAAGCCTATTTAGAAAAAGAGATGGGAACAACCGCTGAAATCGGGGAGCTGGAAGGTATCGTAGAACATGTTTTCACCCATCTCGTCTGGAATATTTCGGTCTTTTTCGGTAAAGTAAAACAAGTGTCGGATACAACGGAATTCATACGGGTCACAAAAGAGGAGCTCGAGGAATACGCATTTCCCGTTTCCCATCAAAAGATATGGAAAATGGCGGAAGAAAGCGGCCGCCTGTAAAAAGCGTCAGTCATAGCTGACGCGAGTGCCGTGGCCGTAATCCGCTTCATTCCGTTTCAGTCCGCCGCGGGCTTCGATTTCCTGAATCAGTTCCCGGTATTTGGACTGGCCTTCTTCGTTTAAATACGGCATAATTTGCTGGAAGGCATGATGGAAATAGGCGAGCTCTGAATCTCTCCAATCTTTTTTGGGCATCATGGCCAATTCGCCCATATCACGTCCGACATACATATAAAAGACCCCTTTCAACACATATTGCTTTTATTGTTTGTTGAATGAAAAGAACTATACACAGCAAGGAGCTGAGGAAAAATGGAACAAAATAAATGCGCACTGATCACGGGAAGCAGCCGAGGCGTCGGGAAAGCAGCCGCCATCAGACTCGCGGAAAAAGGATACAACATCGTCATCAATTACGCCCGCAGTAAAAAAGCGGCATTAGAAACCGCCGAAGAAATTGAAAAACTCGGCGTTAAAACGCTCGTCATTAAAGCCAATGTCGGCCAGCCGGCAAAAATCAAAGACATGTTCCGCCAGATTGACGAAACATTCGGCAGACTGGACGTGTTCGTCAATAATGCGGCTTCAGGCGTGCTGAGACCGGTCATGGAACTCGAAGAAACACACTGGGACTGGACGATGAATATCAATGCGAAAGCATTGCTTTTCTGCGCCCAGGAAGCGGCAAAGATGATGGAGAAAAACGGAGGCGGCCACATCGTCAGCATCAGCTCGCTCGGCAGCATCCGCTATCTTGAAAACTATACGACGGTCGGTGTCTCAAAAGCCGCTTTAGAATCGTTAACCCGTTATCTGGCGGTTGAGCTTTCTCCGAAAAATATCATCGTAAACGCGGTGTCAGGCGGAGCGATTGATACGGACGCGCTGAAGCATTTCCCTAACAGAGATGAACTGCTGGAAGATGCCCGCCAAAATACGCCGGCCGGCAGAATGGTCGAAATTAAAGATATGATCGATACGGTGGAGTTTTTAGTTTCTTCAAAAGCGGACATGATCCGCGGCCAGACCATCATTATTGACGGCGGACGCTCTCTGCTCGTATAAGTTTTAAAAAAAGATGAATAGCCTTATCATCTCCTGCGCATTCTAAAGTGCGTGGAGGTGATAACAATGGCAAACTCAAAATACAGCAAAACAGACGTTCAGCAGGTGAAAAGACAAAACCAGCAATCAGCTTCCGGTCAGGGTCAATACGGCACTGAATTCGGCAGTGAAACTGATGCGCAGCAGGTTAGAAAGCAAAACCAATCTGCTGAACAAAACAAACAGCAAAACAGCTAATCACTGAAACGAAAAAGCACTTCATCTTCGGATGGAAGTGCTTTTTTCTGTTGCCGAAACGACAAAACTTGTGATTCCTCTACAGAATGAGTCAAAGGGTTTTCCGGCGGAAAATCGAAATGGTAAGGAGTATCAACCTAAAAGCCTAAGGAGGAACCCGATGTCAGAGTTTGAAAAGCTTGTAAGTGAACAGATGAAAATCATGGATCAGCTTCTCGAGCTGCAGTCAGAACTTGACCGCTGCCGGCAGGTGGAAGCGGAACTCATCAGTCTGGAAAGAGATGCAAAGCTGGACAATGTACAGGACGAAATTGCGACAAAGCGAAAAGACCTGGCCGGCATACAGGAGTTATTCCAAAGGCAGACAGAGCAAGTCATCCAGTCTTATCGCAGCACGGAAAAGCCGTCTTCCTATGTGCAGAAATGAATGTGCCATTCCGGAAGCGGAGTGGTTCTTTTATTTTCATTTTTTAATTCGTAACGTTATAATAGTGAAAAGACTTGTCGGAAAGCAATTGCGGCTGCATTGACTGCAGGGCTTTACAGAAAGTAGGGGAGAAATATGGGATATCCCAAGGAAGGAGAAACCATTCAAATTCACAGCTATAAGCATAACGGGCTGCTTCATCGAATTTGGAATGAAACGACGATTTTAAAAAGTACGGAATTGTGTATCATCGGAGCCAACGACCGGACAATGGTGACGGAATCCGACGGACGGACGTGGGTGACGAGAGAACCGGCGATCTGCTACTTTCATGCCCGTCAGTGGTTTAACGTCATCGGAATGCTGAGAGATGACGGGGTACACTATTATTGCAACATCAGCTCGCCGTTCGCTTATGACGGAGAGGCCATCAAATATATTGATTACGATTTGGATGTCAAGGTGTTTCCGGATATGACGTATAACATTCTTGACGAGGATGAATACGATGACCACCGCAAATCAATGAATTACCCTAAAGAGATCGACAGCATTCTGAAGGAGTATCTGAATACGCTGCTGCACTGGATTCATCAGCGGAAAGGACCGTTTGCTCCGGAATTTGTTGATATGTGGTATGAACGGTATCTGCGCTATACAAAATAAAGAATACAATAAAAAACCTGTTGGGGTGTCAACAGGTTTTTCACATGGGCTCACACGCCTTAAAGAGAGAGGGGGATAAAGTGTGGGCGTAATCAGACGCTATATGCAATTTGTAAAGCCCTATAAAAAACAAATTTTTATCACAGTGTTAATCGGCATCATAAAATTCTCCATCCCGCTGGCTCTCCCGCTGCTGTTAAAATACGTGGTCGATGACATTATTCAAGGGAGCGGAACGGCAAGCGCTAAAACATCATCGCTATTCACGATAATGGGCATCATGTTCGTGCTGTTTTTAATTCTGCGTCCCCCGGTAGAGTACTATCGGCAATACTTCGCGCAATGGACGGGCAGCCGGGTGCTCTATGATATCAGGGGGGTATTGTTTGATCATATTCAAAAATTGAGCCTGAGGTTTTATGCCAACACGAGAACGGGCGAAGTCATTTCCCGGGTGATAAATGATGTCGAACAGACAAAAGACTTTGTCATAACGGGACTGATGAATATCTGGCTTGATATGATGACGGTGCTGATCGTCATCTGCATTATGTTTACACTCGATGTTAAGTTGACATTGATATCTGTCATTTTGTTTCCGTTATACGGAATTTCAGTGAAATACTTTTACGGCCGCCTCCGAAAACTGACACGTGAGCGTTCTCAGGCACTCGCCCAAGTTCAGGGACATTTGCACGAACGAGTTCAGGGGATGCCCGTCATCAGAAGTTTTGCCATTGAAGATTATGAACAAGCCAATTTTGATGAAAAAAACGGACATTTTCTGGACAGAGCGATCCGTCATACGAATTGGAACGCAAAAACGTTTGCAGTCGTGAATACCATTACGGATTTGGCGCCGCTGCTCGTTATCGCATTTGCGGGTTATTTTGTCATAAACGGTCCGCTGACGGTAGGGACGATGGTTGCGTTCGTCGGCTATATTGACAGAATGTACAATCCGGTCAGAAGATTGATCAACTCATCGACGACGCTGACCCAGTCGATCGCTTCAATGGACCGCATATTTGAATTTATCGACGAGCCGTATGAACTGACTGATAAACCGAATGCAGTAAAAGCTGACGGCATTAAGGGCGAAGTTGAATTCCGAAATGTCTCGTTCCGTTATGAGGAAGGAAAAGAAACGATTTTGCAGGACGTTTCCTTAAAGGTGACAAAAGGGGAAACCGTCGCGCTCGTCGGGATGAGCGGCGGCGGTAAATCGACGCTTGTCAGCCTCATACCGCGTTTTTATGATGTATCCGGCGGCAGCCTGCTGATTGACGGCACAGATATTCGCGATTATGAAGCGAGAAGCCTCCGCAATCAAGTCGGAATGGTGCTTCAGGATACGTTTCTGTTCAGTGAGACGATTCGTGAAAATATCGCCATCGGTAAACCGGGAGCGTCTCTGGATGAGGTGGTTGCGGCTGCGAAAGCGGCAAATGCCCATGAATTTATTATGAATTTCCCCGAAGGCTATGAAACCAAAGTCGGCGAACGGGGCGTCAAATTGTCAGGCGGGCAGAAACAGCGGATTTCCATCGCGCGTGTATTCTTAAAAAATCCGCCGCTGTTAATCTTGGATGAAGCGACATCGGCTCTTGATCTGGAAAGTGAACACTACATTCAGGAAGCGATGGAAAAGCTTGCGAAAAACCGGACGACATTTATCGTCGCCCACAGGCTGTCCACGATTACGCACGCGGATAAAATTGTCGTCATGGAAAACGGCGCCGTCGTCGAAACCGGCACGCACGAGGAATTAATGGCCCAAGGCGGTCAGTACAGACACTTATTTACGATTCAGAATTTGAACTGATACAAAAACGTATGCCGTCCGAATGGGCGGCATACGTTTTTTTAAAATGCAAAAAAACCCGGTTATCTAGAGCACCGGGTTACTCATCATCGTCTGTTTCTAATTCGCTGTCTTTCGGGTGGTATGTCTGAAAACTCGTAATTAATGTATCGAGATGCTCCAGCTGCTCGCGGTATTCCGCAACCGCAGCCATAATGCTGAGCATATTGTAATCAAGCAGTTCATCCTCGCAGTTCTGCTGATTTTTCAAGAAAGACTTCGTCAAAAGCTGTTTATATCTTATGCTTTCTTCAGCATCGTCATCATGCGGTTTGATCTTGCCGACCGTCCGCATCAGAATCCTTTCATGCCAATGAAGCAGATAATCAATTTCTTCTGTCAGCGTCTCCTGAAATTCCTCCGGCATATGATAAATCTCGTTTTCATAGCGGTGCAGCTTTTTCAGCGTATCAAGCGCCCGATTCGCCGTAATAATCGCCTGTCTGAACAATACAAGCTTGCGCGACTTTACATACGTCGTTTTCTTAAAGTAGCTTCTCTCCTCTTTATAAAGAAGGTACGTATGATCAAGCTTCATCATCTTTTCCTTCAGCTTCTCAATATCCTCTTTCAATATCGAGTGTTCCGTGGACTGACGCATCGTCAGCCTGATCCATTTCATGATCTCATCGGTATATTCAACCGTATGATGAGTCAGCTTCGTTTCGTATTTCGGCGGAAGAAACACAAGGTTCACAATAAAAGAAGACAGCACGCCTAAAATAACGGTGCTTGTTCGTATCAGAGCGAACGTCAGGAAGCTGTTTCCCGGTGTTTCTAAAATTGCGATAACCGTCACGAGCGCAATCGAAATGGTGTGTTCAATTTTCAGTTTTAACATGATCGTGATGACAATCACTGCGGTCAATCCGATCATAATCGGACTCGGTCCGAAAATCAGTCCGAATGCCGTAGCGATGACAGCGCCGATGATATTTGCCTGAACCTGATCAATAATGATAAGAAAAGACCTGTAAATAGAGGGCTGTATGGCAAATATAGCTGCAATCCCGGCAAAGATCGGCGACGGAAGTCCGATCCATGATGCTAAGTAGAGCGCGAGCGTAATCGCAATCCCTGTTTTAAAAATGCGGGCACCAAGTTTCATTGGTTTGTGCGTGCATTCCTTTCTCTAATAAATTATGTGCCGAACGAACGGCTGACACTTACATTTCCCTGTCGGCTGATTTGCTAAACAATAAAGTAATATACAGGGATCATACCAATTATTCAAGGTCTTTTTTTGAAAAAACCATTATCTCACAAATCGGACAAAAAGAAAAAGCGGAAGCCCTGGGCTCCCGCTTGTTTCAGCAGTTATTTTTTCATATGTCTGAACGCATCTTCAACGGCTTGTAAAGTGGCGTCGATATCCTCTTCAGTATGTGCGGTTGTGATAAACCAAGCTTCATACTTCGATGGAGCGAGATTGATGCCGCGCTCAAGCATCAGCTTGAAGAACTTGGCGAATGCTTCTCCGTCCGTATTTTCCGCCTGCTCGTAATTGACGATCTTTTCATCAGTGAAGTAAACCGTGAGCGCGCCTTTTAAACGGTTGACGGTGATGGTAATGCCGTGTGTCTCCGCATGGGCGAGAATGCCTTGCTCAAGTCTGGCGCCGAGCTCATCAAGCCGCTCATAAACGCCTTCTTCCTTCAGCACTTCCAGGCAGGCGATGCCTGATAGGATAGATGCCGGGTTTCCGGCCATCGTGCCGGCTTGATATGCTGGGCCGAGCGGAGCAACCTGCTCCATGATCTCTTTTTTGCCTCCGTAAGCGCCGATCGGCAAGCCGCCCCCGATAATTTTACCGAGCGCCGTTAAATCAGGCTTCACTTGAAGAAGATCCTGCGCGCCTCCGTACATAAAACGGAACGCCGTGATCACTTCATCATAAATGACGAGCGCGCCCGCTTTATGGGTCAATTCATTTACCTGTTCTAAAAATCCTTCTTCAGGTTCAACGATGCCGAAGTTGCCGACGATCGGCTCGACGAGAACCGCTGCAATTTCCGAACCCCATTTATCCAGCGCGGCTTTGTAGCTTTCAATATCATTGAAAGGAACGGTAATCACCTCATTGGCGATGCTTTTCGGCACGCCGGCGGAATCAGGAGTGCCGAGCGTAGACGGACCGGAACCCGCAGCGACAAGTACAAGATCAGAATGGCCGTGATAGCAGCCGGCGAATTTAATGATTTTTGTCCGGCCTGTATAAGCGCGTGCAACCCGGATCGTTGTCATTACCGCTTCAGTGCCTGAGTTTACGAATCGTACTTTATCAAGTGAAGGAATGGCCTCCTTCAGCATTTTGGCGAAAGTGACCTCATGTTTGGTCGGCGTCCCGTACAGCACGCCGTTTTCAGCCGCTGTTTTAATCGCTTCAGTAATATGCGGATGGGCATGTCCGGTAATAATCGGGCCGTAAGCCGCTAAATAATCGATATACTGATTCCCGTCTACATCCCAGAAATAAGCGCCGTTCGCTTTTTCCATCGCAACGGGTGAACCGCCGCCTACCGCTTTATAGGATCTGGACGGGCTGTTCACGCCTCCGACGATATGCTCTAACGCTTCCTTATGAAGTTCAACTGATTTTGTATACAAAAAATGACCCTCCTAATATCTCCTTACATCATGTTCTATTGTAGCATGCTTCATTGCGAGCACAACGGTTCATGCTTCCAGAAAAGAGCGGAAGGATAACGGTTGTAATCTTAACGTGAATTGGATACGCTTAATAAAAAACCCGGAGGTATAAGAAATGACGATTGAAATCGGACAAACAGCACCGGATATGAAATTAGTGAATGACAGCGGGGAAGAAGTAGCATTGACGGATTTTAAAGGGAAGTACGTCGTTCTCTATTTTTATCCGAAAGACATGACACCCGGATGCACGACGGAAGCATGTGATTTCCGTGATCAGCACGAAAGTTTCGCGGGACTTGATGCGGTTATTATCGGAGTAAGCCCTGACAGCCGTGATAAACATGAAAAATTTAAGCAAAAACACGATCTTCCTTTCCAGCTCCTCGTTGATGATGAGCACAAATTGGCGGAAGCTTTTGATGTGTGGAAGCTGAAAAAGAATTTTGGGAAAGAATATATGGGTATCGAGCGATCCACTTTTTTGTTAGATAAAGAAGGCCGTCTTGTGAAGGAGTGGAGAAAGGTAAAAGTGAAAGATCACGTTGCCGAGGCGCTTCGAGAATTGGAACAAATTGCGTCTAATTAATGGACAAATGCTGAACTCACGGGGTTTTCTTCAGATTACATTTGACAGGAGACCGGAAAAAGATGTACACTAATTATAAACATTATAAAGTAAGAATCTTTTTTAGAAGAGAGGTGCATGACGGATGGCTGCACATGAATTAAAAGAAGCCTTAGACACGTTGAAGGATACGGGAGTCCGGATTACTCCTCAACGTCATGCCATTCTGGAATATCTCGTGGATTCTATGGCACATCCGACAGCGGACGATATATATAAAGCCTTGGAAGGGAAATTCCCTAATATGAGTGTTGCGACAGTGTATAACAATTTGCGTGTATTCCGGGAAGCGGGGCTTGTAAAGGAACTGACGTACGGAGATGCGTCCAGCAGATTTGACTTTGTCACCTCTGACCATTATCACGCCATTTGTGAAAGCTGCGGAAAAATCGTAGACTTCCATTATCCCGGGCTTGACGAAGTGGAACAGCTTGCGGCTCACGTCACGGGGTTTAAGGTAAGCCACCACCGTTTGGAGATTTACGGCGTCTGCCAAGAATGTTCCAAAAAAGAAAACCACTAAACGAAGCTGACCGCTTTGATACGGTCAGCTTCGTTTATTTTACACTGTTTTTTCTGTTATAAGACTCATCGAACGCTTTGCCTTCCAATCCTTTATCCAATGTAAGCGGCTCTCTGCAATGCATGCACATATCCACTCTGCCCAGAATCTTCGTTTCTTTCTCGCAAGCGGGGCACATCACCCGGACCGCTTTTGTGGACAGCATACCGATCCAAAAATAAACGGCGGTGCTGAGCCCGATCGACAGCAGGCCGAGAATCATAAACAAGCTGGCAAGCAAAACAGACTGCTTAAAGAACAGCCCGATGTACATAATGATAAACCCAACGAAAACCAAACTTAACGCAAACGTTCTGATCTTATTAATTTTGCTTGAGTATTTCGCCATGTCCATCCCCCTCTCGTTTAACTATAGCACAAAACAGATGGCATATTCTTCATGTTTTCGTAAGAAAAGGGAAGAATAAATATGGCACCTGAAAGGAAATTTGTTATAATAGTGCAATGTGTTTAGAAAAAAGGACTTTCATGTTTTATCATAGAAATGTAGAAACAATAGCTAGTGAAACAATCGCATTGGAGGAATCGTAATGGACAATCTTCTCCGTCCAATTTACCAAGAAAGAGCAAGTCATCCCGATACGCTGGCCGTCCTTATGATTGAGAGAAGGAGTAAAGCATCATCCATCACGGATAACTTTGATGCGGTCATGCTTGTCATTGTCAAACAGACTGATGAACCTCTTTTTATAAAGCATTATGAATTCGAACAAAAAACCGCTTCTTTACATATTGTAACGGATGCTCTGCTTCAGGAATGGATTCTGCTTGGGACCAATAGAAGAGTCATAGATTGGATCATCAACGGCAAAGTGCTGTTTGACCGCAATGAATATATATCTGAACTCAATGACCGGCTCAGCACTTTTCCTTTCGCCGAGCGGAAATTAAAGATCGGAATGGAATACGGCAAGCTGATCAGAAGATTTGTAGAAGGAAAAGCGTTTTTTGAAGCTGATCATTTTCTGGATGCTTATTATGCGGTAGTGCATGCTCTTCACCACTTGGCCCGCATAGAAGTGATTGACCGGGGGTTTTATCCCGAAACGACAGTCTGGAACCAGGTCCGTCACATTGAGCCGCAGGTATATAAGCTATATTCCGAACTTGTCGAGAGTCACGAAAGTTTGGAGAAAAGACTCGAATTATTATTCTTAGCAAATGATTTTCTCATCCATTCAAAAGCTGAAATCGGTTCTGCGCACCTTTTTCAAGTGATGAAAGAAAAAGAAATGTGGCAGTTTGGAGAATTGCTTCAGCACCCTGAACTGGTGCACTTCACCCAAGATCTTGGTGTCATGCTTGATTACCTGACGGAAAAAGGCTTTGTTGAAGTATCTCAAATAGAGACCAAAGGGCAGGAAGTATATCATCGAGGATATTCTTTCAAAAAAAGTGTTGACGCTGAATCATAGGCATGGTATATTATTAAACGTCGCTGATGCGCTTCAACAAAAAGCTCACAGCGGCGGAGAAATAAAAACAAAAAAACATTTGACAGCAACTCGCTGAAATGTTATACTGAAAAAGTCGCCTCGAGATGAGGTTGAAATGATCTTTGAAAACTAAACAAGACAAAACGTACCTGTTAATTCAAAGTTTTAAATAAATCGCACAGCGATGTGCG
>NZ_JBYTDS010000014.1:0-120944 GCF_058791615.1 Bacillus sp. EB106-06-01-XG163
TCTAATTTCGGATAACAATCATCCGTATTCAAACTTGAAGGTGTTTTTATTTGTCTCATCTTATGGGGTCAGTCCCGGCTCTCGGCGAGCCGCACAGTTTTTTTATGCGATGGAATGATTGGAGTTTTCTTCCGCATCCCCGTTTTCACTTGCGGGCGCCGCCATACGGCGCTCGCGTTCCTGTTCCATCCGTTCAATATACACCCTTCCTTCTTTTTCAATAAACGACTGGTCAAGCTTTTCCTCTTCTTTAGCTGTTGTGAAAAGCTTATAAGCGCTGAAAATAATTCCGATAATGCAAAGGTATACCCACCAAGGAAAAAATAGCACGTCGGTTTCCTCCCTTTTTTACCCAGAGTCTTTATTCTAAGCTATGCTTGATAAAGACAAGTTATGAGAGCTGAACGTAAAAAAGACCGATCATAGAGAATCGGCCTTTTTATCTTATTGATGGAAAGTCGGTTTGTAGAAAGAACGGTTTTCAAGCGCAAATACACGCTCTGTGTATTCGCCCGGCTTCACCCGTTCCAGCGCTCTGTCCATCATGATCATTTTTGCATCCAGATTGTCAATGTAGTGAAGAATTTCCGCTTCCTTCACCATCGGCGGTTTCGGGCTTCCCCATTCCGCTTTTCCGTGATGGCTTAAAATCAAATGCTTCAGAATCAGCACTTCTTCAGCGTCAATCTGAAGCTCTTCGGCTGCTTTTGAAAGCTCTGTCACCATGATCGAAATGTGTCCGAGCAGATTCCCTTCCACGGTGTACGTTGTGGAGACGGGGCCTGAAAGCTCTTTTACTTTGCCGAGATCATGCAGAATGACTCCGGCATACAGTAAATCCCGGTCAAGAGACGGATACAGATCGGCTATCGCTTTTGCCAGGTTCAGCATGGACACTACATGATACGCAAGCCCCGAAACGAACTCATGGTGGTTTTTAGCCGCCGCCGGGTAATCCATAAACTCAGCCGCATATTTTTTGACCAGATGTCTTGTGATCCGCTGGATGTTTGGATTTTTCATTTCAAAAATGTATTGAGTGACGGTTTCCATCATTTCGTTTTTCGGAATCGGCGCCGTTTCCAGAAAATCATCAATGCTGACATTTTCGTTCTCGCCGGCCGGCCGGATGTTTCTCAGCTTAAGCTGGTTTCGTCCGCGATAGTGATGGACATCTCCGATCACCTTCACGATCGTCTGCGCCGCGTACGTTACTTCATCAGTCGGCTTGGCATCCCACAGCTTCGCTTCGATATCTCCCGATTGGTCCTGCAGCATTAACGTCAGGAATGGTTTTCCGTTGCTTGCGATTCCCTTAGTCGAAGATTTAATCAGAAAGTATTGATCGACCTGCTCGCCGACCTCGTGCAGCATAATACCTTTTGCCATTCTATTAAAAGCTCCCTCCATATCTTACATAATACCAGTATAGCACATACCTCTTTTTTGAAAATAAACTCTTTTATGACAGGAGGCGCATGACTTGTCCGCTGTGAAAAGACCGGCTGACATGCTCATGGCAGGTGAAATAAAGTATCTGCCGCCCGCCTTCTGAAAGCTGATTCAGCACATCAAACAGCCGCTGCAGCCGCTGCCTGTCAAAATGGACAAAACTGTCATCAAGTAAAAACGGCAGTGATACCGCAGATTCCCTCTCTGACGCAAGGGCAAAACGAATCGCCGCATAAAGCTGCTCGCATGCCGCCTGTGACAGTTCGCCTGCAGAAAACACCGTTCCGTCTTTCCGCATGACCATAATGGAATCATCAGCCTCGGAAAAATACAATTTGTGATAGCGTCCGTCCGTAAGCGGTCCGTATAATGCACCGGCGGTTTCTAACAGACGGGGAAGCGTCACTTTTTTATGCCGCTCCATTTTTTCCCTTATAATGTGTCTGACCGTCTGTAATGCGGCCCACTCTTTAGCGGTTTTTTTCACGCGCTCCTTCTGCATTTCTGTCTGCTGTTTTAAATCGGATACAAGCCCCGAGGACTCCAGCTGCTCTTGCTTCACCGTTAATAAAGCGGTTTGCTCACGGAGCTGGGCGCTTTTTTCCTCAAGCGTTTTTTTCTCTGTTTCCTTCTGAACGACTGTATGTTCAAGTTCGGACACTGTGCGGCTCATGTACGGCTCCAGCTGTTTTCCGCCTATGCCGGACAAGTGCGTTTTGATTTCGCGCAACTGCCGCTCTGTTTCCCGGCGGCTTTCAGTCAGCCTGGCGAGTTCACAAAAGTGTTCGCGGTTTTTTGCGCCTGCCGCCATGAAAAGCTGTTTGACCTGCTGTTCGTAGTAATGAACTTCTTCGTTTAATTCACGCATTTGCTCTTGTGCATGCAGCAGATCCATTTCGAGCGCCTGCTTTCGTTTTGCTTCCTCACGGGTCCGTTCCGCCTGCGCCAGCAAAACGTGCAGTCTTTCTTTTACGGACAGCTCCCTTCCGTCTGAAGGACTCAGCTTTTTGACCCGGTCCTCAAATGCTCTTTGCAGCTTTTGCAGCCTGCCCGCTTCAATGGTCAGCTCATGCTTGTTAAGGATTTCTTTTTTGACATCTTTCATCACATGATATGCGTCAAGAAGATGGGAAGGACTTCCTGAAAACCCCAGTTCATTCATAAAAAGTTCCGCCTGTTTTTCAGACGGCGCCATTTCGGCCTCCCATTCTTCATATTGGCGGATGACTCTTTCATATGCCGCTTCTTTCTGTTCAAGCACGGCTTGATCCGCAATCAGCTGCTGCCGGTGCCGGCCGTCACGCCAAAGCTCTTCCTGCAGAAGATCAGCCGCTTCTTTAGAGATCGCCGGCTTCTTTTTCTTGTGTCCGGGCCCTCCTCTTTCTGACGGCAGCGGTTTTTGCATGCCGGACAGCATATACAGCAGCAGAGCACCGGTAAAAAGGGCGGCGGGCAGCCATTCCTTTAACATAGCGAAAATCGCAATGAACAGAATGCCCGCACCGAGAAAGAGCTTTTTTTGTTTGGCGCGCTGTTTTTCCAGATGCTGAACATGTGCCTGCCATTCGTTTCCTTCTGTATCAGCCGTTTGCTTATATGATTGTAAAGCGGCTTCTTTTTCTTTCCTGACAGCGGGGTCCAAAATGTTTTCCGCCGTCAAGGCATGTTTTCGTTCGGCTTCTTCCAGCTCCAGCCGCGCTTGTTCGAAAATCGCATCAAGCTGTGTCTTTCTTTCTCTTGCCTGTCCGGCGCTCTGCACGGCTTCCTGCAGCCGCCATTCATATTCATAATCGGTGTTCAGTGAAAGAATGCCGTCTTCCTCATGTCTTCCGAGCTGCTGCAATCCTGACGAAACGCGGGCAGATGTCTGCCGGATCTGTGATTGGATGGCGGCAAGCTGTTCGCCGCGCGATTCGTACATATGCTGCTCGCCGGAAAGCTCCTGCAGCTGCCGCTCTTTTTGCAGCAAGTCCTCATTTGGAGCGAGCAGATCAGCCTGCCGCCTGAGTTCAGCCGCTTTTGCCCGAAGCCCCTCAAGACGGGCCGCTTTCGGATGGAGATGCGATTCGTATTTTTCAAGCTGATGCATTCCGTCCTTCGGGAATTGCTTCAATGCTTCCGGATAAGAAGAAAGTTCGCTTTCCAAGGCTGTTTTTTTGTCTGCGAGCGGCTTTGCTTCTATCGCCGATTTTACTGTTTTGATTTCTTCAGTTATGTCTTTCAATCGTGCTTCGGCATCCTGCAAACGGCCGCCGGCGCTTTTTTTCTCTTCCAGAAGGCTGTGATAGCCCGCTTCCGCAGCTTCCGCCTGTTTCAGCTGGGCGCTGAGCCGCTTTAATGTATCCAACTCCTGATTTAAGCGGGGGTTCCGCCCGTTCGGCTTATACATCCTGTCAAGTTCTTTTGCCAGCCGCCCGTCAAGCTTTGCCGCCGCTTCCGACCCGAATAAGCTCGAATACAGGAGAAACTCGCCGATTTTGTCCCGGTTAAAAGCTTGAATCTCCTGCAGTCCGAATACATCGAACGAATAGATCGCTTCGTACAGCGCCCGGTCTGTATCGGAGAGAAGCTGTTTGAGCCATTCTCCGTCCTTGATTTCGCCTGAAGCCGTATACACTCTGACTTTTTCGGCAGCGCCTTTTGTCCGTTCGATTTTGACAGCGCCGTGATCGCCATGCTTCAATTCCACAGTACCGCCGTAAACACCGCCGTTTTTCGGTTCGTATTTTTTTGATTTCGGAAAACCGAACAGCACGCTTTTGATAAAGGACATCAATGTCGTTTTGCCCGCTTCATTTAACCCGTAGATCACTTGCACGGGAGAATCTGACAGCTGAAAACTTCGGTCGGAAAATTTTCCGTATTGGTAAATATGCATCGCCGTTATTTTCATCGCTGAAGCTCCTTCATCTGGCGTCTTAAAACGGCTTGAGCCTGCCGCTTAATATCCAGTATCTCTTCATCTGTAAATGAAGCCATCTGACGCCGGTATACGGGATGACGCTCAAGGGCTTCAAATACACCGCTCATATCCGCGCATTGTTCTATGTCCTGAAGGAGCCCTTTAAAAAACGGATCGAGCGGCACGGTTTCTGTTTCATCCGTCCGATCCTCAAGCGCAAGCGGCCAGACGAAACATTCCTCTTCGGCCTCTTCCTCCTGTAAAGCGGAAAGAAGCTCCTCCGCGATGCCTGCGGGCGCCTCCGTCCAAAAGCGGGGCGCTGCGCCGCGAAGCACCAGCCTGACACATGCCGGGCGGCCCGCCGCGCGCAAGCCGGAGAATGTATCTGATGCGGCTTTCAGAAGTGAAGTCATATGTTCAGCTCCGGAGATATCAAGATCAATTTCCTCCCATAACACATCATGCGCTTCTTTGAATTCCCAAGACATCTCACCGTTTGCCGCCCGGACGAGATAATATCCCTTAGGCCCGGTTTCTTTTAAATGCCGGGCTTGAATATTCCCGGGGTAAATGGCGGCGGGATGCTGGGCGGACAGAACCTGCCGTTTATGAATGTGTCCGAGCGCCCAGTAATCCATGCCGCTTTTTTCAAGGTCTTCTTTCGTAAACGGGCAGTACGGGTCATGCCCTTCCGCTCCTGATAACATGCCGTGGAGCATGCCGATATGATAAGGCGCACCGGTCATTTTCCGGTAACGGGCCGCCTGATTGACCGTTACGCTTCTTTCCTGATAGCTGCATCCGTATATGCTTGCCGCAAGCTCTCCGTTTTTAAAGAAAGATTTTTCCTCCGGTGTATCTGAGGAGAATGTATGTACATTTTCAGGCCATTCAATCGGCGTCCACTTACCGCCCAAATGATCATGGTTGCCGAATATGACGAACACTTGGATATCCGCTTCCTGTAATCTCGCAAACTGTTTTCTCAAAAACAGCTGGGCTTTTAAACTTCTGTTGGCTTCGTCAAACAGATCCCCCGAAAGCAGCACGAAATCTGCCTGCTCCCGGAGTGCCCCGTCCGTCAGTCGGCGGACGCTGTGAAATGTGCTTTCTTTAATACGCGCATATACCGGTTCAGGCAGATTCGAAATGCCGTAAAACGGGCTGTCCAGATGCAGGTCAGCGGCATGAATAAACGTCAGATCAGCCATCTCGCCCTCCCCTTTCTGCAAATTGAATTACCCTTATTTTAGCACCGTTTTTATACGAATGCACGTTCTGTAAAATAAAAAAACAGCCCGGCTGTTCCGGGCTGTTTCACTTATTTTTTGGAGATGCGCAGCGCTTGTTTGATCGCTTTGAATCCGCTGGCGTTTCCGTAAATCAAAACGCCGCCTTTGTAAATTTTCGCGCCGACCGCTGCAAAGATCACGATAGTGACCAGTGTCAGGGTGATTCCGGCCGCAGCCTGCCAAAACGGGATATCGAGCATCCCGACGCGTAAAAACATAATCATCGGCGTGAAAAACGGAATGTAAGATGTAACGGTAATAAAACCGGCGTCAGGATTGCCGATGCCGAACATGGCGATCATAAAACCTGCCACGACTAAAAAAACCATCGGCTGAATCGTCTGCTGTACGTCCTCTATCCGGCTGACAACACTGCCGAGAAACGCGGCAAGCGTCGCGTAAAGAAAATAGCCGAGCAAATAGAAAATGACAGCATAGACTATCGTCGAGACGGGAACATCCGTAAAATTGAGAAATGCACTGATCGGCGACGACGCATCATTTTGAGGGTTCAGCTTCAGTGAGAGATAACCAGCCGCAATCAGCACCGCAAACTGTGTGATCCCCACGAGCGCGATACCGAACAGTTTGGCAAACATCTGCTGAATCGGCGGCATGCTTGAAATTAAAATTTCCATGACGCGGGACGATTTTTCCGTCGCCACTTCCATCGCAATCATGCTTGCGTACATGATAACTGAGAAGTAGATGACAAACAGCATGATGTATACAAGCCCCATTACCTGACCGAGCTCTTCCTCGGATTTCGCCCCTTTTTCCAGCGCGTCTTTGCTGACTTCCGGCGGAGTGTAGAGGCTGCTGACTTTTTCTGCCGAAATGCCGAGCTTGGCGGTTTCAACAGCGGTTTTTGTCTGGGTTAAAGCCTGCTTGAGCAGTTTATACGCTGATTCATCGGAAATGGTCAGCGCCTTGTATGCTCCTGTTATCGTTCCTTTTTGATCTTGTCTGATGATAAACAGTCCGTCCCATTCACCGTCTTTGACACGCTTTACGGCATCTTTTTCGGACTCCTTCGTCTCCATTGCCTGCAGATCATTGTCTGTATCCGCCGCTTTAAGCTGTTTTGCAAACGCCGGGTACAGCCCGCCCGTTTCATCAATCACCGCGATTTGCTGCTTGCCGTCATCCGATTGAAACACGGATATAATCGATTGCAGGTTGGTCACCGCTAATACTAATAAAACGGTAATGGCGGTCGAAATAATGAATGACTTTGTCGCGATTTTGTTTTTATATGTATGAAACAGCATAATCCAAAATTTATTCATATACGGCCCCCACCTTTTCTATAAAAATATCATGCAGTGACGGCTCTTCCAATTCGAACTTCCGTATAAAACCTTTCCCTTGCAGCGCCCGGAAAATATCCTGAGAAACCGGTTCATTCGCGACCTGCAGTCTGATTCCGTCATTTGTTTCCTTCCATTTCACGACGCCTTCATGCGTTTTTAAAAAGCTGAGGTCATCATCTGAATGAACGGTGACATTTTTTTTGCCGAAAGACCGCTTAATGTCTTTCAGATTGCCTTGAACGACGGGTTTTCCCTTCTGGAGAATGCACAAATTCTCACAAAGCTCTTCCACATGCTCCATTCGGTGGCTTGAAAAAACGATGGAAACGCCGCTGTTTTTCAAAGAAATGACCGCTTCTTTCAGCAGCTCGACATTCACCGGATCAAGACCGCTGAAAGGTTCATCGAGAATCAGCAGTTCAGGCTTATGCAGGACGGCCGAAATGAACTGGATTTTCTGCTGGTTTCCTTTTGACAGCTCTTCTACTTTCTTATTCTTGTAATCTGTAATGCCGAACCGCTCGAGCCATGTCATGAGCTCTTTTTCCGCCTCTTTTTTGCTCATTCCTTTTAATCTCGCCAGATAGACAAGCTGGTCACTCACCTTCACTTTCGGATACAGCCCCCGCTCTTCCGGGAGATAGCCGATTTTTTCACTGATGGAATAATTGACCGGCTTCCCTTTCCAGGTGATATGCCCGTCAGTCAGGCTTAAAAGACCTAAAATCATCCGAAAGGTCGTCGTTTTTCCCGCGCCGTTTGCGCCGAGCAGCCCGAACATTTCCCTTTCAGGTATTTGCAGGTTCAAATTGTCAACAGCGGTAAAGCTGCCGAATGTTTTCGTTACGTTTTCAATTGTAAGCACGAATCCAACTCCTTCCTTGACCCATTATATACTAATAATGGGTAAAAATTAATGGAGGATTTTAAATTCTTTATCAGAATATCATTCTATAAAGGGGGTGACATGATGGGACAATATGTATTGACCGCATTCCATGCGTCGGGAGAAACGCTGCTGGATGAACGGATCGAAGCGGATAATGAGGCGGAGGCGAAGGCCGCCGGAGAGGCTTTGTTAAAGGAAAAAAAGCTTGAGAACAGTACTCACCGCTTGGTAAATGAAGCCGGAAAGCTGATTTTATTCCACAGATAACAGAAGCTTTCCGGCTTCTGTATGTTACCGGTTAAATTGCGGCGTCCGTTTTTCTAAAAAGGCGCGGATGCCCTCTTTATGATCATCCGTTTTTCTCATATTTTCCTGGGCCTTTCGTTCAAGAGACAAAACGTCTTTTAACCGGCTGATATGGAGGCTCTGATAAATAGCCTTCGTTTCAATCATCGCTGACAGCGGCGCATGCAGCAATCGGTCGATATACGGTTGCGCCCCCTCCGCAGGGCCGCCGCTGAACAGCCCGTCGGCAAGCTTGAGCCGCACCGCTTTTTCAGCCGGCAATTTTTCACCGCTCCAAATCAGTTTTTTCGCTTCGATCTCACCGACGCGTCTCATTAATAAATAATGGCCTCCTCCATCGGGAACCAATCCGATGCCGATGAAATTCATCGCGAGGCGGGCGTTTTCTTCAGCGAGCACCACATCGGCGCACAGCGCGAAACTCAGCCCGAGCCCCGCCGCGGCTCCGTGGATGGCGGCTATCACAATTTTTTTCATATCATAGAGCGTCAGCGTAATGGATTCGATCATTTTCATGAGCCGTTCATATTCTCCTGAATCATGATCAGACGTCATCATCTGGATATCACCGCCCGCAGAAAATCCCCGGCCTTCCCCCCGCAAGAGGACGATAAGCGCTTCGCTGTCGGCGGCCATCACGCATGCATTTTCCAATTCCCGGAGCATTTGTTCATTCAGCGCGTTGTAACTGTCAGGCCGGTTCAGCACAATCTCTGCGATCTTTCCCTTTTCTTCATAACGAATATACTGCATGTTTACACCCTCCTTGTATCCGCTTACATATTTTGTTCAAATGATATATTCCTTCCGCCGAAGCGAAACTCCTTTATTTTTCAAGGTCAATAGATACCGAAAAATGCATATCATTTGAAACTGAACATACATTTTTATATAGTGAAATTGATATACAAAACAAAAGGGGGAAAAACGCCGATAATGAAATATGTGATACTCAGCTTGTTACTGAGCTTTTTTATGGTGCTGTTCCCCCCTTCGGATGTCGCTCTTCCTTCCCAATTGGTGACAGAAACAGACAGCCATGTACAAATTTCGGTTTACCCGCAGGAAACGGAATCGGCAAAGACGCCGGTTCAAACCAAAACCGCTCCGCAAGGCCTGTCAAAAGGATACGGTGCGTTATCCCGGATGATCTCCCTGTTATCTGTCAAACCTCTTGATCAATTCATTGATTCCACAATGGAAAGGACATGCGCCATTCCGATACAATACCAGTCAAATTACCTCCGGCATCAGACCATTTCTCATTGCCAATCTGTATTTACGATGTAAAAACAGTATATTCCGGAGGGATTTTTTATGAATATTAAAGAAAACGATCTGCCCGGTATCGGGAAAAAATTCGAAATCGAAACGAGAAATCATGAAAAAATGACGATCATCATTCATGATGACGGCAGGCGGGAAATTTACAGATTTGATGACCGCGACCCTGATGAGCTTCTGGCAAGCATTTCACTTGATGATGCGGAAGCAAGACAGATTGCCGCGATTATCGGCGGTATGGTGTATAAACCGCAGGCGCTTGAATCGATTGAAATGGCGTTCAACGATCTGATTATCGAATGGTTTAAAGTTGAAAAAGGGGCAAAAGCGGCAGGGCGGACGCTCGGCGAACTGGATGTGCGGCAGAACTATGACGTGACGGTCATCGCCATCATTAAGCATAACCGGAAAAAGCTTTTAAACCCGGGCGCTGATTCGCTCCTTGAAGCAAACGATACACTCGTCCTCTCAGGTGAAAGAAAGCATCTGAAAAAGCTGATCCAAGACTTCCTCTCCAGAGACGGAGTGTGATCTGTTTATGGACCATCTCGTATTTGAAGTCGGTACGGCGTTAGTTCTTGTAGCCATTGCGAGTGTCATCGCCAATAAAATTAAATTCTCGATCATCCCCTTCCTGATCATTTTAGGAATGCTTGTCGGGCCGCACGCGCCCCAAGCGGGCATCATTGACCTGACGTTTATCGAAAGCCGGGAAGTGATTGAATTTTTTGGACGGATGGGCGTCCTGTTCCTCCTCTTTTACCTCGGGCTTGAATTCTCGGTCGGAAAATTAGTCAAATCCGGACGTTCAATCGCCGCCGGCGGAACGATTTATATTCTGATTAATTTCAGTTTAGGGCTGATCTACGGCTTTATCACGGGCTTTTCCTTTTTGGAAGTGCTTGTATTGGCGGGCGTCATCACGATATCATCAAGCGCCATTGTCGCAAAGGTGCTTGTCGACTTAAAGCGCACGGCCAATCCGGAAACGGAGCTGATTCTCGGCATCATTATGTTTGAGGATATCTTTCTGGCGGTTTACTTATCGGTCGTTTCCGGGCTTGTTCTGGGAGACGCGACGTCTGTCGGAGGCGCGCTGATGTCAATCGTGATCGCTTTCGGATATATGCTGCTGTTTTTCATTGCCGCCCGAAAATTGCCGCCTCTGCTGAACAAGCTGCTTGATATCCGTTCAAACGAGGTATTTGTCATCGTCATTTTCGCCGCGCTCTTTTTCATTGCCGGCTTTTCCGAAACGATTCATGTCGCTGAAGCGATCGGCGCGCTATTGCTCGGACTCGTGTTTTCGGAGACGGCCCATTCTGACAGGATTGAGCATCTTGTCGTGCCGTTCCGTGACTTTTTCGGGGCCATGTTTTTCTTCAGCTTCGGTCTCAGCATTGATCCGTTTTCACTCGGAGATGCGGTATGGCTTGCCCTTGGCGCCGTTCTGCTGACGATTGCCGGAAACTTTATCGCCGGCATGATCGCCGGGCGCCGGGCGGGGCTTTCTCATAAAGCATCGTCTAATATCGGGCTGACCATTGTGTCACGCGGCGAATTCTCCATTATCGTCGCAAATCTCGGCATCGCCGGCGGCCTGTCCGCTTCACTTAAACCTTTCGCCGCCTTATATGTTTTGATACTGGCCATCTTCGGCCCTTTGCTCACGAAAGAATCGAAGCGGATATATCTCCTGTTGAACAGCGTGTTCAAATGGAAGACGCCTGAAAAGAAGCCGCAGAAATCATAAAAAAACTGACCTCTTCATAAGGGGTCAGTTTTTTTGAGCGGGAAGAAATTGCTGAAAAGCCGTTTTTTTATTAATGGAGAAATGCTCTTTTCCCAGAATGGTATTGATGATTTTTTGATTTCTGTAAACAGACAGCTTCAAATTCGTAGCGCCCGTTCCGTGAGCATGATCAAGATTCGTTAATGTGAAAAAATGATGCCGCCTGTCGTCCTTAAAGACAAGACGGGAATCGGCCGTCACTTTAAACCGTTTCTCATCCTCCCATTCGATATCGGGGGCAATTGCCGTAAACCATTCCGGAATATGAGGTTTAAAACCGGTCGCCAATATCACTTTTTCTGAATCGGCCGTAAAGGTTTCATCCATCTGCCATTGATGAAAGCTCAGTACGCAGCGCCCGTTTTGCTTTTCAATTTTTTCAAGCTCCGCCATCGGCTGAATATACACGTCAGGCGAACCTCCGCTGATCGATCTGTGATACAGGGCATCGTAAATGGCGGCAAGTGTGTCAGAATCAATGCCGTGGCGCAGTCCGTCCAGCTCAGGAAGTGTGTTCAGCCGTTCTTTAAAAGGCAGGCGGTTAAAATATTCCACATAATCAGGTGTAAACATTTCCTGCCCGAGCTTGGCGGTTTCTAATTCTCGGAATCCGGCGGAGCGTGTCACCCATTGCAGCCGGCTGCGGCGGTATTTTTCATCGTGCAATAAGTCAGAAAAGATCTCCGCGGCGCTCTGTCCGGAGCCGACCACTGTAATTGATTCGGCGCCGGCGAGCTCGTCTTTCCGAAACAAATATTCCGTGCTGACCATCGTGTCCTGACGCGCTTCGGCAGCAATCTCTGCGGGAATAAGCGGTTCAGACCCCGTCCCCATGACGAAATGCTTCGTTTGATAGACACTGATGCTTCCGTCCTCAATGTTCTTGACGCTGACGTCATAATGTCCGCCGGCATTTTTCACGCCGATTACCTCTGAGCCGAAACGGCATGATTTGATTTCTGAAGCCGTCCAGCTCAAATAGTCGTTAAATTCCCGTCTCGGAATATCAAATTCATTAAACGTATAAAACCGGTACAGCCGGTCATGTTCATGGAGAAAGTTTAAAAACGTGTAGCGGCTTTTCGGATCGGCGAGCGTGACCAGGTCCGCCAGAAACGCCACCTGTAAATCCGTTCCTTTAATTAACAGGCCCGGATGCCACGCAAATTCTTTCTTTTTATCGAAAAAAAGAGCGTCTGTTCCGGGTATATCCTCTAACAATGCGGCAAGCCCTAAATTAAACGGCCCGATTCCCGCTCCTATGACATCATACATATTATGCACCTCTTGCGAATAACAGTCTGATAGTCTTTTCCCGTTTTTAAAGACGGTTAAACATAAAAAAAACGGCACGCTGATTCCGTGCCGTTTTTGATATTATAATGCAGATTTGACGAACATCTCATCTAAGTATTTGATTTTCTCTTCTGTATAATGCTCGAATCGGTCATTATATGATTTCGGATCTTTCGGATTGGCGAAGTGCGTGATTTTTCCGGTTTCCGGATGAATGAATTTGCTTGCCGCGCCGCAGCCGATACCGATAATCGTCTGCACTTCTTCCATAATCATAATGTTGTAGATGCTTTCCTGACCAGGGAAGGAGTATCCGACATTTTCAAGGTTTCCGAGAATGTTTTTCTGCCGGTACAAGTAGTACGGCGTATAGCCGTGCTCTTTTGTCCAGCGGACGGCGTCATCCATCATGCGGGACACTTCCTGTCTGTCGGCAACTTTATACTTATGCTTGTTTCTCGTCATTTCTGACGCCCGTTTAAAAGAAAGCGTATGAACGGTCAAAGATTCAGGCATCAGCTTTTCCGTTTCCTCAAGACTGTGCCTGAACTCAGCCGTCCCTTCTCCCGGCAGGCCGATGATCAGGTCCATGTTGATGTTGTTCATGCCGTGTTTGCGGGAAAGATGGTATTTTTCGATGGTTTCTTCAACTGTATGATGTCTGCCGATGGCCTTAAGCGTTTCGTTTTCATAAGATTGCGGGTTGATGCTGATTCTGTCAATCTTATACTTATTTAAAACGGCCAGCTTTTCCTCCGTAATCGTGTCGGGTCGGCCCGCTTCAACGGTAATCTCCCTGATATTCGCGACATCCGGGAAAGAGCGGACCATTTCTTCATATAAAAGATCCATTTCCTCAGCGGTAATGCTTGTCGGCGTGCCGCCGCCGAAATAAATGGTCGTCACTTTGATATCATGCCGCTTCAGCCATTCTCCGATTTTCTGCATTTCATAGTGAAGCCCCCATAAAAAGGAGCCGACTCTTCCCGCCTGTCCTTGAATGGCATAAGCCGGAAACGTGCAGTAGGCGCATTTCGTCGGGCAGAACGGGATGCCGATATATATGCTGACTTCATCTTTGACGCGGTACAGATCGGGAACCGCAGCGAGCTGGCGGTCGACAATCTCCTGCATCAGATTGATTTTTTCATCATGGATCAAATAATCTTTTTTCAGATCGGCATGCGCCTCTTCTTTTGTCAGGCCGCTCTGCAGCTTTTTATGAAGAAGTTTAGTAGGCCTGATGCCGGTTAAGATTCCCCATTTTTGTGTCATGCCCGTATGCGATTGAAGAAGATTTAAGTAGACATATGACAGCGTGTTTTTCACCTGTTTAAATACTTCTTTTTCGCTCCATCCGGCAAGAAGCGGTTTCGTGTGATGTTCCTTTTCGCCGGTTCCTTTGATTTCTCCGGATACCGACACGCTGTCTGCATCTTGAGAAATGGCAAGTGAGATGACGAGATCAGAGGGTTCCTCCGTTTCGCCGTACGCAAGAACACACTCTTCAAAAAATAAATTCGCGATGTTTTGCAGCGGACGATGCAGCCTGTCATCCGTGATGCCGTCTATTTTTATTTGCAATGTGATCACCTTATTTTTCAGATTCAAAACTTTCTTTAGTGTACAGAAAGAACAGGCTAAAATCAATCCGCGAAAAAGCCGCAGACCGGCGTTTCGCGTCTGCGGCTCTTGATTACGGCCGTTTCATATGGAACTTATCGAGAAAGCCTTTGCGGTGCTGCATGCGGAAATATTCCTTAATCATATAGGCGACTCCCTGTTCATCATTTGACCTTGTCACCCAATCCGCTTTTCTTTTTAATTCATTTGAGGCATTCCCCATCGCAACGCCGAGACCGGCCAGCTCGATCATCGGCAGATCATCTTCCTGATGGCCGATAGCCACAACCTCTTCCATTGAAAGCCCGAGATCAGCGGCGACCATCGAAAGTCCGCTTTCTTTTGAAACCCCTTTAGGCACGATGTTCAGTTTTTCTCCGTTGACGCGGATCACATCGACGGCCGGGAATGCTTTCATTATCGTATCCGTTATATCAGCCTGCAGGCCATCTTCGGCATGCACTTCAATGACGGGCGCTGAAACCGGCTCATCAAGGAGCAGGTCACTTAATGATTCGACAAACTGCACCGGATAAAAAATCGGGTCAGACGGATGAATCATCGTTTTCCCGACCAGATTGGAGTTCACTTTCTTCTTGTTTCCGATCGAATATTTTTCGTGAAGAAGCCGGATATTGCATGGATAGCTTTCCAGCACCTGAACAATATTAAACGTGTGATCTTCTGATATTTTCTTTTCAAAAAACGGCTCATCTATTTTTTCAGAAATGTATGCGCCGCTGTGGGTAATCAATTTCGCATTCAGCTTTAATATTTTCGCCACTTTTTGAGCGGAGCGAAAATGGCGGTTTGTGACCAGTGTGACGTAAATTCCTTTTTTCTTGACGTATTCGATGGCATCCTTTGTCGTCTGATGAAGTTTGCCGTTGGAGCGAAGAAGCGCTCCGTCTATATTTAACGCCAGCATTTGTTTTGACACAGAGAAGTCCCCCTCCTTGATGACTGTACTTGTCATTAGGATATGACCCTGTCTCTATGTTTAGAACAACCTTTTCTCCGCAGCAAAAAAGCCTGCCTCAAGCAGACTTTGAACTGTCGTTTTGTTGGGATACGATCGATTTGCTGCCTTCTCCCCAATGTGTATTTCTATTTACGAAATATATCAGGAACCCCTTATTTGACCGTTGATGCGCTCGTTTCACTTACTCTCTGTTGCTACCCCTTATCATACCAGGCAGTATAGGCGACCGTATCCTTAGATCATCTGTAAGTGTAGGCGCTTTCAGAGTTATTATCTCAATTATATTGTTAAAAAACAAGGGTTTTTTTAACTAAAAAAATCAGAGGAAATATCTATGCTGAATGTATGATAAAGTTGAAAGAGAACATACATTCCCATATAATAAAAGAAAAAAAGCGGTGACTGTCATGTCTCTATTAAAAGATATTTATAACGAAGAATTTGCAGAAGCACTTCTGAACAGAATCAAATCGGCGTATCCGGCTTTTGAGCGGGACAAGTGCCGGGCGCTGATGTTTCAGGAAGATTGGCCCGGACTGACGTTAAAACAGCGAATGCGCCGGATCACAGACTCTTTATATGAAACACTGCCGAAGGATTACATACGGGCGCTTGACGTCTTATATGAGACAGCTCCCCACTTCTCAGGGCTCGCCGGGATTATTTTTCCCGATTATGTCCAACAGTACGGAACGGATCACTGGGACGAATCAATGAAGGCGCTTCAGTATTTCACTCGTTTTTCCACTTCCGAATTTGCGGTCCGCCCGTATATCAGGCTTGACCGGGTGCGGATGTTCAAAGAGTTCCTTTCCTGGACGGAGCATCCGGACGAACATGTCAGAAGGCTTGCCAGCGAAGGCTCAAGACCGCGCCTGCCATGGGGAATCTCCATTCCGGCTCTTCTTGAAGATCCTTCCCCGATTCTCCCTGTTCTGGACCGCTTGATGCAGGATGACTCGTTATATGTCAGAAAAAGCGTGGCGAATAACCTGAATGACATCTCCAAAACACATCCGGATCTTCTGGCACAGATCGCAGCCGAGCGGTTCGGAAGCTGTCCGCACACGGACTGGATTTTGAAGCACGCCTGCAGGACACTGTTAAAAAGAGGAGACAAACAGGCGCTCGCGGTTTTCGGGTTTGAAGACGCCTCCCGGATTTCATTGGAACGTTTTACACTGAATTCGGAAACGGCCGCCATCGGAACAAGCATACATTTTTCTTTTCAGATCCGCTCATCCGCCCGGCAAAAAGTCAGGGTTGAATACGCGATTGATTTTGTAAAGAAAAGGGGGCACCGCAGCCGCAAGGTGTTTAAGATGTCGGAGTCCGCCATGGATAACGGAGACGTAAAAGCCTTCAGCAAACATCATTCCCTTAAAGATTTAACCACCCGCAAGCATTATCGGGGAATTCACACTCTGTCTGTCATCATTAACGGAACGGTAAAAGGTTCGCTTGATTTTTCTGTTGAATAAAAAAAGCCCCTCCATTTCATAGATGGAGGGATGTGGAGCTTATTGCGGGCTGCCGTAAAGCTCTTCAAGAGGTTTCATAATGATTTTGTTTAACTCGCCGATCAGCATGCTCATGCGCTGTTCCGCTTCCATCAGCTGAGAAATCAATTCATGCTGCTGTACGAGAGCCACCGTTTTTTGTGCCTGCTCTACCTCTTCCTGAGTGATTTCTTCACCTGACATCTGTTTCTGCTGCAGCTGCAGCTGTACATTGCGGAAGTTATCAAACATGCGTTTTGCGGATTCATCTGCGTTTACTTGATCATAAAGCCCTCTCAGACGGCTGTATTCATCACTGTTTCGCAAAGCTTTTTCAAGATCATATGCTGCATCATAAAAATGAACTGCCATAGTAACCGCTCCTTTCTTCCTTTCGGACATACCACTCCACTATAACAGACTGCGGAGCGACTTTCATCATCGGCGTATGTTTTCCTTAGAAAAGAATGACAAACAAAGCCTGAATTGCTCCGATTATCCCGCCGAGCAGACCGCCTAAATACGTTATCATCTTAAATTCTCTCTTGGAAATCGACAGCACCATTTCCTCCAGCCGTTCAACGGGAAACTGATCAACCTGCTCTTTGACCACTTCCTCAAGACGCAGCCGTTTCAGCACATCCTCCAAATGAGCGGCAATACTGCCGAGTGCCGCATCAAGCAGCTTCGGCGCGTACGTTCCCGTAATCTCCCCTTCATAACGGGAAATGATGTCACCGAGCCGGCATTCGAAAAAGGGCGCGGTTTGAAGTGCGGCCAAAGCCCGCTTTTTCATGCTGAACAGCAGATCTTTCGCATTCCACTTTTCATCGGCCTCATAAAGTGTATAAGATTTGAGCTTGCCCCATTCTTGAGAAAGCAGATCAGCCAGAAGCTTTTTCGTTTCCTCATTGCGCAAAAACTTTAACAGCTCAGGCAGCACACGGTCTGCCAAGCTTGAATTGCCGAGGAACATCTGCACCATGCTGCCGAGCATCCCCCGGGAATTCAAAAAGTCGTCAATCATATTTCCGAGCCTGTCTTTCCCTTCTTCGCTCTCAAAATAATCAATGCTCCGCTTCAGAATATAATCTGCGGCCAACGGGACTTTTTCATCCAGCTTTTCCTGAAGCTCATCAGGAAGCCAGTCTTTTATGGCGCGGTGCTCATATTTCCGGTACAGTTCCGAAAGCTTTTCATCGGTAAAACGGTCAATCCAGGCATCCGTCTTTTCCTGCGGATTCCGGATGCCCGCGGCGGCCAAAGCTTCGTGCACCGTCATCTCGGAAGCGGCCATTTTTTGCGTGAATTGTTCGGCGAAAAGAAGCGCCTGGTTTTTAACGGTATCTGATAAAAGCCGCTTTTTTATTCCTTCCGGGGTTAAAAGGTGGTTCGTCACCATGAGCCCCATTTGTTTTGCCAATTCATCCCGCCTTTTCGGGATCAGCCCCGGCGTAAACGGAACCCGTTTTCCGAACAGGTAATACGGCCGGTACGGACGAAATAACATCTGAATGGCAAGATGATTCGTCACCGCGCCGATCGCGGCTCCGATCACAATCATAAATAGAAACGTTCCTGCTATGCCCATTCCTTTTCTTCTGCCTCCATCTTATGTTCTATTTTCTTGATGATATATCTATTCGTATTATAGAGGCTGGCGGGCATGCGGGCAAATGAAGAACCTGAATTGTTGTTTGTGAGGAATAAGGCAAGATGCTGTTTCGTACTCTTTACAGTAGATCATCTTTTATGATGCGCTTAGCATATTTATTGGATGGAAGGGCCGTTCCATCAGCGGCTTTTTGAATAAAGGGGGAGTAATAATATGACAACACTCGGTTTTATGTCTGTATCCCGCCGGCACGAAGAAGATTACGCCGGGGAATTGGCTGAAAGAGCGCCTCAATATAATGTGCGCTTAGCCCGCTTTACACCGTTTGATATATTTCCGGATTCTTTGCGCGTGAAAGCGCTCGTCTATCACCCGCAAAGCGGAAAGTGGAACGAAACGGAAATCGATATTCCCGAATATATTTACGACCGCTGTTTTTACGGAAAATCCGCTGAAGCGCAAAAAGCCAAACCGATCGTCGAATGGCTGAAAAAATATCGGAAAACGGAATTTATCGGCCGGGGGCTTCCTGATAAATGGACGGTCACGGATGCGCTCCAAAAGCATCATCTGATCAGTCCCTATATTCCCGAAACGGCCGAAGTCAGCCGCTATGAACAGGTGCAATCATACTTAGCCAAGGAAAAAGCATGTATACTTAAGCCCGCTTTCGGCGCGGGAGGCAGAGGCATCATCCTGCTTGAAACAGGCAAAAAATCAATTACGGCCACTTACTATATCGGAAAAAACAAACAAACAAAATCATTTTCCAATCACGTGTCTTTTAAGTCTTGGTGCAAAAAAGTGCTGCAGCACCGCTATTTGCTTCAATCCTACTTAAATATCCAGGATAAAGAGCGGCATCCGTGCGACATCCGCATTTTCATGCGCAAAACTGAGTCAGGCGTTTGGGAAACGGTCGGAAAAGCGGTCAGAAGGGGTTATCAGAACGGTCTTTTATCTCATTTGCCCGGAGGATCCGAACCGATTAAGTTTGACACATGGTTTGAGGAAATTCCGAGAAAGCAGCAGGCCGTTTTATTGGATGATGTCTTTTCGATCACCCAATCCGTCCCTTATTTCCTTGATGAACGGTTCGGGCCGCTGTTTGAGCTGGGGCTCGATATTTGTTATGCCAAAGACGGACGCATCTGGCTTTTGGATGTCAACTCAAAGCCGGGACGGAAAGCTATTTTAAGCGTGGCTCCGGAGGCGAAAGAGGATTTGTATACGAGTCCGCTGAGACGCTTCCGCGAACTTCAGTCACAGGAAAGCCGGAAAGGAGTATTACCGCGTGAATCATAAAGGGATGATTGTCGGCATCGATAAAAAAAGCAAAAATACGCTGTTTCTCCCCTCCTCCATGAAACGGGAAGGGCTTTTATCGGCTGCCTTCGGGACCAAGGTTGTCAAATGCCGTGTAGCCTTTTCTCAATCACTTGAAAAAAGCGCGCTCCTTTCTGAAGATTTGTTTGAGGAGCTGTTGATACCGCATAAAAGCCGGGCTGACTTTCTCATACACGGCCAGACGGTGCACATCGGACCGCTGATCGGCGTTTTCACAGCCGGGTTCACATCATCGCCGTCCCGCCCGTTAAGAGACCGTACAGCCTTCTTTTCCAAGATGCTCTCTCTTCATGAACAGGCGAACGGATATTGTTTCGTTTTCGGGGCCCATCAGATCAACTGGGAAGAAGGCACCGTCCAAGCGCTGATTTATAAAGAAAACAGCTGGAAACGGACGGCCGTCCCGCTTCCGAATGTCGTATATGACAGGCTCCCGAGCCGAAAAACGGAAGAAGTTCCGCTTTTACAGCAGACAAAACAAAGGCTGATGAATGACTATCAGATTCCGTGGTTTAATCCGCAATTCTTTAATAAATGGGACATTCATAAGCTTCTGGAAAAAAACAGTCTCACCGCTTCACTTCTGCCAAAATCTGTCCTGCACCCGAATGCGGAAGCGTTAGAAACATTATGCAGCACGTTTGGCACCGTCTATATCAAACCTGCAGACGGCGCACTCGGAACGGGGATTTACAAGGTGGAAAAAACAGATGCCGGCTTATCTGTCAAACACACGAATGAGGAAAAAACGGTGGTGACGGCAGAGTATTCAGATGCGGCATCCTTCATGACATCATTTAAAGAAAACAATGACCCGTCCGCATTTTTGATTCAGCAAGGCATTGACCTGATCCGGCTGGATGGGCGCCCCGTCGATTTCAGGGTGCACACGAATAAAAACGCCGAGGGGAAATGGACAGTGACGGCCATTGCGGCAAAAATTTCCGGTGAAAACAGCATCACGACGCATCTCGCAACCGGCGGAGAAGTCAGGACGTTAGCTGAATTATACGGCGATCCGCGCGAGAGAGTCGGCATGATGCGGAAACTTTCAAAAGCCGCCTTGGCGGTCAGCCGCGTGTTAAATGAGCACATTGAAGGTTTTATCGGCGAAATCGGTTTTGACCTCGGCGTCGATCATTCAGGGAAAGTTTGGATGTTTGAAGCCAATTCCCGCCCCGGGCGCAGCATTTTTTCCCATCCGAAGCTGAGATCGGTCGATTACCTGACAAAACGGAGAAATTTTGAATACGCGTCGTATTTATCAGAACGGTCCATCACCGCCCCGGAAAAACTTTGGCGGTGAGGCTGTCTTTTTTTAGGTTTACCCGGGACAGGCATTGAACGATGAGCTACAATGAACAAGATCAACATTTCCCATAAGGAGCGTGAACGCCATGATTTCGCACTTCAGCTGGAAACCGTTATTTAAAAAAGAGAAACTGCCCGGATGGCAGATTTCATTTTACTGGCAGGGTACGCATTACGAAGGGATTTACCACAAGTCCGGAGACATTGAATGGGGACACACACATCCGGGAAAAGAAGAGCCGGCTCTCGTAAAAGAGCTGCATGAATTAATGCTTTATCACATATATGACTGAAAGCTAAAAGCTCAGCCGCACCAGGCTGGGCTTTTCTTTTTCCTTCCGCTATTTACCACACCGTTTTCCGAATGAGATGCCGTTTGATTCACCATAATACGTAGTACAAAGCGGCAAACAGCATTGGGTGAAGCCGAGCTGGCAATGGTTTTCATTCCGAAAACCATCGGCTGGTGCAATTCCAGCAAACCCAACCATACTACTTTATAAAGGAGATCATACAAATGGCAAACAACAACTCTTCAAACAACCTAGTAGTACCCGGCGCTGCTCAAGCAATCGACCAAATGAAATACGAAATTGCTTCTGAGTTCGGCGTAAACCTTGGCGGAGAAACAACTTCTCGCGCAAACGGTTCTGTCGGAGGAGAAATCACGAAACGTTTAGTATCTTTCGCACAGCAGAACATGGGCGGCCAAGGCGTACAATAACTCAATAAATGGCTTACAGAAGGCGCGGGATACCGCGTCTTCTTTTATGCCGTCACCCTTTTTTCCTATTCCACATACCCTAGGAAAAAAGGAGGGAAAACATGTCATTCATTGCCTCAGTCAATTGGGAGCTGATTCAGTTCGTAAGTGTCTCTTTGGTCAATGAATATGTTGCCCACCATTTCCCGTTTATTCACAGGTATTCTTTTCCCCGCTGCTTTGAATGATATAATGAGCGGCGAGGAGGTTTTTTACATGAACATCGCTTTACTCGGAGCAACGGGAAGAGTCGGACAGGCTTTTATAAAAGAAGCGCAGAAACATGGACACATGGAGATATTCGCTCTTGTCAGATCAGCCGGAACAGTCCTTCCCATTCCTGAAAAACAAATCATAACAGGGAATGCGAGGCGGCGGGAAGATGTAAGCCGATTGATTTCCAAAGCGGACACAGTCGTGAGCTGTCTCGGCACGGACGGTGACGATACCCTTTCAGCCGCTATGACCCATATAATAGACAGCATGAAACGGCATCATGTTCAGCGTCTGATTACGATCGGCACGGCGGGTATCCTTCAATCACGGCTTATGCCTGATCAATACCGTTTTGAATCGGCAGAATCAAAACGAAAATCAACAAGAGCCGCAAAGGAACACGCCCGCGTATACGAAATGCTGCTGGCAGAGGATCTTGACTGGACGATCATCTGTCCCACCTACCTTCCTGACGGAGATGCTGCCGGAGTTTACCGGTTCGAACAGGATCGCCTTCCTGAAGACGGCGCTGAAATCACCGTCGGAGACACGGCGCACTTTCTGTACCGTGAGCTGATCAGCCCGCAGTTTGTCAGAAAACGGGTGGGACTGGCTTACTGAATGAAAAAAAGGGCGAATCTTTAGATTCACCCTTTCCGATTACACCGCGGACTTCGCCGTTCCTTTCTGCAATTCATACATTTGGTGGTACTGCCCCTTTTGCGCCATTAATTCGTCATGGCTTCCCTTTTCAATAATGCGGCCTTTTTCCAGCACGAGAATCTGGTCTGCGTGTCTGATCGTGGAAAGCCGATGGGCGATAATAAATGTCGTGCGCCCTTCTTGAACGACTTGCAGCGCTTTTTGAATGACTGCTTCTGTTTCGGTGTCAATGTGCGCCGTCGCCTCATCCAAAATTAAAATGGCCGGATCGAACACAAGCGCTCTTGCAAAAGAAATCAGCTGACGCTGGCCTGAGGACAGTGTGCCGCCTTTTTCGGTAACGGGCTCTCTGATGCCCTTCGGCAGGGATTGCAGAAGACTTGCGGCGCCGACTTGGCGAAGCGCTTCTTCCGCCTGCTCCAAAGAAATACGCTGATCATCGAGTGTCACATTGGAGCCGATCGTGCCCGAGAAAAGATACGGGTCTTGCAGCACAATGCCCATATGCGACCTCAGCTCCTGCCTTGACATGCCGTATATGCTTTTATCGTCCAGCAGGATATCTCCTTTTTGGGCATCATAAAAACGGAACAGAAGATTCAGGATGGAGCTTTTGCCGGACCCCGTATGGCCGACGAGGGCGACCGTCTCCCCTTTTTCAGCTGTAAAGCTGATGTGTTTCAGCACCTCTTCCCCCTTTCGATATCCAAAAGAAACATCGCGGAATTCCACTGTCCCTTCCGCCTTTCTGTCTGCGGGAGCGCCTTCTTCTTCCGTTTCCTCCTCCTGTAAAAGCTCGAATACCCTGGCGGCAGAGACACGGGCCAATTCAAGCTTCGAAAATTGGTTGACAATCCCCGTAACCGGCTGGAACAAACGGTTTAAATAATCAACAAACGCGTATAAAACGCCGATCGAAACAATTCCGGCCACACTCAGACTCGCGCCTCCGAAATACCATATCAGCCCGACAAACGCCAGATTGCGCAACACATTGACAAGACTGTGGGACATGAGGGAATTTAAGGACAGCATTTTGTTCTTATAGCGAAAATGAGCTTCATTCAATTCTTCAAATTCCTTCATCGTTTCCTTTTCGCGGCGGAACGCCTGAATAATCGGCATTCCTTGAATGGATTCGTTCATTTTCGCATTGATGTTACTGTTAATGGAACGGATTTTTTGGTTGAAGACGGATGCGTATTTGCGGTACACAACCGACCAGATCATTAATATCGGAATAATCAGCAGGCAAACGGCGGCCAGCCTGACGTCAAGCATAAACAGCGCCGTAAAAATGCCGAGCATATAAACGCCGCTTGTGATAAATGTCGACAGCACCGTTACATATAAATCCCTGACCGCTTCTGTGTCATTCGTAATGCAGGCCACGACTTTTCCGGCAGGCAGATTATCAAAGTAGCGGATCGGCATTTTCTGAATGTGTGAAAATACATCCTGCCTCATGCGCTGTATGATCCGGTTCGCTCCCATCTGCAGCAGATAATGCTGGCCGTAATGAAAACATACGGAAAACATGAGCAGTCCCGCGTAAATGGCGGTCAGCGTCAGCAATCCTTTTATTTCGGGACGGTAAAATTGAAAAATCTCCTGTCTTGATAACGTAATGGCGGGATATGACCTGCTTTCTTTACCGTTTGATATTGTCAGCCGGCCGTCAGACACCGAACGGTTTCCGTCAAAACTGACGGGACGGTCAACAAAATAGTAGCCCGCACCGACTTGATAAATGTGCGCCTCTCCGGTTTTGTCCGCCCCCGGTTTGAGCCGGTCCTCCCTGACATAATCATGCCCCCGGAACCTGACGGCGCCCGGATCGTCCGCAGAGGCTTTAACCCATGTTTTTTCAATGCCGAGAATGTGGTCGTCAATCATTTTTTTTCCGATAAACGGGCCGGTCAGCTCAGTGCCGACCGCAATAATGAGCAGGACGACCGCCCATATCAGCAGCTTCTTATATTGAAGCGCGTAATTCCATAATCTTCTCCCGGTCTTCATGCGCCCGTCCCCCCTTCTTCAAGAGAGGACAGCCGCTGCCTCTCATATTGTTTTCGATACCAGCCGTTCTGCGCCAACAGCTCCCGGTGCGTGCCTCTTTCAGACACCCGGCCTTCATCCATGACGAGAATGAGATCTGCGTGTTCAACTGCCGAGAGCCGATGGGTGGTGATAATCGTTGTTTTATGCCGCCGTTTTTTACGGATGCTGTCAATGATGGCGGCTTCCGTTTTCGCGTCTACGGCAGAAAGCGAATCATCTAATATGAGAATGTCAGGATCGGTCAAAAGCGCTCTCGCAATTGAGATGCGCTGCTTTTGTCCGCCAGAGAGCGCTACGCCCTTCTCGCCGACAAGCGTCTCAAGCCCGTCGGAAAGCATGCCGATATCGTTTTCAAAATGCGCATCTTTCAGCGCGCTGCCGATTTCCTCTTCGTTTGCATCCTGCCGTCCGTAAAGCAGATTCTCTTTTACAGTCTTTGAAAATAAAATATGATCCTGCGGCACATAGCCGATCCACCCGCGGAGCTCCTCAAGCGGAATCTCCTGAATCGGAACGCCTGTAAACGTGATTGCTCCCGCGCCGGGCGGATATTCACGCAACAGCTGCTTAATGATCGTCGTCTTTCCGCTTCCCGTCTTCCCGACGATGCCGAGTGTCTGCCCTTTTTCTACGGAAAAAGATACATCAGAAACCGCCGGTCCCGCTCCGCTCGGATACGTGAAAGTCACTTGTTCAAAAACAAGACGCCCGGGCTCCTTGATGCCGGCGGGGTGCTTGGGTCCTGTCACGTCAGGCTCATAGGAAAGCGTCTCATTGACACGATCCAAGGAGGCATTCCCGCGCTGCATGATATTGATTAATTCTCCGATCGCAAACATCGGCCAGATCATCATTCCGAGATACACGTTAAACGATACCAGCTCTCCCAGCGTCAGCCGGTTTTGAAAAACGAGATAAGCGCCGTAGCCGAGACCGATGAGATAGCTGAGGCCGACGAGAAGTTTCACAGTCGGTTCAAAAAGTGAATCGATAAACGCCACCTTCATGTTTTTCTCATATACATCCGCCGTCATATCACCGAACCGGCTGACATCATTTTTTTCCTGTACGAAAGCCCGGATGACCCTGACGCCGGATACCGACTCCAGCACCTTGTCATTTAATGATCCGAAAGCATCCTGCGCTTCCGTAAACCGCTCATGGATCTTTTTTCCGTACAGGCTGACCGCAGCCGCCATTATCGGCAGCGGAATAATCGCGGCAAATGTCAGCTTCCAGCTGATGAGAAGCCCCATTGTCAAAAATATCGTCAGCATATACATCGTCGAATCAACGAGTGTTAAGACCCCGAAGCCCGTCGTCATACTGACGGCCTGCAAGTCATTTGTCCCCCGCGCCATTAAATCGCCCGTTCTGTATTTCTCGTAAAACGGCGGTGACATTTGAAGAAGCCTTCCCATCAGCTTTGAACGGAGAATCTTCTCCATGACATTCGCCCCGCCGAAAAGCTGATACATCCAAAAATAAGACAGTAAATAGACGGCTGCCGTTAATGCGAGAAAAACACATATGTAAAACAGCATCCCGCTTTTTGTAAACACACCCGCCTTCATATCGTCTATCGCGTTACCGAGAAGTTTAGGCGGAAACATTTCAATGACATTCACAATCAATAACAGAACAATCGCTGTCGTATAGCGCAGCCAATAGGCTTTAAAAAACCATGCGAGCTTTTTTAATACAGTAAACAAATACTGTCATCCCCTTTCATCAATCAGCCGCCCTCAAGCTTTTCCGGATTGTTTTTCATTGTTTTCGCTAATACCGCCACATGCATCACACCTGTCTTTCTTTCATTTTTTTGTATAAAAAAAGACATGAAGCCTCAGCTCCATGCCTCTTATTATTATAAATAAGGTACAGACCCGCCGTTTATGCGCGACTGCCCCGTTTTTAAGCGAATGTTCAGAAAACGGACGCTGTATGGGAGTCACGCCGGTATTCAGCTGAAGATGAGTTGACAAGCTTTAGTTTTGACATGATCCATACCTCCTTTTTCCCTATATTGTTCCTTCATCATATAAACAAATCCTTTTTTTGTCAATGCAGGTTTTACATTTCTGCCACTCGGGTATTGTAAAACAAACCTTTTTTACTGAAAGGATGAGGCCGATGTTTCACGCGGACCGGTTGATAGCAGCTTTTGACGGAAGTGATGATAGTAAAAAAGCGCTTCAAAAAGCCATAGACCTTTCAAAAACATTTCACGCGGATTTAACGGTCGTACATTCCCACAATGCAAAAGATACCCGGACGATTGTTGATCCCCCGAGGCCGGGAGCCGGGGCAACGTATATCGGCGGCGGGATTGCAAGCGTTCCTGACCCGCTCCAGGCGGAAAGAATCTCCCCTGATCCGATGATTTATGAAGACCGTACGGAAGAAATCGTTGCGGAAGCGAGAATGCTGATGAACGACAGCCAGATTGACGGGGATATCGACATTTTAGAAGGTGATCCCGCTGATGCCATTATCGAGCATGCCGACCGTATATCGGCGGATTTGATCGTCATGGGGAGCCGGGACCAGAACAGGCTGAAAAAACTTTTATTCGGAAGTGTCAGTGAAAAACTGTCATCGAAATCCGATATTCCCGTGCTGATCGTAAAATAATTCTTTCTGTAAAGCAGCTTAATCAAAAGCTGCTTTTTTTACAGCTCCCGGCTGTTTCTTCTTTTTTTCGGCATCACAAAAAAACTCGCCATGATCAAAAAATCGATGCACAATACGACAGACCAGCCCTTTAACAGCTTGCTGAGCGCTTCGGTGCGGGAAGCGTCCTGAATGAGAAATACCGTTCCGGCTAAAAGAACGCCGCCGATGACAAATGCTAATACATGTCTTCCCCATCCTTTTGCATAATGTTTGGCATAATCCAGCCCGTACCGTTTGACCGGTTTTGCCCCTTCCTTGACCACATAATAGCGGAACCGCTCATCCGCCCATTGAATCATGCTTTTCCCGAAGGCGACAGACACTCCGATATAAATGGCCGCCACCGCATGCGCCATAGTCGCCGCCGCCCCTCTGTATAAATCAGCTGCGGCCGCCAGAAACAGTACGGCATCCAATAAAGGAATGAGAGCGAAAAAAAACATTCCGAGCTTTTGCCGCCTGAATATATAGCGCGCCGCCAATCCGAAGATGACAGCCGCCCAAAAAGCAGCCTCACAAATGACAATCAACCAAGCAATCGCGTTCAATCCGGTTCCCCCTTATCGTTTTCTAAAATGCATTGTATCACTGCTTTTTATTTAATACAACTGTATTACAAAATTGCAAGAAAAAATATTTCCTGTTACACTGGAACCATGCCTAAAATAATCGATCATGAAAAAAGAAGAAAACAAATAGCCGAAGCCACTTGGCGGACGATTTTGGAGCGGGGAATGGAAGGAGCGACAGTGAGAAACATCGCCCAGGAAGCGGGTCTTTCTTTAGGCGCGCTGAGGCACTATTTCACCACCCAGGATGAGCTTTTAGGGTATGCGATGACACTCGTAAAAGAAAAAGCGGCCGCCAGAATTAACGAAGTTGCCATGAAAGATCTGCCGCCGAAAGAAAAAGCGGTGCGTCTGATGCTTGAAATCATCCCGACAGATGAAGAAACGATGGCTGAAATGGAGGTATGGTTCGCTTTCACAGCTTATGCCAGACATAAGGGAGAAGAGTTTCAACCCCAGCAGGACGGGATCTTGGCATATATCCGCGGTCTGATTGACTGGCTGGATGAAAATAAGCTTCTGAAACCGAATCTTGATAAAGAGATCGAAGCGGAGAAAATGTACGCCATCGCCGACGGATTGGCGCTGCATGCCATGCTTGAACCTGAGCGTCTTTCAAAAGAGAAGATCTCCCGTGTGCTCGTGCAGCATATCGAATCTCTTTTTATCTGACTGAAGCAAAAAGGCCGGATGTGTTCCGGCCTTTTTTCAGCTTATGACTGAACCCCGAGCTCCTGCTGAATGTGCGACTGAAAAGCCTCCTGAATCGTTTTGGCTACAGGTCCCGGCGCTCCGCTTCCGACCGGTTTCCCGTCAAGGGTTACGATCGGGATTAATTCAGCCGTCGTTGACGAGATGAAAATTTCATCCGCATCCCTGAGTTCGTCTTCGGTAAGAGCCTTCTCCCGCACCTCAATCCCGTTTTCTTTCATCAGCTCTAACAGTTTCATCCGCGTAATGCCGTTTAAAATCAGCTCATTTGCAGGATGCGTCCGGACAGTGCCGTTTATGACGGCGTATACATTGGAAGAGGTTCCTTCCGTGACCGCTCCGTCCCTTATCAGCACCGCTTCATAAGCGCCTGCTTCATAGGCTTTTTGTTTAATCATCACATTATACAGTAAATTCAGACTCTTAATGTCACACCTCAGCCAGCGTTTGTCTTCCGCCGTTATGGCCTGCGCTCCGGCTTTTTGTTCATTTTCCGGTTTTTTCACTGAAAAGGTATATGCCGTCGTCTGCGGTTCCAAACCTTCGTCATACTGGTGCTTGCGCGGCGCCTTCCCTCTCGTCGTCTGCATATAGATCCCGCCGTCAATGAGTTTGTTTTCCTGTACAAGCTTTTGCAGATCCCATTCTATGTCCTCTGCGGAGAACGGCAGGGTGATGCCGATTTCTGCGGCGCTTCTGAAAAGACGGTCGATGTGCTCACGCAGACCGAATAAGGCGCCGTTATACACTCTGATGACCTCATACACACCGTCACCGAATTGATATCCGCGGTCCTCAATATCAACTGCCGCTTCTTCACGATCAATCAACTGGCCGTTTACTAATGTCTTCATGTAAACCCTCCTCATCGTTATCTGCCGTGATGTGCATTCTCAGCTGTTATTGTCAACTATTCTATCATACTGAACGAGCCGGCTGCGGAGTTTATTTTTTTCTTAAAATCTTATTATTCGACATCTTTTCTATGTCTTTTCCAGTTTTGTTCCTGTATACTTGATTCGACATACATATGCTGTTAACTTATGGCACTTCGCAAGCCTCCGCTGTTATCGGCATTATGCAGAAACTTATGCTACTGGAGAGATTGTTATGCGCAACACAAAAGAAGGTGCTTCCCCTTCTCTGTTTTCATTGGCTTTTAAACTTACGAGTTTAGCAGTTTTGTGCGGACTGCTTCTGGTAATCGTCATAATGGGATATTCCGCTTCCGCCGCAAAAAACAAACAGGTCACCGTGACCGCAAACGGGCAGCTTCGGGATGAAGCAGAAAGCCTGCGGCTGAAAAATGATTCTCCCGACGTCTTAATGAAACATTTGCAGAGAGAGCGTGACCCAGGGAAAAAAACGGTATATTTAACCTTCGACGACGGGCCGTCTCCATATACTGAACAGCTGTTGAATGTATTGAAGGCAAATGGCGCAAAGGCCACTTTTTTTATGCTTGAACCGCGGATGAAAGCCTATCAGCATTCCGTGCAAAGAGCGAAGCAGGAAGGAATCGCGCTCGGCCTGCACGGCGTGACGCACGATAATCACCTGTTTTATCAAACACCGACATCACCGCTGAACGAAATGCAGCAGGGACGCGATACACTCGAGGCAATCACCGGAGTAAAAACGGATCTTGTCCGCACGCCTTACGGCAGTAAACCGTCATTGACGGATGCCCAGATTAAGAATCTCGAAAAAGGCGGATTCGTGTACTGGGACTGGACGATAGACAGTGAAGACTGGAAGTACAAAAACGCACGGTACGTGCCGGAAGTATTGAATCAGCTCGCATATTTGGAAAGCGTTCATACGAGCAGGCCGCATGTCATTTTAATGCACGATCTGCCTGCGACGGTGCACGCTTTGCCGAGCCTGATCCAAAAACTGAAAGCCCAGGGCTACTCCTTTGATGTTCTGACGGATCAAATGATTCCCGTCCATGAATAAGAAAAGCCGGATCTGTATATGATCCGGCTTTTTTTATGTCGCGGCGCTGATCCGTTTTGCAAATTCACCGATCTTCTCATGAATGACAAGATCAAATAAATGGTCGCAATATGTCGGCTCAAGGTTAATGATCACCTGCTTCAAACCGGGAATCCGGCCCGCATCCTCAGGGACAAACCTTGCCGGCGCCACTTCAAGCGAAGTGCCGATCACAAGAAGAAGATCAGCTTTATCAAGCTTTTCATAAAGGGTTTCAAAATGCTGAACGAGATCGCCGAACAGCACGACATCCGTTTTTAATACGGTGCCGCATACCGCATGATCACCGATTTCCGCCGTACATTCCGGCACTTCGTCCTTCAGCAGATGAGAAAGCCCGTAGCGCGCTCCGCAGCGGGGGCATGCGGCGGTCTGAATTGAACCGTGAAGCTCATAGACACTGCTGCTTCCCGCTTTCTTATGCAGCCCGTCAATATTCTGCGTGAAAATGTCTACCTGCTTTCCCCGCTTTTCAAGATCCGCCAAATACGTATGGCCGGCATTCGGCTCATAGCTTCCGCTCATTTTCATCTGAAAGAGCTGTTTGAATTTAGGCCAGAATTCACGCGGACGGCGTTCAAAGGATTCCCTGCTCATCGCTTCCATTCTGGAGGTGTCTTCGGTCCATATACCGCCCGCCGAACGAAAATCAGGAATGCCGGATTCCGTGCTCATTCCCGCTCCCGTCAGCACCACGATACGTTCCGCCTGATTGATCAATGTCATAAACGCTTCCACTCTTCCACCGCCTTTTCTTTTTATCATATCATGAAAAAAGAACGGCGCCTGTTATGCCCGTTCTTTTTCTCCGGAATGATCCTTCACATGAACCGGATCATCGTGGCTTTTCTGTTTTACGAATACATTCTGGCCCGGATAGGCGAACTCCACGCCTTCCTCAGCAAAAATATCAATAATCCGGCGGTTGATATCCTGCCGCACGTCCAGGCTTTCCGCCCAGACGATGGTCTTTGTGTAAAAGTTGAAAAACAGATTGTAATAGCTGTCTGCAAACACGTCAAAGTTAACCATAATCGTATCATCATGCACGCCTTCATGTTCACGAAGCATTTCTCTGAGCCTTGTGATGCACCGCTCTAAACGATCAATCGGCGTCGCATAAGAAACACGAACGGAAAACGTGACCTGGCGCTTCGTCATCCTCGTCCAGTTTGTGATGGCTTCCATGGACAGCGTTGAATTGGGTACGGTAACAAGCGCCCCCTGCGCCGTGCGGAACCTTGTGCTTCGGAATGTGATATCTTCAACGCCCCCCGTCACAGATGACGTCTCGACCCAGTCGCCGATCGTAAACGGCTTTTCCGTAATGATGATAATGCCGCCGAAAAAATTGCTGATCGTATCTTTAGCCGCAAGCGCGAAGGCCAATCCGCCAAGTCCGAGTCCGGCCACGAACCCGTTTACATCATAATTGAATTCCTGCGCGATCACACTGACGCTGAGCGCGAGAATGACAAAGCGCAGCACCTTGGATAAAAACGGCGCCAAAATGTCATCCATATCAAGCTCAAAGCGCTGATTGACTTTATGAAATAAAAACGAAGACGCCGATGTCAGATTGCAAAGCCCCCAGGCGATCAGCGCAACGATCAGAGAGCGGTACAATTTTTTGACAATGTCCATCTGCCCGTCTAAAAACGGCGAATACTCAATCGCCAAAAACAGACCCAGCGCCACGAAAAACCATCTGGCCGGCTTGTCAAACGCTACGGCAATCTGTTTGAATATGTCGGTTTTCGGCTTGTTCGCCAATTTGTAAATGAGCTGAAAAAAGTATTTGACAAACAGTTTTCTCAAAACGAGAAAAGCCGCTAAAATTCCGATGCTGATACTGATCTGCAAAATATGGTCAAGAGTAAAAAAGCTCTGAAATTGTGTCATCATGGCATATGCTCCTTTGTCTTGTCGAAAATCTATTATACTAAAACATTCGGACATCAGCTTCTTTTAATGTCTTTAGGCAGCCTGAAAAACCCCGGCATCAGAGCACAGCCGGGGTTTTTCACACATTCGTTCATCTTTCAGCCAGATACAACAGGGTCAGGCACTATTTCTTCTTTGATTGTGTCTGTTTCAGGAGAGTCGCTTTTTGGATTTCAGCATCGGTTTCGGCCTTAATTCTTTCTTCCACTTTCAATCTCCCTTTTCCCATGATCTCGCCTCCTTTTTGCCATTATAAATCATCACTGCGGATTGTAAACCGAAAAAAGCACTATCTTTATTCCAAAAAAATACTGTTTCGCACATTCACCAGTTTGAATCGCTGTGCATATACGAATCTGATATAATAACAGAAATGCCCATGAGGGGAGCTGACAAGCTTGTATACCATCGCTCATCGCGGCGCATCCGGTTACGCGCCCGAAAATACATTTGCGGCATTTGATATCGCTGCCGAAATGAACGCTGATTTCATTGAGCTTGACGTCCAGCTCACAAAAGACGGCCAGATTGTCGTCATCCATGATGACAAAGTCGACCGGACGACGGACGGCTCCGGTTTTGTAAAAGATTTTACGCTGAAGAAGCTGCAGTCTCTGGACGCCGGCAGCTGGTATGGGGCTGAGTTTAAAGGGGAGCGGATTCCCCTGCTCGAAGAGGTCTTGAAGCGTTATCATTCTGAAATCGGTTTTTTAATTGAACTGAAAGGGCACGTTTCTCAAGTCGGTCTTGAAAAAGCAGTCGGCCAGCTGTTAAGCAGGTTTTCCTTTTCCATCCACCCTATCGTTCAATCATTCAGCCTCAAGTCAATTCAGTCCTTTCACGACATGTATCCGTCCGTTCCGACTGCAATAATTGCAAGACCCAGCTTCGGGATGTTTTCCAAAAGCCAGCTGGCCGCCTACAAATCAGCCGTAAATTATGTCAATATTAAATATACCCGCCTGAATCGGTTCTTGATTTCCACCGCTCACAGACACGGCCTGAAAGTATTTGCCTGGACGGTCAGAAATCAAAAGACGGCCGAAAAACTGCAAATGATGGCAGTTGACGGCATTGTAACTGATTTTCCGGATTTTATTTCTAAGGATGGCTGATATGAAACAATACATCGCAATTTTTATCGGAGGCGCGCTTGGCGCATTGCTCCGCTTTGAAATGAGCGCGCACATTCACAGCGGTTCTTTCCCGGCGGCCACTTTCCTCGAAAATGCGGCGGGAAGCCTTTTACTCGGTCTTATTACGGGTTATTTCATCATTCGGGCCAAACGCCCTCTTTTGACCGCCTTTTTAGGAACCGGTTTTTGCGGAGGTTTCACGACGATGTCAACCTTCGCAAAAGAAACCATTTTTCTGCTGCAATCGTCTCCCGCAGCGGCTTTTTGTTATGCTGCCGCGACATTAGTCTCTGGCATTGCCCTTGCATGTGCCGGCATTTTCTGGGGACGGCGGATTGCCCTTCACGCAGCGGGAAGGGGGCATGATACGCCATGACGATCGTCCTGATGCTTATCGCAGCGGGTATCGGAGCGATATTACGTTCTCTGCTGGGTAAAACAATTTCAGAAAGAACAAAAGGTTTTCCGATTCCGCTTGGCATGGCTGCGGTCAACCTGCTCGGCTCCTTCGGCCTCGGCATGTTCACCGGCCTGGGCCTGGATAATCCTTCTGCCGGCATCATCATCGCGACGGGCTTTTTCGGTGCGTTTACGACCTTTTCCACGTTCAGTATTGAAGCCGTGCAGCTGATGATGAACAACCGCATAAAGGAAAGCCTGCTCTACATCGCTGTTTCAGCAGCCGGAAGCCTTTTGGCGTTCTGGTGCGGCTTTGTTATGATATCCATGTAAAAAAACCTTGAGCTTATTTTTCGCTCAAGGTTGCGTTATGAAGCATGACCGTTTCAGGCACGGGCAGCTGGCGGTTTATTGTTCCCTGACCGCCCGGGCGGCCCTGTTCTTCTTTGAGTTCAAGCTGTTTAATAAACCGGCCGTCCATTTCTAATATGAGGGCAGTGTATCCCCCGATTTGTATCGACTCACCCGCACAGATGTCAATATTCCGTTTCAGCACAAGACCGCCGATCGTGTCGACTTCCTCTTCAATCCCTGCGCCGAGAAGATGATTCACCTGATCGATCCGAACCTTTCCGTCCAGCACATAATGGCGTTCGGACAGCTTTTGAATCTGCGGCTGTTCGTCCTCATCAAATTCGTCTCTGATATCGCCGACGATTTCTTCAAGTATGTCTTCGGTCGTCACAAGACCGGACGTTCCGCCGTATTCATCAGACAATATCGCCAAATGAATCCGTTCTCTCTGCATTTTTATCAGCAGGTCGTGTATCGGGATCGTCTCGATGACTTCAATCACCGGGCGGATGTAAGACGTGATGGATACTTCCGCTTTTTCATCTTCTGTCATAAACAGCAGATCTGAAAAGAGATGCTTCGTATTGATCATGCCGATGACACTGTCTTTGTCCCCGTCCGTTACGGGCCAGCGCGTATATTTATCTTTCAGCATCATATCAAGCATTTCCGGAACGTCCATATCAGTGGAAACAGCCGCGATTTCTTTTCTCGGGATCATGATTTCCTTGGCGATCCGATTATCAAAATCAAAAATTTTATTCACAAACGTATATTCAGACGGATTGATTTCTCCGTTTTTTAAACTTTCTGACAGCAGGATCCGCAGCTCTTCTTCAGAGTGGGAGCCTTCATGCTCAGATGCCGGCTTTAATCCGGCCAAACCGGTCAGAATTCTCGCGGAGCCGTTCAGCACCCAAATAAACGGGAACATGAACACGTAAAATAACCGAAGCGGTCCGGCAATCCATAACGTCAGCTTTTCCGCTTTTTGAATCGCAACCGTTTTAGGCGCAAGCTCACCGACGACGACATGCAGAAACGTAATCAGCCCGTACGCCGCAGCAAAAGCAATCACATGCTCAGCAGAATCCGGCAGCCCCATGCCCTGAAACACAGGATGAAGCATCCGCTCAAATGCAGGCTCTCCCAGTACGCCGAGCCCGATGGATGTGAGTGTAATGCCAAGCTGCGAGGCGGATAAATACTCATCAAGATCCGTAATGATACGCTTTGCGAGCACCGCCCGTCTGTTCCCTTCTGAAATGAGCTGATCGATTCTGGATCTTCTCACTCTGACGATCGCAAATTCACTCGCCACGAAAAATGCCGTTAACGTAATGAGCACACCGATTAAAATCAAACTGTCAATATCGTCCATTTCACCTTATCCCGAATTGAAGGATAAGGACGTCACCTCCTGATTTCATCGTTTTTTCTTAAGCGAGAGGAACGAAATGGGTGATTGACTACACAGAGGGCCCCATCCTGCCACCTCCTAAGTCAAAGCATGATTGTCATTTGTATAGTTTATTGTATCACAACTCCATTCTTTCATCATTTTCAGATTTTTTATCATATAAAAAACAGCCTTCAAAAAGAAGGCTGCCGTTATCTGCTCCGGAAATGATTTTCTAAACAAAGCGCCGTATTAATCCCCCCGAATCCCATGCTTAAGCTTAACGCATGGTGTACGGTATGGGCGCTCGGCCCGTCGGTCACCCACTGAAATGAATCGTCAATCGGCTCCGTTAAGTTTCGGATCGGATGAAGCTTGTTTTCCCGCATTTGCAAGAGAGCAGCAATGATTTCCACCGTTCCGGCCGCACTCAGACCGTGTCCGGTAATCGATTTTGTCGCATTAATCCGCGCGTGCGACAGGCCGCTTTCAGAAAGCGCCCGGCATTCAGTCTTATCACCGATCGGCGAACCGGTGCCGTGCGGGTTGATGTAATCGATCTCTTTTGCTGAAAGACCGGCCCGCTCCAGCGCCTGGCGGATCACCGTCATTTCGCCCTCTGCTGAAGGATTCGGGTTGCGGTTCGCATCAGAAGCCATCCCCCAGCCCTTTAAGCCGGCCCACGAACGCGCGCCCCTCTGTTCGGCAGATTCAGCGCGTTCCAGCACAATCGCCCCGCACGCCTCTCCGAATATAAACCCGTCCGTATGCCGGTCAAACGGGCGGCAGGCGGCTTCAGGCCGTTCAGCGTATGTATCAGTGCCCATCGCTCCCAAAGAACGGAGAGCATGACACTCCATGTACGACAGATCGGCCAGCGCCCCGACCACGATGCACCGGTCAAACAGGCCGCCTTTGATTCCTTGAGCAGCCTGAATAACCGCCGCCTGGCCGCTTGCCGACGCGCCGCCGACCGTAAAGGCCGGCCCTTTTATCCCGAATTGCTCCGTACAAAGCCCCGACAAATCACTATCCATAAAAGAAAGCCCGTATGTCGGATTTACAAATTGCGGCGTTTCACCGTTTTTCTCAAAGGCCTGCAGCAATTCGCGCTGCGTCATATTCGAGCCGCCGATAATCAGACCGGTGCGGCTGTGATCAGCGCCGTCTAATTGAGCGTCATGCCACGCTTCATATAAAGCGATAAGCGCCGTCTTTCCCGATAATGCGGCCCTTCGGTACAAGCGCTTCGACAGCGCGTCCGGCGGCGTTAATTCGCTAAGCTCCGCGCCGATAAACGAACTGCCTTTCTGCCGGCCGGGCCGTTTCATCACATCAAAGGCGTGCCGCCCCTCCATAAGCGCATCGAGAAACGCCTCCTTGCCTTGTCCGACCGCGGTTAAGACTCCGATTCCTGTAATGCTGATGTCTGACGTGCCATTATTACTCCTCGACATTTGTCCGTTCTCCCATCTTTATGTATTGGAAGCTATGAAGAAAAATCTTGATACAGTGCTTTGAAAATATCGCGCGACTGTCTGATCTGTTCTGAAGGCACGCTGAAAGATAATCGGAAATAGCCGCTTTTTCCAAATCCGCTGCCGGGTACGATCAATAGTTTGTATTTCTGTGCGGCATGCATGCAGAATGCCACCTCGTCTTCAATCGGTGATTTCGGAAAGACGAAAAAGCCTCCTTTCGGCATTTCAAATTCGAAACCGGCTTCTGTGAGGATGTCCACCATAAGGTCTCTCCGCTTTCTGTAAGGTTCAGCGTCAATCGAAAGATCATCCATTTTCGCCACGGCACGCTGCATCATGACCGGAGCGTTCACAAAGCCGAGCGTCCGGTTGCAGAAAACGAACGCATCCGTCAGAAGATCGCCCTCAGGCATTTGGGCGTCTGCCGCGATATACCCGAGCCTTTCCCCCGCAATGCCGAGATCTTTACTGAACGAACTGACTAAAATCACGCGGTGATACGCCTGAAACGGATTCGCCTGCTCTTCTCCGTAGATCAGCTGGCTGTACGGTTCATCAAATAAAATAAATATGCTTTGGCCGTTCCGCTCTTCGGCTTCTTTTAATAAGGCGCCCAATTCGTTAAGGTTTTTCTGGCTGAGCACAGTCCCCGTCGGATTATGCGGCGTATTAACGATCAGTCCTTTCGTACGGGGGGTGATCGCACCTTTAACCGCTTCAATATCAATCTCAAATGAGTCAGTCAGCGGGCAGATGACGGGTCTGCCGCGGTAATTTTCAACATACGCTTTATATTCCGCAAAATAAGGCGAAAGAAGGATGACTTCTTCCTCCGGGTTTAAAATGCTCTTCAGCGCGACATTCAGCGCCCCGCCGGCTCCGACCGTCATGACTGTATGCCTGGCGGAAATTTCTGTCTGAAACCGCTCTGACAAAAAGCGCGCAACCTTTTCTCTCGCCTCCGGAAGCCCCTGGTTTTGTATGTATCCGTGCCGCCCTGTTTCAGCCGCTTCGCAAAGCGCCTTTTTAAATGTTTCAGGCGGCTCCGCAACCGGATTTCCTATTGAAAAGTCAAACACCTTATCGGCGCCGAACTCTTTTTTCAGCCGAGCGCCTTCATCAAATAGTTTGCGTATCCATGACCCTTTCTCCAGATTCTGTGTCACTTCCCGTGATAAACCGGCCACTGTCATCTGTCCCTTCTGTCTTTTTCTTCCGTTTCTATTTACAATGATTATGAAAGATTTACATGGCGCAGTCAACGCTTTTTCAGACAGCCCGCCGCGCCGTTTCAGGAGAAAGACGGAAAACAATAAACTTGTGCAAACTCCCCTTCATATATTAAACTATTCTCATAACTATAACGTGATGGTTGGGGAGGGATTTAGATGGGGCTGAGACTTATCGCATCAGTGAATTAGCAGAGCTTGCCGGTGTAACGAAACGCACGGTGGATTACTACACAAACCTCGGGCTTTTAAAGCCTGACAGGTCTTGTTCGAACTATCGTTACTACGATACACTTGCACTTAATCGGTTAAAGTTTATAGTCGCTTGTAAAAAGCAGCGATTGGCCCTGTCTGATATAAAAGATCGACTGGAGAACCAGTTTCCCTCTTCAGCCCTGCCTGACGATATTGGAAATCTGGCATCGGAAATTGATCACATGAATCAAAACATCTCCGTGATCTTGAATCGGTTTGAAAAGCTTGAACCAGAGGAGCGCGCCCAGCTGAAAAAAAGGCTGGCTCCTGAAAAGCTTGCAGTGCTTCAATCATTTATGCTGCTGTTAAGTTAAACCATTATCTTACTAACAGGAGGTGTTACCTTCATCTTCCCAAAAGGAGTGAAGGTTCTAATTGGACATTGTGAATTTGATTTTAGTCGCGGTTTTAATCGCGCTGACGGCATTTTTCGTAGCATCTGAGTTTGCGATAATCAGAATCAGAGGCTCACGGGTTGACCAGCTTATAGCAGAAGGAAATAAAGCCGCAATCGGTGTCAAAAAAGTGACCACGCATTTAGATGAGTATTTATCGGCGTGCCAGCTCGGCATAACATTGACTTCCATCGGTCTTGGTGTCTTAGGCGAATCAACGATTGAACGCTTGCTTCATCCGCTTTTCACAAAGATAAACGTACCAAGCTCATTATCGCATATTATTTCATTTATTCTCGCCTATGCGATCATTACATTCTTACACGTGGTCGTGGGAGAGTTGGCGCCGAAAACAGTCGCCATCCAGAAAGCGGAAGCCGTTTCAATGCTGTTTTCGAAACCGCTCATTTGGTTTTACCGCATCATGTTCCCGTTTATCTGGCTTCTGAACAACTCCGCCCGTCTTTTAACGAAGGCGTTCGGTCTTGAGACGGTGTCTGAAAATGAGCTTGCCCACTCTGAAGAAGAGCTGCGCATCATTTTATCGGAAAGCTATAAAAGCGGTGAAATCAACCAGTCTGAATTTAAATACGTGAACAAAATCTTTGAATTTGACGACAGACTTGCAAAAGAAATCATGATTCCGCGTACGGAAATCGTCAGTCTGCCGCATGATATCAAAATTTCTGAAATGATGGACATCATTCAGATTGAAAAATATACCCGGTACCCTGTCGAAGAGGGTGACAAAGATAATATTATCGGCGTTATTAACATTAAAGAAGTGCTGACCGCCTGCATCAGCGGCGAAGTATCAGTCGACTCGCCGATTACCGATTTTGTCAATCCGATCATCCATGTGATTGAGTCGGCACCGATTCACGATCTGCTTGTAAAAATGCAGAAGGAACGCGTTCATATGGCGATTCTGTCGGATGAATACGGCGGAACCGCGGGGCTTGTCACCGTTGAAGACATTATTGAAGAAATCGTCGGGGAAATCCGTGATGAATTTGATATCGATGAAATCAACGAAATCCGTAAACTCGGCGACGGCCATTACATGCTTGACGGCAAGGTCCTGATTGATCAAGTGAACGAACTCCTCGGCATCCATTTGGAAAATGACGAGGTCGACACCATCGGCGGCTGGTTCCTTACCCAGAAATACGACGTCGAACAATACGACTCGATTATCGAAGAAGGCTGCGAATTTATCATTAATGAAATTGACGGCCACCACGTCGCATATATCGAAGTGAAAAAAATGGCGTTTGATGAACTGCTGGAAACCGCCGAACAAAAAGAAGCATAACAAAAAAGCTTGCGCGTCTGATACAGACGGCAAGCTTTTTTTCATTTACAATTGTTCAAGTTTTTTCTCAAGCTCTTTAATTCTGGCATTCAGCTCTTCTGTCATGGCCGCAAGCCTCTCCTTTGGCGCAAGATCGGAAAAGTCCTCCAAAAAAATCGGCTCGCCGATGATAAGCCGCATTTTTCCCTTTTTAAACAGCGCTTTTCCCGTAGACGGCCCTTTATATGCGGCCGGAACGAGCGGCGCTTTTCCCATTTGGGCGATGGTCACGGCCCCTCTTTTCAGCGGGACGTCTTCAGATGTTCTCGTGCCGCTCGGAAAAATCCCGACAATCTTTCCTTCCTTCAGAAGCTTAATCGGCGTTTTAATGCTGCTTGGGCCCGGATTTTCACGGTCAACCGGGAACGCGTGAATCTTCTTCAAAAAACGTCCGATCCACTTTTTCTGAAACAGCTCTTTTTTCGCCATATAATGAATCTGATGGGGCAATATCCCGACACCGAGCGTGAGGACGTCCACCCAGCCCGCATGCGTGCACGCGATAACGAATCCTTTATCAGACGGAAGATTCTCTTTATTGTACACTTTCACTCCTCCGCGCAGGGATAGAATGCATTTGATGGCATTTGCACAAAACTTATACATAACGCACTTCCTTTGTTGTAATGATCAAAAGTGTTCTCTCTCTCTATTATAACAATATTTTTTATTACCTGGTACTAATAATTATATTTTTCCTCCGCCGATCTCTATCTTTTATGACGGATTTTGGGTACTATAGAGAAATGGTGTTTGATGAGGTGAAAATGAATTTAAGCCGTTTGCATGGAACGTGCAACTTTAAACCTTTCTTATGCGTGTATAACATAGAGGGGAGAAAAGGCAGTGACGATCGATGAAATTTACCAAATGTATATGAATGATGTTTACCGGTTCCTGCTCTCCATGACAAAAGACAAGCATCTCGCTGAAGATTTGCTGCAGGAAACCTTTATGAGGGCATACATACACATTCACTCCTACGACCACAGCAAAGTAAAGCCATGGCTTTTTCAAGTGGCGAGAAATGCGTTTATAGATTATGTCAGAAAACATAAAAAGGAAGTGACCATTTCCGATGACTTAATTGGGAGCCTTTTTCAGACGGCTGTTCAAAGCCCGGCTCATCAGATTGAAATCAAGGAAGTGCTGACAGGGTATATGTCCGAACTTCCCGACAATTATCGGGAGGCCTTAACACTGTATTATTTAAAAGAACTGAATTACAAAGAAGCATCCCATATTATGAATATTTCAGAGGCTAATTTTAAAAGTGTTTTATTTCGTGCCAGACAGCGGCTGAAAGCACTTTATAATAGAGGTGTTAATGATGAATGAAGAATTTAAAAAGCGTTTTTACCAATACAAAAATGGAGAAATGAGCGACCGGGAAATGGCCGCCTTTGAAGAAGAGCTGGAAAAGCTGGAAGTCTATCAGGAGTTGATTGAAAGCGAAATGCAGGACGACCGGGAATGGGACGTCGGCATCAGCCCGGAAAAACAGAAGGCCATTTTATCATACGGAAAACGCAAATCGTATTTGCGGATTTCAGTTCTCGCCGTCATCTCCACTTTGATGATTTTGCCGCTTTGCACATTAGGAAGCTACCTCTATTACGGTCTGGGAGGAAAAGAAAGCACCGGCAATCAATTAATGGAGACCGCGGCAGTGACGGTGGCGACCACAATGCCGAACGTCCTCGTCGATACCTCCGGACTGAAAAGCCAGGTGAAGCTGTTTGGAATGAATACGGAATTTCCGCTGCAAAAGCAGATCGGCACAAAAACGAAATCGGTCGGCGGAGAACGGATTGAAATGTTTTTAGATACGGTCAAATCGCCTGCCGTTAACTACTATGATCTAGACGCGGCACAGGCAAAGCATTATTTCGCCCATCCTTCCGGCTTAAAGGAACCCACGATTGACAAAGCCGGACAGACATTAAAAAAATTGCCTGAAGGAAGCGTGGCGGAGGTCTATCTTTCTTATGACAGGGCCTACCCTTCTTCTCAAATATATTCGACTTTTAAAAAATACGATGTGAAGTTTTTATGGAACGCGGTCGAAACGGAGAAAAATCTGAAAGACAGTCCTTATGCAGAGCCGTTAGGATTTCCCGGGAAAGATTCCAAGATGGTGTCCTCTTTCGAAACGCAAGGACAGACAGACCGTGAACAATTTATCAATGCCCTTGAATTTATGTCCCGCCATAAAAAATGGGCGCATGCAATATCGAAACGCAAAGACATGAATCTGGGCAGCCGAATCGACTATGTTGAACATCACGGAATGAACGTATACGGCTCTGTCGTGACGGGGCCGACAAAAGAAATCGAACGTCTGCTGAAAAACAAAACAGTAAAAGCAGCAAACATCGGTGAGGTGGAATTATGGAATTGGTAAGAATTTTTAAAGAGCATAATGTTTTCGGCTGGATATCAGTCGGTACCGCGATTTTGTCGCTGCTGCTTTTGAACGTGGCAATCATCAGCAATGTGACTTTCTATTCTTATCAGATGCTGCCGTTTGCGATGGCCGCCGTGCCGTTCGGCATCATTGAGCTGTTTATTAAAAAAGGACGGACGGGCCCGGGACTGCTCGGTGTCATTCTCAATCTGTTCGTCATTGTCTGTGTATATACGATCGTTGCGGTTGATACGAATCTGCAATTCGGTTTTTAAACATAAAAACAGGCCCTTTTACGGGGGCCTGTTTTTTTAAAATGAAAGAACGCCGATTAAATGCAGCAATACGACGATGATAGCCAGCGGCACGAGATATTTCAGAAGGAAATACCACACCTGAAAGAAACGATAGCCGATGGCGGAACCGCTTTTCATCTCGGCAAACAGCTCCTGCTTCGGTATTTTCAGCGGGACGAAGATTGATATTAATAAAGCGCCGAGCGGAATCAGCACATTGCTGACGGTGAAATCCGCAAGATCAAAAAACGTTTTTCCGAACAAATGAACATCACCGAGCACACCGTATGATAAACAAGACGGAATTCCGACTAAGAAAATGAGCAGACCGCTTGTCCACGACAGCTTCTTTCTTTTCGTTTCATCACCTTTCCCCACAGTCGCCACGATAATTTCCACCATCGAAAAGGCCGAAGTCAGCGCGGCGAAGAAAAAGACCGCCAAAAAGCTGATAAAAAACAGCGAGCCGAACGGCAGCCGGTCAAACACAGCCGGCAGCACGGTAAACAGCAGTGTAGGCCCTTCATCCGGTTTAAAGCCGAACGAAAAAACCGCCGGGAAAATGGCCAGTCCCGCAAACAGCGTAACGAGCACATTCATCATAACAATGGAACCCGCCGAACCCGGAAGATTTTGGGTTTTCGGCAGGTACGAACTGTATGTCACCATGACCGAAACACCGAGCGTTAATGTAAAAAACGCCTGTCCTAAAGCATATAGGATGGATTCCGGCGTCAAATCTTCAAAGTGCGGAACCAATAAAAATCTAATCCCCTCAACGGCATGATCGAGCGTGACTGATCGCAGCACAAGCAATAGAAACAGCACGAATAAAATCGGCATCAGCACCGCACTGACACGTTCAATCCCTTTCTGCACGCCTTTTGCGACGACCGCCACCGTCATGATCATAAATACAAGCTGCGCAATGAGAGTCTGGATCGGATTTTCAATGACCGTCCCGAACACCGTGCCGTACTGCTCCTGAGTGAGCCCGGATAAAGAACCGGTAACGGCTTTTAACACATAAAGCAAAATCCACCCGCCGACAACACTGTAAAAAGACAAAACTAAAAAACAGGCCGCCACACCCACATAACCCGTAAGGTGCCATACCGACTTCGGCGCGGCTTGTTTGTAGGCATCAATCGCATTTGTCTGGCTCCGTCTTCCGAAAATAAATTCACCGAGCAAAAGCGGATAGCCTAAAAGCACGGTAAAGAGGACGAATATAAGAAAAAAAGCGCCTCCCCCGTTCGTACCCGCTACGTAAGGGAACTTCCAAATGGCTCCCAGGCCGATCGCCGAACCGGCAGCGGCCATAATAAATCCTATTTTTGAGGCCCATTGAACCCTTTTTTGGTCAGACACGACTTTCCACTTCCCTTCCGCCCTATATTATCCCTTATTCGCTGCGATAACTTAAGCCCATTTTAATATGTTTCATTATTCCGAAAAATAAAAAGGAGCGGCGGGTGCCGCTCCTTACAAATCCCCGTTTAATTTCGAATGCTTTCTCGAATATAAGAAATAAATCACCAGACCGATGATCAGCCAGATAAAGAAACGGAATATGGTGGTGGCGCCGAGGTTAATAATCAAAAACACGCAGAACAGAATGGACAATACCGGAATAAAGGGAACCCCCGGACATTTAAAAGCCCGCGGCAGATCAGGCTGTTTCTTTCTCAATACGATAACCGCCACGGAAATCAGGACAAATGCGGCAAGCGTGCCGATGTTCACCAGCTTCGCCAGTTCATCAAGCGGGACAAGCGAGCCGAGTAATGCCGACAGGATGCCGAACACCCATGTCACCACGTGCGGCGTTTTATGCTTCGAATGGACTTTTGAAAGCGACCCCGGCACCAAACCGTCACGGGACATGGCAAACATCACCCTCGTCTGGCCGTACAGCATGACGAGCATCACCGTTGTCATTCCCAACACTGCGCCGATATCAATAATCCCGGCCACCCAATTCTGTCCGGCCATCTGCAGGACGAGAGACACGGGATGGTCAACGCCTTCAAAGCGGGCAAACGGAACGACGCCCGTCATAATCGCCGATACGGTCACATACAGCACGGTGCAGACGATTAATGAAAAGATAATTCCTTTCGGCAGATCCTTCGCCGGATTTTTCGTTTCTTCAGCGGCGGAAGAGACGGCGTCAAAACCGATAAAAGAGAAGAAAACGAGCGCCGCGGCACTGAAAACACCGCCGAACCCCATCGGTATAAACGGCTGCCAGTTGTGAGGTTTGACATATACGGCCGCAACGGCGATAAACAATAGAACAACCAGAACCTTCAAAATGACCATAATATTATTGACCCGCTTCGATTCCTTAATGCCTAAATAGAGGAGGAATGTAATCGCAAGCACGATAACAAATGCGGGGAGATTAAAGAATGTGACCGTGCCTTTAATGGATCCCGGCGCGGCCGTTAATGCGGTCGGAAGATGAATGCCGAAGCCCGCCAAGAATGATTGAAAATAGCCGGACCAGCCGACCGAAACCGCGCTGACGGCGAGCATATATTCCAAGATTAAATCCCATCCGATGATAAACGCGAGAAGTTCACCCAGTGTCGCATAAGTAAACGTGTAGACGGAACCCGAAACCGGGACGCTTGAAGCAAATTCGGCATATGACAGAGCCGCAAATAAACACGCAAGAGCGGCGATGACAAATGAAACGGTCAGCCCCGGCCCCGCCGTGACAGCGCCTGTTCCGGTTAATACAAAAATCCCCGTTCCGATGATGGCCCCTATCCCCAGAAGGGTCAGATCAAAGGCCCCTAACTCTCTTTTCAGCGACTTTTCCCCGCCCGTTGCGGCAAGCAGGTCCTGAATGCTTTTCTTTCTGAATACGCTCCCCTTCATCTGCTTCACTCCTTGTAAATCAATATATGTTAGAATATTCAGATAACAATAGCAATAATGACTAAATTCTTATTTTTCGCATGAAATGTTTCAGCACATCATTCCTTTCTCCTATGTCATATTATAGCGAAAAATATAAAAATGAAAATAACTTTTTTGAAAATTCTATATATTATTTTTAGTTTTCATAAAACAGAACTCAGCGGATTCTCCACTGTGAAATATTAACATTAGTGATTCAGCTGGAGACTTCCATTTTTTGAAGATCGTATTCATATGTACGTTCAAATAAAAATCCCGCCCTTTTTAAAAGCGCGGGATAAGACTTGCGTATTATGTTGAAATAAATCTGCCGCCATTTACGTGAATGGTTTGCCCCGTCATATAGGAAGATTCGTCTGAAGCCAGAAGCACGTAAGCTCCGGCGTGTTCCGCAGGCTGTCCCGGTCTTCCCATCGGAGTGTCCAGACCATGCTTTTCCACCTTTTCTTCAGTAAACGTTGCCGGAATCAGGGCGGTCCAGATCGGCCCGGGGGCCACCGCATTTACTCTGATCCCCTGATCGGCCAATGACATCGCCATTGAACGCGTAAAGGAAACGATGCCGCCTTTCGTGCACGAATAGTCGATCAATGATGTGTCTCCCTGATAAGCGGTAATAGACGTTGTATTAATGATGGCGCTCCCTCTTTGCAGGTGGGGCAGCACGGCTTTTGTCATATGAAACATAGAAAACATGTTTGTACGGAATGTCTTCTCCAGCTGTTCAGCTGTAATATCAAGAATCCCGTTTTGCGGATGCTGCTCAGCCGCATTATTAACGAGAATATCTATTTTTCCGTAGTGATCTAAGACTTGCCGGACCGCCTTCTGACAATGCGCCTCATCACCGACGTCTCCCGGAATTAACAGGCATTCGGCCTGGTATTCTTCCGCACGCTTTTTCGTTCTCTCGGCATCGGCATGTTCGTCTAGGTACAGGATGGCAAGATCCGCCCCTTCCTTCGCGTAAGCGATCGCAGCCGCTGCGCCGATGCCGCTGTCTCCGCCCGTGATGACGGCGACTTTTCCTTTTAATCTGCCCGACCCTTTTACATCCGGGTCCTCCAAGAGCGGTTTCGGCTCCATGTCTGACTCAATGCCGGGCTGGCGGTTTTGCACCTGCGGCTTTTGTCCTTCCGTCTGTCTGTCCATCGGATTCATATTCTCACACTCCTGCAATTGGTATTACTGAAACGATACCACGCAGCGCGGAGAGTTAAACGGACAAATATGCCGGTAATTAAAGCTGCTGAGCCGTTTCGGGAAAAGCGCCGGTGTATTTCGCAGACGGCCTGTAAATCATGTTGTCAGCGGACTGTTCAAGCACGTGTGCGCACCAGCCTGCCATTCTGCTTGCTGAAAAGGTCGGCGTAAACAAATCATTGTCGACATCAATGGCCTGCATCACAGCCGCTGCGTAAAACTCCACATTCGTATACAGCTTCCGTCCGGGCTTATATTGCTCTAACAGGCGGATGGCTTCCTTCTCCACATAAAGCGCCAAGTCAAGCGACGGATCATTTCCCGCCACTTCTTCAGCCTTTATGCGCAGCGCTTCCGCCCGCGGGTCTTTTGTTTTGTACACCCTGTGCCCGAAGCCCATCAGGCGTTCTCCCCTCATAAGCTTCGCTGCCAAATACGCTTCTGCATTTTCTTTTTTCCCGATGTCTTCAAGCATTTTCGTGACGCCTGAAGGCGCGCCTCCGTGCAGCGGCCCTTTCATCGTACCCAGTGCGGCAGTGACGGCAGACACTAAGTCCGATTCAGTCGAAACGGTGACTCTCGCTGAAAAAGTCGATGCATTCATCCCGTGCTCCATCGCCAGAATCATATACGTTTCAAGCGCTTTCTTTTGGGCTGCGGACGGCTGCCTGCCTGTCAGCATATACAAATAGTTTTCAACGTGTCCGTATCGCGCCTCAGGTGACAACGCTTCCTGCCCTTGTTTACGGCGGTATCTGTACGCAATAATCGTCGGTGTGACGGCAATCAGTTTAACCGCTTCTTCCGGCTTGGGCGGATATGTAAATGAATCTGTGCCCAAACCTGAAACAGCCGTTCTCAGCACCGCCATGTCGTCCATTTCATCCGGAAGCGTTTCCAGTAAGTCGATCAAATGTTTCGGAAGCCCGCGCTCGGCTGCAAGTTCTTCCTGAAACGCAAGCAATTGCCGCTCATCAGGAAGCGCCCCGTTCAAAATGAGATACGCCGCTTCTTCAAAACTGGATTGCAGCGCGATATCCTTCGCATCATAGCCGCGATATATTAAATGCCCCTTTTCTCCGTCAATGTGGCTGATCGCCGTTTCTGCACAAGTAATCCCTTTCAATCCACGATAAATCAATTTCATTCCCCCTTATCCTCTTTCTGTTATTATAGTAAATATAATATTTAAAAAATAATGAATATTTTTAAGGGAATTAATTAAAACTTTTAATCAGAGGAGTGCATCTATGGATTTTAAATGGCTTCACACCTTCGTCACCGCGGCAAAATATGAGAATTTCAGAAAAACGGCGGAAACGCTTTTTTTATCTCAGCCGACCGTCACCGTTCATATAAAATTATTAGAGAAAGAAATCAGCTGCAAGCTGTTTCAGCGAAGCGGCCGGAAAATACAATTGACCGAAGAAGGAAAAGCATACGTGCCGTTTGCCATGAGGCTTTTGGAAGACTATGAAAACAGCATGGCGGAGCTGCACAGGGTGCGCCAGGGCTACTCGCACACGCTGACACTCGCTGTTTCGCCGCTTATCGCCGACACCGTTCTCCCGTCTGTCATGAAGCGTTATACAGAGGACAATAAAGAAACCGAAATGACGGTCACCATTTTCGAATCGGAAGAAATCGCCTCTCAAATCAGAAACGGCTCAGCCGATATCGGACTGAGCTGCTTAAAGGTGCAATCATCTTCCCTCACTTGCCGCCCCCTGTACAATGACCCCGTTGTCCTCGTCGCGCCGCCCGGCCGAAAACCCGGAACAGGGAAGGCGGATGAAGTGAAAGACCTGTTCGGACAATATCTGCTTTTGACCCATAACCATCCTGACTATTGGGATGATTTGCTCCGCCAGGTCAGAATACAGTTCCCTTTCGTCAGGACAATGAAGGTGACACAGACGCATATTACGAAACGATTTATTAAAGAGGGGCTGGGTGTCTCATTTCTGCCGCTGTCAGCGGTACGGGCCGAACTCGCCGCAGGCAGCATGATTGAAATTCCGTGCGAATTCGCCCAGATGCCGAGCGCGGGCGCATACGCCATCGCCCTCTATGAAAATGAAAAAAAGAAAACCTTTTTAGATTTTTTATCACATTTTCATTTTTAGGTGAAACAAATGGAGCTCTGTCCCGTCTAAATAAAAAACCCGTTCTGATGAACGGGTTTCTATCGCTGCTAGAATCTTTTCGCGCCCAGGTAGCGCGGTTTCCAGTAGCTGTTATTCAGATCACTTGTTGTGACGCCGTCAGAACCGGCATGGATGAACTTGTTGTTTCCGATGTACACACCCATGTGTGAAGGGCCGGCCTGATATGTTGTAAAGAAGACGAAGTCTCCTCTTGACGGGCTGGACACGCTCTTCATTGAGCTCCAGTATCCCGCAGTGCTCGTTCTGCCGACACTCGTCTGTTTGTTTAACAGGTACCAGATAAATCCGCTGCAGTCAAAGCCGGAAGTCGTTGTTCCGCCCCATACATACGGCGTGCCGATTAAAGATTGCGCATCAGAAATCAGCTTGTTTACATTCAGGCTCGTCTGTGCAGCATTATGGCTGGATGAAGGCTGCTTTGATGACGAAGATCCTGAAGACGTTGAACCGGAAGTTGATCCCTTTACTTTAAGAACTTGTCCGATGCGGATCAGGTCCGTTTTTAAACCGTTTAAACTTTTTAATTGGTTTACCGTCATTTTATATTTATTCGCAATTTTCCAAAGGCTGTCGCCTTTTACGACTTTATATGTAGACGATGATGACTTGCTGCTTGAGCTTGAACCTGAGGATGATTTACCGTTAATCGAAAGCGTCTGACCGATGTAAATGATATCCGATTTTAATTTGTTCTCAGATTTAATGGAATTAATTGACGTTCCATACCGATTTGAAAGTCCCCATAATGTATCGCCTTTTTTTACCTTAATCGTTTGCGCAGATGCCGCGCCCGCAAACAAAGTCGTCCCCAAAACCACTGCCGTTGTTGCTGTAACAAGTTGCTTTTTCATATTTTCCTCCCTGAATGATTCTATCTATTTTATGTGTCTCTTTTTTAAAGTTTTTATCTGTTTCCTATTATAAGGTTCAATTTCCACTAGAAATAGACTTGACTTCCCGTGACAAATTTCTTACTAATTCGTTTTAGAAAAAAGTTTTTAAGGGTATTAAATATTTCAATTTGATTTCAAACGTGACGAAAAACGAGTCAATTTGTCATGTTTTTTTCCTGTGATCCTCGTATTTTGGAAAAACAAAGCAGTTTATTTTCCAAATAACCCCTTGTTAAAAAAATCCTCGACTTTTTCAAAAAAGTGAATGGTTTTCACTCTTTCTTGAAAACATAACTTTACACTGGAATTTACATTTCTAACAATGTTTCACCTGAAATTTACAGGAGGAACAGGCGCTCTTTACAAACACCCCCTACCATTAGACATGCAGACACGATTAAAGGAGGACGAGTGAGAATGAGTCTATTTAAACAGGTTCGATCAAAACTTCTGCCGGCGGCAGCCGTATCCGTGCTGACAGCCGGTCTGATTGCGGGCGCGGGGCTTCAGCACTCCGAACAGGCTGCGGCAAAAAAACAGCCTGACAAAAACGAAATCAGAAACGTCATCTTCATGGTCGGCGACGGAATGGGCGCTCCCTATATGAACGCCTACCGTTCGGTCATTAACAAAGGAAAGCCTTCGGATGGTATGAAACTGACGGCATTCGACCCCAATCTCACCGGTATGATGATGACTTATCCTGACGATCCTGATTCCAATATTACCGATTCCGCGGCGGCAGGCACGGCAATGGCCACGGGCGTGAAAACGTATAACGCGGCGATCGGAGTCGATAAAAAAGGAAAGCGGGTAAAATCCGTCCTCGAAGAAGCGAAACAAAGAGGGAAATCCACCGGACTTGTCGCAACTTCGGAGATTGCCCACGCCACCCCTGCGGCATTCGGAGCCCATAACAAATCCCGAAAGAACATGGATGACATCGCAAGCAGCTACTTTGATGACCGCATCAACGGAAAACAGAAAGTCGATGTGCTCCTCGGAGGCGGCAAGTCAAACTTTATCCGTAAAGACCGCAATGTAACAAAGGATTTCAAAAAAGCGGGATACAGCTACGTGACATCAAAACAGGAGCTCAAAAAGGATCGTAACAAGAAGATTCTCGGCCTGTTTGCCGATGGCGGACTCGACAAAGCAATCGACCGCTCAAACGCCGTCCCTTCATTAGAAGACATGACAACGGCAGCGATCGACAGGCTGAACAAGAATAAAAAAGGGTTTTTCTTAATGGTCGAAGGCAGCCAAATTGACTGGGCGGGACATGACAATGATATAGTCGGCGCAATGAGCGAAATGAAGGATTTTGAAAAAGCGTATAAAGCAGCGATCGCATTTGCCAAAAAGGACAAACATACGCTTGTCGTTGCCACGGCTGATCATACCACCGGCGGATTGACGATCGGCGCGAATGACGATAAAAACTGGCATGTTGAACCGATTCTTGCCGCAAAAAAAACCCCGGCATTTATGGCTGACCAAATCAAAGCGGGCAAATCCGTATCTTCCGTGCTTGCGCGCTATACAGACCTGAAATGGTCAAAAGCTGAAATCAAACAGATCGAAACGGCCGCAAAACAGGATGCTGACAAGAGCATCTACAAAGCGATCATTAAGCTCTTTAATGCGAAAACCAACAGCGGCTGGACAACCGGCGATCATACAGGCGAAGAAGTTCCCGTTTACGCATACGGTCCGGGAAGAGAGTCATTTACGGGGCTTTTAAACAACACGGACCAGGCCAAAAAGATCTTTCACATCCTGAAACACGGAAAATAAAAAAGGATGCGGGGGTTTCCCCGCATCCTTTCTTCTTTTACAGATATCTCCGGTGCACTCCTTTGCCGTCATACGAAAACATCACTTCTCTGTCTTCAAGAACAGATTCGATGTGCACGCTCCTGCCCCACAGCTGGTACAGATACGGCAGCACTTTCTCCAAATATTTCAGATCAAGCTCAATTCCCTCATACCAATGTTTAATATAAAGCTCATTATTCTTCAGGTAATCCCCGTCATTGACGGTCAGATAAGGAAATCCCCCGTTGACCCGCATGTTCACGAGCTGGTCGCGCACGGCCTTCCATTCTTTGTCGATCACTTTATAGTCCCTGCCCTGCTTTTGGAATAAATACAAATCCTCACGCATCACGAGATCTTTCGTCAAATAATTGCGGATAAATGATATATCCGATTCAATTTCCCTGACCTCAAACATTTTCTCGCGTCCGGAACCGGGCTTTACTCCTGTTTTTTTCATTTCATCTGTCGGGTTGTCATAACGCTCTTCGATGTCTTCAAAAATTTTCAGCCCTAAATAATACGGGTTGATTCCCGTTTTTGACGGCTGAACGACGCCTGCGTTCAGCTTCGCAAATTCGATGGCTTCATCTGAAGTCAGGTCAAGCTCGCGGATAATCCGCTGATGCCAATAGGATGCCCAGCCTTCGTTCATGATTTTCGTTTCCAGCTGAGGCCAGAAATACAGCATTTCTTCTCTCATCATGGTTAAAATGTCACGCTGCCACGGTTCAAGCTCCCGCGAATGTTCCTCGATAAACAGCAGAATATCTTTTTCCGGCCGGGGCGGAAACGGTTTTTTCCCTTTTTTCTTTTTCACCTGCTTCGGCTTATCCATTCCCCATAAATCATCGTAAGGCGATGGCGCGGTTTCTTCTTCGTCCTCCTCTTCGTCATCGACGCTCCACAGCAGCTTCGGCCTGACGAGCGACGGATCGATATGCTCCTGAACCGCCAGAATGGCATCTAAAAAGGACTCCACCTCTTTGATCCCGTGAATTCTTTCATAATGCTTAATCCGCTCCGCCGCAGCCGCCATACTCTCAACCATGTCCCGGTTCGTATTTTGAAAGCGGCAGTTATGTTTGAAAAAATCACAATGGGCAAGAACATGGGCTACAATTAATTTATTTTGGATCAGCGAATTGCTGTCCAGCAAAAAAGCGTAGCAAGGGTTGGAATTAATGACAAGTTCATAAATTTTGCTCAAACCGAGATCATAATGGAGTTTCATCTTGTGAAATTGTTTGCCGAAACTCCAGTGGCTGAATCTCGTCGGCATGCCGTACGCGCCGAATGTATAAATAATCTCAGCCGGACAAATTTCATATCTCATCGGGTAGAAATCAAGGCCGAAACCCTTCGCAATGTCGGTTATTTCCTCAATTGCCCGCTGTAAACCTTTTGTCTCCTCCGCGTTCAACCGAATCCCCCCTACTTGGACTTATATATAATGTATGACCCCTCCTCTCAAAAGATGAAATAACAGACCAGTTTCCGGCTGAAAACTTTCGGCACATCCGCCCCGTTTGCTTTATATGTAAGTGGGTAAAACACACACCATACCCCAAAAAGAAAAGGAGCGATTCTACTTGAATACAGCAGACATGCTTACGACGTATCTCAGCAAACTCCCGAATCTGATCATCGCACTGCTCGTCCTGCTTATCGGCTGGGGCATTGCCAAAATCATTGAAAAAGCCGTATACAAAGGCCTGCAAAAAACAAAAATCGACGACAGGCTGTTCGCCGAAAAAAAGCCGGCGCGCTATTCCTCAGAAAAAGTCATCAGTAAAGTCATTTATTTTATCGCATTAATCATCGTTTTTATTCTATTCTTTAACATTCTGCATCTGACAACCGTGGCTTCGCCTTTTGTCAGCATGCTGTCAGCGATAACGGCGGCTGTGCCGAGCATTTTAAAAGCCGGCCTGATTCTGCTCGTGGGCTGGGCGGCCGCTTCGCTTTTCAGCTATCTCGTCAAAAAAGCGGGCATGAAACTCGCTGAAAACGGCCGGCTCAGAAAATGGACAATGGTGTCTGAAGAAGCGGAGATGAGCAGATCCGTTACGGCCGCTTCACGAATCGTTTTTTACTTCGTCTTGCTCTTGTTCCTGCCCGGCGTCTTGGCCGCTCTCCAGATAAGCGGAGTATCAGGGCCGTTTACAAATATGATCCAAAGCGTTTTGTCCTTTATACCGAAATTATTCGCCGCGGCGCTGATTGTTTTAATCGGCTGGCTTGTTGCCCGTCTCGTCCGTGATATCGTCACAAACTTTCTGGCGAGTATCGGCACGGAAAGGCTCGCCGCACGTATAGGGCTTTCTATATACCTGAAGGATACAAGCCTGTCGGCAATCATCGGAACGATTGTCTACGTGCTGATTTTCATTCCGGTGATCATTTCTGCGCTTGACCGGCTTGATGTGGCGGGTATTTCTGAACCGGCGTCAGCCATGCTGCACACGGTCTTCACAATGCTCCCTAATATCATCATCGGTATCGTGCTGATCATCGCCGGCATCTGGATCGGAAAATGGGTCAACAGCATTGTATCCGGGCTCTTGCACCGGGCCGGTTTCGACTCTCTTCTCGGTAAAATGGGTTTTGAACAGACGGGTACCCCGAAGCTGACGCTTTCTCAGACGGTCGGCATGATTGTTCAGATCATCATCGTCCTGCTGTTTACGGCAGAGGCGCTGCAGCTTGTTCATCTCGAATTTCTCGTCGTTATCGCAACAGGTATTATCGCTTACCTGCCTAATGTTCTGGCCGCTGTATTTATTCTCGGAATCGGACTTTTGGCCGGACAGCTCGTCAGCAGGCTGCTTGCCGGCATGCTGAGCGGAAAGGAATTCAGATTCCTGGCGCCGCTTGCGAAATATACCATTATCACTCTTTCAATCTTTATGGCGCTGGATCAGCTCGGTGTCGCCGACACGATCGTAAATGCCGCGTTTATTCTGATTCTGGGCGGTTTCGCGCTTGCCTTCGGACTTTCATTCGGTCTTGGCGGAAAAGATTTCGCCTCCCGTTATCTCGCAAAATTGGATCGCAAAATTGAAAAACATCAATCGGCTGACGATCGGAAGCCGCCGATGTCTTAACGAAAAAAACGTGTGCTCAGAAGGAGCGCACGTTTTTTTTGAGTTAAGGGGGCAAATTCCTTTTTTTTCATTTTAGATTCATATATGATAGACTGTAACAGAAGCAAAATCTCTTTTTTCGAGGTCATTCTATGAAATTAACGAACTATACCGATTATTCTTTACGCGTTTTGATTTTTTTGGCTTCCAGACATTCCGATGAACTTTCCAACATAAAAGAAATCGCAGATACTTATTCCATCTCTAAAAACCACCTCATGAAAGTCATTTACCGCCTCGGCCAGCTCGGGTATGTCGAAACGATCCGGGGCCGGGGAGGCGGAATCCGATTAGGAATGACACCGGAAGACATAAACATTGGAGAAGTCGTTCGAAATACAGAAGACGACTTTAACATCGTAGAATGCTTTGACTCCAAAAAAAATCTCTGTATCATATCTCCCGCCTGCAACTTAAAGAACCTTTTGAATGAAGCCCTGCAAGCTTACCTGGCCGTTTTAGACAAATATACGTTAAGGGATCTGGTCAAAAACAAAGAGGAGATTATGAGACTGCTCAGAAGCTGAAGGAATGTCCGCATTCCTTCTTTTTTTTTATGCCGGCATAAGAAAAAAGGACTATTTCTATTAATATGATAAACGATTGCAGACAAGTGCCGATATAAAGATTATCATTACTGATATCCTCACCTTGCGGCTGCAACGAATGGGGATAGTAAAATCATCGCAGGAAAAGGGAGATTCATTATGAAAAAAAAGGTAGCGGTCGGTTTGACTGCATCTGCGATCGTCGGGTCTGCGTTAGCTGTAACACCGGCAGAAGCACAAACGATTAAGGTTAAAAGCGGAGATTCATTATGGAAACTTGCCCAAAACTACAATACGAGCGTGGATGCCATTACATCAGCCAATCATCTAAAATCCACCGTTCTTTCTATCGGGCAGACACTCAACATTCCTAACGGCAAATCAGATTCCGGCAGCAAAAATCCATCTTCAAAGAACAGCGGCACGACTAAAAGCGTTTATACAGTGAAAAGCGGCGACTCGCTGTGGCTGATCGCATCTGATTTTAAAATGTCCGTACAGGAACTGAAAAAATTGAACGGTCTGACAAGCGACTTAATCCGCGCGGGACAGAAGCTGCAAGTGACGGGGAAAGTTTCCTCAAGCACCGATCAGAAAAAAACCACGCCGGGCAGCAGCTCAAACAGCAGCAAAAAGCAGTCATCATCTTCCGGGACGTATAAAGTCAAACTCGGCGATTCACTATGGAAGATCGCAAACAGCGTCAATATGACCATTGCGGAACTCAAAGTATTAAACAACTTAAAAACGGATACGATCTACGTAAACCAAGTCCTGAAAACAAAAGGAACGTCTTCTTCGGGAAACACGCCGTCAAAGGACAATTCAAACCAAAATAAAAACCAGACGCAAACGTCCTCCTATACAGTAAAAAGCGGAGACTCACTCTGGAAAATCGCAAACGCATACAATATGACGGTTCAGCAAATCAGAAGCATCAACAAACTGACGTCAGACATGCTGCGGGTCGGACAAGTGCTTAAGCTGACCAAAACGTCATCTTCCGGCTCTTCGACTTCACCGTCAACTCCGAACCAGTCCGGAAATACAGGGAAAACCACTACATATACCGTGAAAAGCGGGGATTCTTTATGGGTGATCGCCCAAAAGTTCAATGTGACCGCCCAGCAGATCCGCGAGAAAAACAATCTGAAAACAGATGTTCTTCAAATCGGACAAAAGCTGACGATTACCGGGCAGCAGACAAACACGACTCCGAATCAGTCCGGCAACACAGGCGGCACAGGTTCAACAAGCGCGAAGATTAATGTAATGATCGATGCCGCAAAAGCTCAGCTGGGCGTACCGTATGTATGGGGCGGGACGACGCCGAGAGGCTTTGACTGCAGCGGTTTCATTTATTACGTTCTCAATAAGGTCACTTCTGTATCCAGACTTTCAGCCGCAGGCTACTGGAATACGATGACATCAGTCAGCCAGCCGGCGGTCGGTGACTTTGTCTTTTTCTCAACTTATAAAGCCGGACCTTCCCACGTCGGTATTTATCTCGGGAACGGCCAGTTTATTAATGCAAACGATTCGGGTGTCGTTATTTCCAGCATGAACAATTCCTATTGGAAACAGCGCTACCTCGGCGCAAAACGTTTCTTCTGATATCTGACAAGCTGTACGGCCTCAATAAGGCTGTGCAGCTTTTTTTACAGTCTGAAAATATTAATGCTGATCACGTGTTTTGTCACGGGATGGAAATACACTTCAGCACGGGATGAAAACGTTTCTTTTGCTGTTTGCACCGTTACGCGAAACACATCTTTCGTCTGTTCCCGGTTCACTTTTGTACGGCCCATGTACGAATAATCGGTAAGCTCGGACCCCTTGTATTCACGTTCAAGCTGGTTCCATGCGAGCTGCTCCCATTTTTCAACTGATGGATCAAGGTGTTCTGTATGCCCTTTTTCAGCGATCGAGGCAATGAGAATGCCGCAAAACAAGAGGGCAAGCGCAAATGGAAGGGATTTCATCTTTATGTTCTCCTGAGTCGTTTTTTGTCAATCTTAGCGTGTCCAAAGAAGAGACGGATATGCGGTTTTATTTTATGTCTCCCTCATATTGCTATGCCGCTGTGATAAGGCCACCAACTTTTCCCCCGTTGCATCGGGCTTCGACGGCATAAACTAACGGAGAACTTCTCATTGAAAGGAGAAGCGTTAGATGGATCATGCCGATTATGACAAAGCCTTGTATTACACACACCGGTCTCAATGGGACAATTTGTTAATATTGATGGTTCGTACAAAAGATGATTTATTATCAAAGCGTATTGAGCACTTTCTGCACGCGTATCATTTCGAATATGATCATGCGGTGCTTGAAAAAGAGCTGTATTCTCTTCTCGGGTATATTGATCATGCGACAGAGCTCGCTTATGAAGATCAATTAGCCATGCTGACATAAAACAATCCCGGCGTCAGACGCCGGGATTTCTTATGTTTGTGAACATATTCAGCTCTTCGATCATCTCTTTCAGGCTGACAGCCATATCCTCAGATACGGTCCGGCGCTCCATGTCGATGTGAATCGGGTCTAAGACCAGCTGTTTCGGGATGACATTTGCATAGACGCCCCGCATGACCGTCCGCATATTCGCCAGCGCGTTCATGCCTCCTTTTCCTCCGCCCGCCGCGGCCATGATTGCCACCGGTTTGTATGCCCAGTGATCGCTGCTTAAAAAATCAATGGCGTTTTTTAAAGCGCCGCTCATGCCGCTGTGATACTCGGGAGATAATAAGACGACGGCCGCCGACTTTTTCACCTGCCGCCTTAACTCTTGCACTGAAGGCAGCTCGTTCTGTTCTTCTTCACCGTTATAAAGCGGCAGATCACTTTCGCTCAAATCAATAAAATCGGTATGAAACCGATCTCTTATATAAGAAGCGGCAATTCTAGTCCGCCCGTTTTTTCTCGGTGTGCCGCTGATCACTAATATGCTCATGATTTTACCGCCTTTCCAAAAACATTATATTTTACCGCATACAATGCCGCCTGCGTCCGATCGGAAAGATTCAGCTTTGACAGCAGGTTGGACACGTGGGTTTTCACTGTTTTTTCTGAAATAAACAGTGCCGCCGCAATTTCCTTATTGCTTTTCCCTTTGGCTATTTCTTGAAGAACATCTTTTTCACGAGGGGTGAGCTGATCATATTTTTCCTTATCCTGATCATCCTGAACCATATGGGTCAGCACGTGAGGCACAATATCCGCCGACAGCCGGTAACGTCCGGAATACACTTCCCAGAGCGTTTTCACTAAATCATCGGGCTGGGCGTCTTTCAGCTGATACGCTTTTGCGCCGGCTTTAAGGGCGGGAATGACATGCTCCTGATCAGAATAGCTCGTCAAAACGACGATACTGATGTCCGGAAATCGTTCAGCCGCAATTTTTGCCGCTTCTATGCCGTCCATATCAGGCATTGATAAATCCATCAGAATGATGTCCGGCTCCGTCTTTTCAGCTTGCTGAAGCGCTTCAGCACCGGTGGACGCCTCACCGACAACTTCAATGTCTTCCTGAGTGGCGAAGAAATAGCGCAGTCCTTTGCGGACAACGTGATGATCATCAGCAATCACAATTTTCATCAATCAGACCTCCTGTCCCGAAATGGAAGCCGAACGGAGACAATCGTTCCGGCGCCAATCTCGGATTGCAATGTAAAGCGGCCTCCGATTGCTTCGGCGCGCGCTTTCATGCCGGTCACGCCGAGCGACGGCAGCACAGCATGCGCATCAGCGCTGAAGCCCGCTCCACGGTCGCTAATATGAAGCTCAGCGCAATCCGGCTTTTTAACGGCGGAAATGATAACCCGGTCCGTTCCCGCATGCTTTTTACAGTTATTCAAGGCTTCCTGGGCGATCCGCCAAAGCGCGTGTTCCTGTTCATCCGTAAGCTCCAGCTCATCCTCCATTTCACAAACGGCTTCCAGGCCGATAAGAGCGGCATAGCTTTTGATCGAAGCATACAGCCCTTTCGTCAAACTTTCCGGCTTCAGCTGCCAAATAAGCGCTCTCATTTCTGTTAGCGCATTCTGAGACAGCTCTTGAATAAACGTAATCATCTGCCGGAGCCGATCATCATCTGTAAAGCTCTTTGCGGCTTTTGCCGTTAAGCTGACAGAAAACAGCATCTGATTGACGGAATCATGCAGCTCTTGCGCAAGTCTGCTTCGTTCCATCAACAGGGCGTTCTGCTGCTCAAATTCGGCCAATTTCATCCGCTGAATCGCCGTTCCGATTTGAAATGCAACCGCTTCAAGCAGATGCAGTTCTTCTTCGTTGAAAAATGTCTTTTCGCTTGCGGCGACGTTTAATAAACCGAACTTCCGGCCGCCGTCCTCAAGCGGTACGGTCGCATGATGGGTAATGCCCTCCGTATCGCGGCAGTTCGTCGTCTGTTCCGCAAATTCAATCCGTTTACAATTCATTATGTTTACGGCCTTTGTCAATCCGCCATTGCTGAATTTGGTCAGACAATAGCATTCCCCGCTGCACATGAGTGCATTTTCCCGCTGACCGAGAGCCGGCGGTAAATAAGCGGATGCGGCGAGCGTATAAGATCCGTCCGGCTCAATCAGAAAAATCCACCCTGTCTGCAGCCCGGTCAGGCTGAGCAGTTCGCGAAGCACTTTATCAAGCGCTTCCTTTAAATCGTGGCTTTGGTTTAAGGTTTCCGCAATCGCTTTTAACGTTTTTAACGTTTCTACCGTCGTTTTCGTCAATTTCCCTCACTCCGGCCAATCAGAATTATCCATATTATATCAATTCTTTTCTGTATATTCCTTTGTTTTCAGCATGAATTTTCCTCATACTTTCGGATGAGGCGTATAAAAAAACCGCCGGATGTCGCTTCCGGCGGTTTGTTGTTTATTTCGTTTTTTCCACTATGCCATCCACCGTTTTCATGACGGCTTCAGATAATGCGGCAAGACGCTGTTCGCTGTCTTGTAAAGAAGTTCCCTTCACGGCGAAATAGAACTTCACTTTCGGCTCCGTTCCTGATGGACGAAGGCAGAACCAAGAGCCGTCTTCAAGGAAATATTTCAGGACATTTGACTTCGGCAGATCAATATCTTCTTCATGATGATCGGCAAATACAGTCCGTTTTCCCGTTGAATAGTCCTCAGCCTGCGTGATTTGTTTTCCGGCCATCTGCTTCGGCGGATCGTTTCGGAAAGAAGTCAGGATAGCGGAAATCTGCTCTGCTCCCTGTTTTCCTTTTAACGTCAATGACTTCAAGCCTTCACGGTAATAACCGTATTCTTTAAAAATGGACAGCAGCGCGTCATAAAGCGACATGCCCTGCTTTTTATAAAAGGCGCATACCTCGACGGCTAACAGCGCAGCCTGTATCGCGTCTTTGTCACGCGCGAAATCGCCGATTAAGTAGCCGTAGCTTTCTTCATACCCGAACTGGAACGTGTATTGGCCTGATTTTTCATATTCTTTGATCTTTTCACCGATAAATTTGAAGCCTGTCAGCGTGTCAACCGTATCTAATCCGAACGATGAAGCGACGGCGCGGCCCAATTCGCTCGTGACAATCGTTTTCATGACGACACCGTTTTCAGGAAGGGCGCCCTGTTTTTTCTTCTCGGAAAGCAGGTAATGCAACAAAAGCGCGCCTGTCTGGTTTCCCGTCAGCACTGTGTACTTGCCTTCGCTGTTTTTTACCGCAATGCCGAGACGGTCGGCATCCGGGTCCGTAGCGACGAGAATATCAGCGTTTTGTTCTTCTCCGAGTTTAATGGCATATTCGAATGCCGCGTGCTCTTCCGGATTCGGCGATTTGACGGTTGAAAAATCCGGGTCCGGCAGCTCTTGCTCCTTCACGACGGTGACGTTTTTGTAACCGAGTGCTTCAAGACCGCGGCGCACCGGTTTATTTGCCGTGCCGTGCAGCGGAGTGAACACGACGCTGACATCCACTTCATCCGAAAGCTCGGGATGTACGGAGATGGAAGTCAGTTCTTCAGTATATGGTTTATCAATTTCTTCACCGATTATTTTAATCAAACCTTTTTCTTTCAGCGACTGTTCATCTTCAACTTGAATCGTTAGTTCATTTTCTATGGCATTCACTTCCGCAATGACGATGTCCGCTTCTTTCGGCGGCAGCTGTGCGCCGTCATCGCCATACACTTTATATCCGTTATATTCAGGCGGGTTATGGCTGGCCGTCACGACGATACCGGCATAAGCGTTCAGCTTTCTCACCGCAAAAGACAGCTCAGGCGTCGGGCGGAGCTCATCAAATACGTATGTTTGAATGCCTTGGGAAGCAAGGGTTTTTGCAGCTTCCATCGCAAACTCAGGAGATTTATGACGGGAGTCGTATGCGATCGCAACCCCTCTTTTTTTCGCGTCTTCCCCCTGTTTCGCGATATACGCCGCAAGTCCGGCGGATGCTTTGCGGACCGTGTAAATATTCATCCTGTTCGTACCCGGCCCGATTTCTCCTCTCATGCCTCCTGTTCCGAACTCAAGATTTTTGTAGAAAAAATCTTCCAGCAGCTGCTCGTTTCCTTCTGCGTCCGCCAATAATTTTTTCAATTCTGAATCTAATTGTTCGGCCTGATTCCAGCGTTCGTAACTCTTACTCCAACTCATGTTCGTCCTCCTATAATTTCAGCTTATGACCATATTTTAATATGAAGCGGCTGCCCGTGTCACTTGATAACTTAACCAAATGCTTTATGTAAAAAGATAAAAGAAGGGCTCATGCCTTTTCGGCACAGCCCTCCGGTTATTATTGTTCGAGCGGAACAACCGCGTCGTGCAGCAGCGTATTTAACCACTCAGTGTGTTTTTCTTTCGTTTCGTCATTCCATTGGAATCGGTCGCTCATGTAATCAATCACGGCCGTTTTATACGTTTGCACCCATTTGATGTCGAAGAACAGTCTTCCCGTTCTGCGGACGAAGAAATCGGCAGGTGTCGCAGCCATTTCTTCTTCGATGCTGTAAGCCGCTTCAGCCAAAATGTGAACCGGAATCTGGCGTTTTTCCGCTTCGTCTTTCAGACCTTCAATCCGGCTGAATACATTTTCAACGTTAGAGCCGTATCTGATGGCTAACTGCTTAGCGGTTTCCTGTGATAAACCGATTTTCAAGCCGTCTTTTGTCTTTGCTTCCACAAATGACTCGAAGTTTTTAGAGCCGCCGACATGTCCGCCGGAAATCGGCATCGTCTTCGTCTTGCAGCCGCCGAAGTCCTGGCCGCCCTCTTCTTTCAAGCGGTCGCGGACAAGATCGACAATGTGCTCAGCCATTTTACGGTAGCCCGTCAGTTTTCCTCCGGCGATCGTAATCAGGCCTGATTGAGATGTCCAGATTTCATCTTTACGGGAGATCTCAGACGGGTCTTTCCCTTCTTCGTGAATAAGCGGTCTGAGGCCGGCCCAGCTTGATTCAATATCGTCCGCCGTAATGTTCAGTTCCGGGAACATATAATTGATGGAGCTGACGACATAATCGCGATCCTGCACCGTCATGCGCGGGTGCTCAAGTTTTTGTTTGTAAACCGTATCGGTCGTACCCACGTATGTTTTTCCTTCACGCGGAATGGCGAACACCATCCGGCCGTCCGGCGTATCAAAGTACACCGCCTGTTTAAGCGGGAATACGGATTGGTCGAATACGAGATGGACCCCTTTTGTGTGCTGAAGATGTTTTCCGCTTTTGCTGTGGTCTTTTTCTCTCAGCTCGTCGACCCACGGACCTGTCGCATTGACGATTTTTTTGGCGTAAACTTTGTATTCCTTGCCTGACAGCAGATCTTCAATTAAAACGCCGACAACTTTTCCTTTTTCATAAAGCAGTTCTTTCACTTTAGAATAGTTGACAGGCTCCGCACCGAATTTAACGGCTTCTTTCATGACTTCAATCGTCAGTCTCGCATCGTCCGTCCGGTACTCTACATAATAGCCTCCGCCTTTTAAGCCGTCTTTTTTGACGAGCGGCTCTTTTTGCAGCGTTTCTTTAGCAGACAGCATGCTTCTGCGCTCTGATTTTTTTACTCCCGCTAAATAGTCATACACACGCAGGCCGATGGAAGTAGAGAATGAACCGAACGTGCCGCCTTTATGAAACGGCAGCAGCATCCATTCCGGCGTCGTGACGTGCGGGCCGTTTTCGTACACGATGGCACGTTCCTTACCGACTTCTGCAACCATTTTGACTTCAAATTGCTTCAGATAACGCAAACCGCCGTGGACAAGCTTTGTGGATCGGCTTGATGTGCCGGCCGCGAAATCCTGCATTTCGCTCAAAGCGACTTTCATTCCCCTTGAAGCAGCGTCAAGCGCCGTACCGGCACCCGTAATACCTCCCCCTATAATAAACAGATCGTATGTTTTTTTAGTCATGTCTTCCAGCATATGATCCCGTTCTAAACTTGAAAATTGGTGATTCATCATTACGTTTCCTCCTTGTTGTCACGGTATAGAAAAAGAGACCACAACAGCCAAAGCGCAGTTATCACTTTGGTGCTGTGGTCTCTCCTCATCTCAGGACCGTTCCTATTAACTTGTTTTCAGTATACCACATTTTTATCTTATTTAAAAGCCATAGCTGCATTTACTGCTTTTTTCCATCCGCCGTACAATTCATCGCGTTTTTCATCTTCCATTTCCGGTTTGAATTGCTTATCAAGGTTCCATTGATCAGCGATTTCAGTGCTGTCCTTCCAGTAGCCGACAGCGATTCCGGCCAAATACGCAGCACCGAGCGCCGTCGTTTCATTAATTTCCGGACGTTCGACCGGCACATCAAGCAAGTCGCTTTGGAACTGCATGAGGAAGTTATTTTTTACCGCTCCGCCGTCTACACGCAATGTTTTTAAAGAGATGCCTGAATCAGCCTCCATGGCATCAAGCACATCTTTCGCCTGATAAGCGAGAGATTCAAGCGTAGCCCGGATAAAATGCTCCTTCGTCGTTCCGCGTGTCAGGCCGAAAACTGAGCCGCGCACGTCACTGTCCCAGTACGGTGTGCCTAATCCGACGAAAGCGGGCACGACATAAACACCGTCAGCGGAATCCACACGCTCTGCGTATGTCTCGCTTTCTTTTGAATCTTGGAACATCCGCATGCCGTCTCTCAGCCATTGGATGGCAGAACCTGCGACAAAGATGCTTCCTTCCAGTGCATACTCGACTTTTCCGTCTAATCCCCAGGCGATTGTCGTCAGAAGGCCGTGATCAGAAGTGATGGCTTTTTCTCCGGTATTCATCAGCATAAAGCAGCCTGTGCCGTATGTGTTTTTCCCCATGCCTTCTTCAAAGCACGCCTGACCGAACAGCGCAGACTGCTGGTCTCCGGCCGCTCCCGCAATCGGAATGTTTTTACCGAAGAAATGATAATCAACCGTTTTCGCGTACACATGAGAAGACGGTTTCACTTCCGGCAGCATTGATTTCGGCACGCCTAAAATATCAAGCAGCTCGTCATCCCATTTTAATTCATGTATATTAAACATCAGCGTTCTTGAAGCGTTGGAATAATCCGTTACGTGCGCCGCCCCTCCGGACATTTTCCAGATGAGCCATGAATCAATCGTTCCGAACAGAAGACTTCCGTTTTCCGCTTTTTCCCGCGCGCCTTCTACATTGTCAAGAATCCATTTGACTTTCGTTCCTGAGAAATAAGGGTCGATCAAAAGTCCCGTTTTTTCTCTGAATGTATCATTATATCCTTTTTCACGAAGCTCTTCGCAAATGCCGGATGTTTGTCTCGATTGCCAGACAATCGCATTGTATACCGGCTTTCCGGTATCTTTATCCCATACGACCGTCGTTTCCCTTTGGTTCGTGATGCCGATACCGGCAATTTGATCAGCGCTGATTCCGGACTCGGAGATCACAGTCGCGATAACGGCGAGCACCGATCCCCAGATTTCGTTCGCATTGTGCTCCACCCAGCCCGGCTGAGGGAAATGCTGTGTGAATTCCTTTTGAGCGGAATGCACGATTTTTCCTTCTTTATTAAAAAGAATCGCTCTTGAACTTGTTGTGCCTTGGTCAATTGATAAAATATAGGTCTCCATGATGCCGCTCTCCTTTTTAAATATATTCAGAATTTGATAATGTTTTCTGTGATTGAGATTTCTTGGTATAAAGATAAAGTATGAAAAGCACTACAACCATTATAACGCTTACAAACCAAAAGCTAGGTGTCACATTTCCTTTAAACGCGGCATTGTAAAATACGCCGCCGAACGCACCGCCCATGATCGGACCGATTACGGGAATCCAGGCATATTTCCAATTTGACGGCCCTTTTTTCGGAATCGGCAAAAAGGCGTGAGCGATTCTCGGCCCCAAATCCCGCGCAGGGTTGATCGCATATCCGGTCGTCCCTCCAAGAGAAATCCCGATGGCAACGATGAGGAATCCGACAATCAGCGGGTTCAGCCCTTTTGTAAATTCATTCGCTCCGATTGCCAAAATGCCGAGCACAAGCACAAACGTACCAATGACTTCACTTATCATATTCCCAAATGTATGAGGAATACTCGGGCCGGTCGAGAAAACGCCCAGTTTAGCGGCCGGATCATCCGTCGCCTTCCAATGCGGCAGATAATGAAGGTACACAACAACCGCACCGATCATTGCTCCGATCATCTGTCCCGCAATATAAACAGGTACCTCTTTCCAAGGAAAGCTGCCTTCAAGCGCAAGGCCTATCGTTAAAGCCGGATTCAAGTGGGCGCCGCTGATGCTGCCGACGGCATATGCCGCCATGGCTACTCCCAATCCCCAGCCGAATACAATAACAATCCATCCGGATTGGTATGAAAGCGATTTCTTTAAATTGACTCCCGCACAAACGCCGCCGCCGAAAATAACAAGCAGCATTGTACCGATTACTTCTCCCCAAAATGCTGTCATCATCATTCCTCCTAAATGACATAATAGCAGGTTTGACAGAGTTATAGAGAATAAAAAACCCACAACAAACCGCTTTACGCTTTATTGCTTCCGTAAAGAGCTGTTGTGGGTCTCCGGGTCTCCATCACATAGTATTAACCTAGGTCTATTGTAACAATGGGTGTAAGCGGTGTCAATCTTTTTTTGTCATAGAATGTTCATATTTAGCCCATAGGTCGGTGTCTGAAGTCGTCACGGCCGTGGCTCCTGCCTGCAAGGCGTTTTCAACGTCCTGCTCCGTGCGGATGAAGCCGCCGGCAAAAATCGGAATCCCCGTCATTTCTTTAATTTCTCTGATTAAAGTCGGAACGATGCCCGGGAGAACCTCGATAAAGTCAGGCTTATGCTTTCCGACGAATTCCATGCTTTTCTCCATGGCGCTCGTATCTAAGAGAAACAGACGCTGGATCGCGTATATTTTCTTTTGTTTCGCTTTAACGATGACTGATGATCTCGTCGAAATGATGCCCGCGGGCCGGATATCCTGGCAAATGAACTCCGCACCGTATTCATCATGCTTAATGCCGTGGATTAAATCGACGTGAACCATCAGAAGTTTTCCGTGTTTTTTCGCTTCATTCACGACACCTTTTAATTGACCGAGGTGGATATCTAAAATGACGCCGTATAAGAACGGACTTTCTAAAAATGCATCGAATTGCTTCATGTTCCGGATTGCCGGTAGAATCTGCTGGTTGTGAAAACTCATGTTTTACTCCTTTACATTAAAAATCAATGCTCAGCACGCTTTCCTTGACGGTCGAAATGATGAAAGAGAGCTCCTCGTCCGACAGGCAAAAAGGCGGAGACAGCTGAATGACATTATTATATCCCGCTACAGTATCGCCATTTTTCCCGACAAGCAGGCCTTTTTCTCTGCACGCGGTGATGACGTGTTGCACAAGGGCGGCATCAGCGGGTTCCTTCGTGATTTTGTCCTTGACGAGCTCAATGCCTGCAAGAAGGCCCTTGCCCCGTACATCTCCGACCGCCGGATGTTCTCTGAGCGGCTCAAGCTCACGGAGCAGCCTTTCTCCAAGCTCCCGGGAGCGGGCGATCAGATTTTCGTCCTCCATCAATTGCAGGTTTTTCAAGGCCAGGGCGCAGGCTGCCGGATTGCCTCCGAATGTATTCACGTGCCGGAAGCGGCCGTACGGCTCACCGCCCGAATACGCCTCAAAAATCTCCCGTTTTACTGCCGTTGCCGACAGCGGCAGATAAGCGCTCGTAATGCCTTTTGCCATTGTGACGATGTCCGGTGAAACGCCGTAATGCTGAAATCCGAACGGCTCTCCCGTGCGGCCGAAACCGCAAATGACTTCATCACTGATCAGAAGCGCGCCGTGGCGGCGGCAAATGTCCTCTACCTTTGCCATATACCCGTCCGGGGGCATCAGTATCCCTCCGCCTGTAATAATCGGTTCCATAATAACGCCGGCAATCGTTTCGCTTAACTCCCACGTCATGATCCGGTCGATTTCATGCGCGCTTTCCAATGTGACGGCATCGCCGGGATTCCGATAGAGATCAGGCGGCGCCGCGTGCAAAAAACCTTGTGAGAGCGGCTCATATTTATATTTTCTCTGCGCCTGGCCGGTAGCGGCGAGCGCCCCCATCGTATTGCCGTGATAGCCTCTGTACCGGGAGATGAATTTGAAGCGGCTGTGATCGCCGTTTTCAATGTGGTATTGGCGGGCAATTTTGAACGCGGTTTCATTTGCTTCCGATCCGCTGTTGGAAAAGAAGATTACATAATCGCCGTCGAGCCATTCATTCAATTTTTCCGCAAGCTCAATCGCGGGTTGATGGCTTTGGGTCAGCGGATAATAAGGAAGCTCCTTCAATTGGCTGTAAGCCGCATCGGCAAGTTCCTTTCTGCCGTATCCGATATTGACGCACCACAGGCCTGACATGCCGTCCAAATACCGTCTGCCGTCAATGTCCGTAACCCAGGCGCCTTCCCCTTTTTGGACGATTATGCTGTCATCCGGCTCCGCCCCTTTCATCGCGTGCCAAATCAGCTCTTTATCCTTTTGTTTGAGTGACTGATTTTTTTGTACATGTTCCACACCGCTCATCTCCCTTTCAATATCATTGCACTGTATCGAAAGCTGCCCGGCTTCTGACGCCGATTCTCTTGGTGAAGTTTTCCTCTTAATAAGAATATAAAGGCGCGGCATGGGCGAGTCAATAAAGCGGCGGCAATTAAAAAAACGCTTTCTCCCAGAAAGCGAAAGGGCTACAAGAGCATATCCCGAAACAGGGGCCGGTGCAAGTGTTTTTATAAAAAAACCCGCCCCTTAAGCGGAGCGGGCGTTTTTTTTATTTCAGATGCGTAATCCGGTAAATGTCTTTGCGCCGGTCTTTCAGCTGGCGCACGGTTCCGTTTTCACGCTGCCTTCTTAAGATTTCAAGGTCCACGTCCCCGATCACGACCATTTCGATATTCGGATTCGTTTCACCGACGATTCCGTCTCTGGCAAATTCAAAATCAGACGGAGCAAAAATGGCTGACTGCGCGTATTGAATATCCATATTTTCTGTTTGCGGCAGGTTTCCGACCGTACCTGAGATGACGGTGTAAATTTGGTTTTCAACCGCTCGCGCCTGAGAGCAGTACCTTACGCGCAAGTAGCCTTGGCGGTCTTCAGTGCAGAACGGCGTAAAGATAATTTTCGCCCCTTGATCCGCGGCAATTCTCGCAAGCTCCGGAAATTCGATATCGTAACAGATCTGAATGGCGATCTTTCCGCAGTCCGTATCAAATACGCGCACCCTGTCTCCGGCGCTGATGCCCCACCATTTCCGCTCATTCGGCGTAATGTGAAGCTTATATTGTTTTTCAATCGTGCCGTCACGTCTGAATAAGTACGCGATGTTATAAATTTTCCCCTCTTCTTCAACGAAGTGGGAGCCGCCGATGATGTTGACGTTATATTTCACCGCGAGATCTGTAAAGAGGCTGATATAGTCCTCGGTATATTCGGTAATCCTCTGAATGGCCAGACTCGGAGAACGCTCCTCGAGGAAAGACATGAGCTGCGTCGTGAAAATCTCCGGGAACACTGCGAAATCAGATCTCGCATCGGAAGCCACATCGACATAATATTCAACCTGATTGGCAAATTCCTCGAAGGAGTAAATCTTTTTCATTTCATATTGAATGACGCAGATGCGCACCGGAAATGCCGATTTGTAATAGCGCTTCGATTGCGGCAGGTAATCGACATTGTTCCATTGCATTAATGTCGCATATTTAATGGACGCGGTGTCATCCGGGAGATAATTCGGATTGATCCGCATGAGCGTAAATCCGTTCATCAGCTGGAAAGAAAGCACCGGATCATAAATCTGATGGCGCGTCACCTGTTCGACATAGGCTCTCGCCGTCATTTCTTCCGCATACTTATGATAATTCGGAATCCGCCCGCCGATAATGATGCTTTTCAGATTCAATCGTCTCGCCAAGTCTTTTCTCGCCTCATACAGCCGGTGTCCGATTTTCATCCGTCTGTATTCCGGGTGAACCATTACCTCAATCCCGTACAGATTCAATCCGTCCGGGTTGTGGTTCGTGATATAACCGTCGTCTGTAATGTCCTGCCACGTGTGGCGGTCATCATATTCATCGAAATTGATGATCAGGCTTGAGCATGAACCGATAATTTCCCCTTCATACTCGGCGCAAAACTGACCTTCCGGAAAGTGCGCGAGATGGCTGATTAAATGCTCAGGCTCCCACGGCTCCATCCCCGGAAAACAATCCTTTTGCAGCTCAATAATTTTGTTGATATCTTTCTCTTCCATATTCCGGATGACCATTTTCTTTTCAAAACGGGTCAGATCAAGTTTCTCAGACAATGCTGCTTCCCCCTGCCGTTTCGTTTTGATCGTTCAATCGCTGTAAGAGTAATTCAAGTTCCATTTCCGCCATCGATTCCAGTCTGTGATCGTATTCTTCAAATAACAGGGCGCTTGTTACCTTATTCGGGACGATGACACATTTCATGCCGGCCCGTTTGGCTGCGATTGAGCCGTTGACCGAATCCTCAAAGGCCAGACATTCAGATGGTTCAACGCCTAAATGTTCCGCAGCTTTCAGATAGAGCTCCGGATTCGGCTTCACTTCTTCTACGTCGTCAGCCGTCTGAATCACTTCAAATTCATCAAACAGGCCTAATTCCTTCAGATGGCCCGATACCCATTTAAAATCTGAGCTGGACGCGAGCCCCACTTTCAATCCTAATTCTTTTGCCGCGGCTAAATAAGCCTCCACCCCGGGACGCGCCGTTTCCGTCTTCATCCGCTGTTCGAAGCGCCCGCGCCTGATCGCCGTCAGTTCATCATGATCGAGCTTTCTTCCCAGCTGCTCCTCTAAATATGCGAACGGCTTAAACCCCGCGGCCGTTCCGATCACCTTTCCCCAGACGGATAAAGGCAATGTTGAACCGTGTTCTTCAAACATTTCCTGCAGCACTTCATATTCATGGGTTTCTGTATCTAAAATTAACCCGTCAAAATCAAAGATTAATGCTTTTATCAATGGTTACAGCTCCTTTAGCTAAACGTACTGACCTATGTATACACTATACCGTGAATTTCTTTCGCGTTCAAAATGTAACATTCTCACGGAAAGAAGAGCCTGCATGAGTGCAAGCTCTCTTCATCCGTTACTGTGTGTTTTGACTGGAAATATTGGAAAGAGCTGCTCCCGCAGACTCATTTGAACGCTGATCGACCGCTAAGTCTCCAAGCGCAACGATCCCGACCAGATGATTTTGATCGACAATGGGAAGGCGGCGGATTTGGTGTTGGGCCATCAGATGTGACGCCTCTTCAAGACTCATTTCCGGGTTTCCGGATACAACTGCAGAAGACATCACGTGTGAAACAGGTGTTTGGCCATCGCGGCCTTGAGCCGTTGTTCTCAATGCGATATCACGGTCTGTCAGCATTCCTTTTAATTCCCCTCCGTCAACGACGGGAATTGCTCCGACATTATGCTGGTGCATCAGCGCAGCCGCTTCCTGAATCGTTTGATTGGGAGAAACGGTAGCCACGTGGGTAGTCATTGATTGTTTGATTGAACTCATTGTAAAGCACCCCTTTCGACATTTATTATGCTCGGGGATTTGTCTCATTATAAAGGGAGTTAGAGGAAAGAAATTGTGGTATCATGTCAAGGAAGCAAAAAAGAGCCTGTTAAAAGGCTCTTTATACCCGTCAGATCAGCCTTCTGTGACCGCAGGCTTCTGATCCGGCCCCTGTCTCGAAATCATCATAGGTAAAGGGAAAATTCATTCCGCATTCATTCAGCAAAGCGCAATTTTTATCAAACAGCGCCCGCTCTTTGACGTCATATACCGGGTGCGGCTTTGACAGCATGATATGTACCGTTTGCAGACAAGCCATAATTTGAAACGCTTCTTTTAAAGTTCCTTGGTAACGTTGGTTTTGTAATGATAATACGCCCCTTTTTTTAAAGCGCTGAATTTCCAGTTCGGAGAAATAAAGAGGAAAGACATTTTGAAACAATTCAGAGGAAAGCTCTTGTATCGCGCTTTCTTGTCCGTCAGTCGCTGCGTTCACAATTCTCACATCAATCACCTTTCTTGCCATGTGAATATCCTTAATCTTTATCAAGAATAGCATAGAAAAAAACGCGAAAGCTAAGGTAAGTGTTTCCTATTGAAACAGCCGCTTTCCGCTTGAAAAGGAGCTTTATGATATGAAACAAAATGACCGCGGTCTGGAACTCCTGATTACGGAAAAGCACGCCGGACAATGGCTGTTTTCAGTCCTGAAATCTGAATTCCAGGCGTCAAAACCCGTAATTACGGAATGGATGAACCAAGAAAGCATTCAGGTGAATCGAACATCCCCGAAAAACAACATCATACTGAAAACCGGAGATCGCTTATTCATTGATCTTCAGGAAAAAACGGGTTCTTCGGTGACTCCGGAATACGGAGAGCCGGACATTTTATTTGAGGACAATCATATGCTGATTGCAAATAAGCCGGCGGGAATGCCGACTCATCCAAATGAAGAGGGTCAGACCGGCACCCTCAGCAACCTGATCGCTTACCATTTTCAAATCAACGGCGAGCAGGCGAAAGTGCGCCACGTTCACCGTCTTGACCGTGACACGTCAGGCGCGGTCGTTTTCGCGAAACACCGCCTGGCCCATGCAATCCTTGACCGTCAGCTCGAAACCAAAACATTAAAACGCACCTATATCGCCGCGGCGGAAGGAAAAGTCACGCCGAAAAAAGGCACGGTTGACTCGCCGATCGGCCGCGACAGGTCACATTCCGTCAGACGGCGCGTCTCACCCGGCGGACAAGCCGCCGTCACCCATTACAAAGTGAAAGGCTATCATCCCGGTGCGCAGCTTACATTGGCAGAGCTTGAACTGGAAACCGGGAGAACACATCAAATCAGGGTGCATATGGCAAGCATCGGCCATCCGTTGGCGGGCGATGACCTGTACGGCGGAAGCAGGACGCTGTTTCACAGGCAGGCGCTTCACGCAAAAAAAGTCAGTGTCGTCCATCCGATCTCAGGAGAAGAAATCGTTGCCGAGGCGCCGATGCCGGCTGATCTGGCTCATTTTACCGAAACGTATTTTTCTTAAACAGGGTCGGCATATATAATATATCGTTTCGGCGCATTTCCAATGTAAGAAAACGGATAGCAAGTGGTCAGGATCAGTTCCTCCCGCTTGTGCTGAAGGGTGATGACAGATGTATCATCCCGGCTGACGATTTTTGTACGGCTGATTTTATAAGAAAACGTGCCGTAAGACAAAATCACGTTCAGTCTGTCTCCTTTTTTCAGTTCGCCGGTCCGGCGGAACACCGTGTCCCTGTGGCCGGATAACACAATTTGGCCGTGATCGCCCGGATAATAGCTGTCCTTATAATGTCCGACGCCTTTTGCTAAATCATCTGCGTCAGTCCCTTCCACGATCGGGAGCTCAGCGTCGATTTCAGGGATTTCTAAAATGCCGCTTGCCTCACCCGTTTCGGGGTGAAATTCTTTTTTGCGCTGTGTCAGCACAGCGCTTTTTGTTTCGTTCTTTTCCAAGACAGGTTCTGTTGCTTTTTTTGCTTCTTCAAGCGAATGGTTCGTTTTCATATGTGAATCAATGATCTTCCAGCTTCCGTAACATGTGATGATGATACCGGCGATGATGACGAAAAGCGGAATAAGTTTCAGTTTGTTCATCGTGTGCGGGTTCCCCTTTTCTTTCTGAAAAGCCAATATACGCCGGCACCCGTGATCACCAGACCGGCCAATGCCGTCTGATGGCTGCCCGCTGAAGTATCAGGCAATGGGCGGCCTTTTTGTGTGCCGCTTTCAGTCTGTTTTGTGCTTTGTTCCGAATTTGCGGCAGACGCCGGACGGGATTCGGGAATTGACTGCACTGTATCAGATGCTGTTTCTTTTACGACAGGACGTTCAGGTTTTTTGGTTTGATCAGGCTGTTCTGCCGCATCCGGTTTTTTAGCGGGTTTTTCCGCTTGCGGTTTTTCTCCTTTATCAGGCCTGGTGCCGCCCGGTGTTTCCCCGCTTCCCGGCTGATTGCCGGTGTCATCAGGTGTTTCGGCGGTTGATGCCGTGCGGATTCGGCCGTCGGTTTGATAAGAAATCGGCGCGGAAAAGCTTTTGACATAGTCTACTGTCGCTTCCAAATCCTCAGGCCCCGTCACCGGATTCTTGCCGAGTTTCCCGATCGGACCGTATTTTGCCCCCGCTGCCGTTGCCATAAATTGATTGACTGTTACTGTATATCCTTTTTCGGGCTGTATGTCTGTCCCGTCCGCCATCTTCATATCAACCGCTTGTCCGGTTTCCGGGTTCCATGTATAGGAAAATCCGCTGATGCTGTAATCCGGTCCGTACACCGGAGAAATTTGCGCGTTAATGATCTCCCGCAAATCTTTTCCTTTGATTTCAAGCTTCGTCAGCACATTGCCGAACGGCTGTACATTATAAAGGTCTCCCCATGTGATCGGCCCTTTTTTTAAGCCGTCCCGGATGCCTCCTCCATTCATAAGCGCAAAATCGGATTTCATCTTCGCTTTCATACCGTCGGCAATCAGATTTCCGAGCGCCGTGTCGCCGTCATTTGAATACCCGCCCGTTATATCATGGGCCGCTTCCCCGACTGCTTCGCTGATAATCGGTTTCACTTTCTCTTCATATTTGCTTAATATGCCTGCCGCAGCCGGGTCAGGCTTGATTTTGCTTTGATCGATATATTGGATTTCCGCTGATTTTTTCACGATATCCTTCGACTCTTTATCAAGTTCAAGATCGGCGATTCCGATTGCTTTTCCGTATTCAAATGCCTGCACGATCAGCTTGCCGTTGATTTCTCCGTTTACGACTTTATGATTGTGCGCGGCGAAAATCACATCAATCTCTGAGTCTGTTCCGCTTGCAAGCTTTGCGGATTCTCCCGTGATGGCTGAGCCATTTTGTTCAGCAGACATATGGGCGAGCACGGCGATTGCTTTAATTCCTTTTTTCTTCAGGTCAGCGGCGGCGTCATTGACAGCCTTTACCTCATCCGTAAACGTAATATTTTTAATTCCGTCCGGGATGACCATGCCTGCCGCCGATCTGGTTACAACCCCGATAAATGCGACCGGAATTCCGGAAACGTATTTAATTTCATACGGCGGCAGAAAGGACTCCCCTGACTTCAGTTTACAGTTGGCGCAGACGAGCGGGAAATTTTGGCCGTCATAACCGCTTGTCCCCTTACCGTCCGGATGATCTCCTCCATTGATGATCCGTTTAAGCTCATTCGTTCCTTCATCGAATTCGTGATTGCCGACAGTTCCGACATCAAAACCGATGTCTTCCATCAATTCTACTGTCGGTTCATCCTGAAAAAGGGCTGACACGGGAGAGCTGCCCCCGATCATATCGCCCGCATGCACGACAAAGGCGTGTTCTTTCTCGGCTTTCGCCTTTTTAATGTACGCTGCGGCGTAGTCCATCCGCCCGAACGTGCCATCCGGTTTACCGTCTCCGTTAAGGTCAAACTCATATTGCTGATCAATTTTTCCGTGCAGATCATTCATGCTGATGATTCTGAGCGGGACACGGCCGGAGTCTTCTGTCTGCTGTTCTTTATACGCTTTATCCGTTCCAGCTTCATTCAGTGATCCTGCTTGTCCGATTGCTTCCGCATCTTTCACGCTGAACATCAAAAAACAAAACGTCAGCAAACAGCACGTAAGACGCATACCCCTTTTTTTCTTCATTCATTTCCCCCCTGTCTTCTAAGAAATACGTTAGCTTATTTTCTTAGAAATCACATCACTTTTTTGTAAAGATTGTCTTCACTGGCGCAAAATAGTAAATAATCCCCACGTAACGAAACAGGTTTTGATGTATAACGGATCGGCTTTTTTCACATCTTAATGATGATTTGACATGAAGGAGGAAAACAACCAGTGGAACAGCAGCAGAATCAGCAGCAGCCGCCAGTAAATCAAGGGATCCCGGGTTCACCGCAAGTGAATCACGGAGGACATGAGCTTTTCGATATGCATGAAGTGCTGGCCGGAACAGTCGGCGTTTTGGATCAATTTATGATGCTCAGACAGTTTATACAGGATCAGCAGCTGGCCGACATCCTTGACCGCCAGTATCAATTCATTCTCGGACTCTATAATCTGACGGCAGAATGCTTTAAGACCGGCCAAAAGCCTTCTCAGGAAACGTCGACATATATGATGAAGGAACAGAACCAGGCCGTCTACGGTATAAAACCGACTCAGCCGAAAAAACCGAATCAATCATTAAATGATGTCAAAGATCTCGGGATCAGCGGCCATATGCTCGGCCTGATTAAAGCTCAAGCTTCTCTCTTGACGATGAGCTCGCTTGAAATGACCAATCCCGTCACTAGAAGAGTGCTCTCCGCCCAAATACAGCAATATGTCGAAATGGCGTATGAAATCTTCTTATACCAAAACAAACACGGTTATTATCAGGTTCCTCAGCTCAATGCACAAGATATGCAGACCATGCTGAATTCATTTGCACCGGCCCAGGGACAGCCGCAAATGCCTCCGATTAAAGGACAAATGGGACAGCAGCAGCAAAACCTCCATTGATTAAAAAACGGCGTTGGAAACCTGACTCTCCAATGCCGTTTTCTTTTTTTCATATGCTTTTATGAAATCATGTTCAAATTGTTTCAGGCTTTCTTTCGTAGCCGCTTCAAAGCCTTTTTCAAAATCCTGTGTTTCGGCGGTTTTGTTGATAATGGTTAAGATAATGCCTTCTCCGAATGTTTCGGTTAAATCCTTTATCATATAGAAGCTTTGCAAATAGACATCCGTTTCATATTCCATACGCGATTTCTGCCATTTTCGGTCGGTCGTTAATTGATCAAACGGCACGACGGAAAATGCAATCGGATCAATGACTACATCATAATGCGCGACCCACTCGCTCAGCCCCTCATGAAACCAAAGCGGAAATACAGACGTATCCGTCCCCAATTGCCGCGTTTTTTGATGAAACGCGTAGTGTGTATATTCATGTATAATCAATTGCTTATACATGAAAACGGCCAGCTCATCTTTTTTCAAAAGCTGTTTTTTCTCTTCAGGCAAAAGCCCCATCATCTGCTCCTGTTCTGAATAAAAACCGACTACATTTTTCAATCCTGAATATTGCTCCATTTCAGCTTCATCTGAAAAGAAAATGAGTTCAAGTGGCGCTGCACCTTTATAGCCGACAATGATTTGATTGATACGCTTTGCGTGGTCCAGCGCAAGCTTGGTCAGATCCAAGAGCGGCTTTTCATCCGCCGTATAGTAAATCGCTGTATGTTTGTAAATTTCTTTATTCATGTGTTCAGTCACTTGTTCCTTCGTCGGAACAGAGCGGCTGTTTTGGCCTGACAGGACGTACATCATACTTACTGAAACGGCTGAACTGACAGCCAATATGACAAGGACTCCGCACAGGATCAGAGTGAATGCCGCCCGTTTCCCCATGCCGTCACGCAAACAAGCTCCCCTCCCCGATCCTTTCATTTTCATCTCATTCTTTACTTTATGCTCAGGAGCGCTGGGTCGTGACGGCAGATAAAATAAAAAAGCCGCAGCAAATGCGGCTTTTCCATTCATTTATTTATTGGGGTTTGGGAATACACGCTGAACCATTTGGCCGAATTCATCAAACAGACCGGATACAGGATGTCCGTTTTGGATTCGTTTTCCGTAGCCTTGCATGCGTTCAACGAAGTCCGGGTTCGCTGATACATATACAGTCCGGACATGTTTATCGGCTGATTTCACCTTATCGGTAATCTTATTTTTTAAATGGTTGGCGATGGCGCCTTTTTGCCCGTTTGTCAAAACAACGGCAACATATGCGCTGTTTCCGGCAACGATCACAGTCGCATTTTTAACCTCTTTTAAATCAGTCACCTTGTCGGCGGCTTTATCAGCCACTCTCAGGTTACGATTGTCATTGTGATCGGTGTTTTGGTTATGACGGTTCACTGTATTCATATTTGTCGCACCGTCGTTAGGCGTGTTGCGGTAATTTACATTCTGGGTGCGGTTGTCATTTCGTTTTCCTTCTCCTTGGTTCCCCATACTGCACCCTGCGGTAATCAGCATCGGCAGAAGAAGGGCAGAGATAACTGCTTGTTTTTTTATCATGTGAATTCCTCCTTTCTCACTTTACGTATAGGTTTTTCTATTCGGCGGGATTTATGCACGCCGTTTGCATTCTGAGCGGTTTGGATAAATATCAGAAGGAAAGGGAAAGGTAAGCGTAATCAATTGAATGAGGAGGGATTTAACTTGTTCAGAAAAAAAAGCGGCATCAGCCCGACAGCGCTGCTGATCGGATCATCGATTCTGATTGCAGCTTTATCACCCGAAATCCGCCGGAAAATCTCCGGAATGGTTTCAGGCAGAATGCAGCATAAAGATGGCACACACTCCATGCAGCCTGCTGACCTGATTCAACAGGCTTTCGGCGGGGAATCCGGCGGACAGCAGCACACGGACAAAGCCCGGCATTCACAAACCGGCTCATTACAGCCTGCCGAGCTGATCAAACAGGCTTTCGGCGGGGAATCCAGCGGACAGCAGCATGAGCAGACTTCCCGCAATCACTCCGGCTCATCCCATACGGACGGACAGGCAGACCGCAGCCGCAGTAAAGAAACTTCGCCGAAGCCTCACTATACCGAGCCGATTCACTTCGAAGAAAGCGCGGTGAATGTTTTAAATGACAGCACCGTGATGAATATGCTGGAAGAAATTGAACCCGGAAATCATTAGAAACGAAAAAATCCTTCATTCGTTCAACGATGAAGGATTTTTCGTTTTAGTGCTATCTGCTTTTTTATTAAGCTTCTTCAGTTTCAATGACGATTGTGGAATCATTGTACACCGCGGTATCGGTTTCCTTCGTCATTTTACTTGTTAACAGCCCTGCGGTCATACTGCCGCTGACATTTAAGGCGGTGCGCCCCATGTCAATTAACGGCTCAATTGAAATGAGCAGTCCGGCAAGCGCCACAGGCATGTTCAAAGCGGATAGGACGAGCAGAGCCGCAAATGTCGCGCCGCCTCCCACGCCTGCTACACCGAATGAACTGATTGCCACGATGGCGATGACGGAAATGATAAATCCCGGTTCAAACGGGTTTTGCCCCACTGTCGGCGCAATCATCATCGCGAGCATCGCCGGATAAATACCGGCACAGCCGTTTTGACCGATTGATAAGCCGAATGAACCGGCGAAGTTCGCAATGCCTTCCGGTACGCCCATGCTTTTTTGTGTTTTAATATTGAGCGGCAAAGCCCCTGCGCTTGAACGGGACGTAAACGCAAACACCATAACCGGAAATGCTTTTTTCACGTATGTGATCGGATTTAAACCGCTGAACGTGATCAGCAGCAAGTGAATGATAAACATGGCGATAAGCGCGGCGTATGAAGCGATCACAAACATCCCCAGTTTCGCAATGCTGTCGATGTCGCTTGTCGCGATCGTTTTGGTCATAATCGCCAATACCCCGTAAGGCGTCAGTCTTAAAATTAATGTCACGACGCGCATAATAATCGCGTAAACCGCATCGACAATTCCGCTGAATGTCGCTGCGTGCTCCGGCTGCTTCCGTTTCACGCCCAGAAAAGCGATGCCGAGGAAAGCGGCGAAAATAACGACTCCGATGGTGGAAGTCGGTCTGGCTCCCGTGAAATCAAGAAACGGATTCCCCGGCAGAAGCTCAACGATTTGCTGAGGCAGCGTTTTGGCCGTCATATCCTCAGATTTTTGCTGCAGCTCCTGACCCCTTGATAACTCAGTGCTCCCCTGGTCGATATGAACGGCTTTCAGATCAAAGGAAAGCGCCGAAACAATTCCGACTGCCGCGGCAATTGCTGTCGTAGCAATCAAAATTCCGATGATCAGTCCGCTGATTTTCCCGATGTTATGGGTCAGTTTCAGCTTCGTAAATGCGCCGAGAATAGAAATAAAGACTAGCGGCATGACGATCATCTGAAGCAACTTGACATAACCGCCGCCGGCGATATTAAACCAATCGGCCGTTTGTGTCACGACATGTGAGGCCGGCCCGTAAATCAATTGCAGCGCAAAACCGAATACAATGCCTAATCCGAGCGCGGTAAAGACACGTTTAGAAAAGGAAACGTGTTTTTTTTGCATCACAAACAGACCTGCTATAAACAAAAACAAAATAAAAACATGTAAGATTACAAATAAATTCTCCAAAACAGGTAAACACTCCCTTGCTTATTATCCTTAAACACTATATTACATCAATTCCGATCGGTCAAGTAAGAATTGACAATATATGTATTTTTAATGATTTTTCTCTTTTCTTTCCATCCTTTCTTTAGTAACTTATATAAGGGTGATTGTTATGCTGAAGGAACTGTTTCTTAATTTGACGATTTTAATCACATTTAATTATCTCTTCACCGTTCTTTTTAAAGAGTCGCTTTCACATAAAGAAGACCGTCCGATGTTTCAATTACTGAAGGGGACGGTCTGCGGGCTTTTAGGGGTTTTTCTGATTGCTTTCGGCTTTTCTTACTCCGATTCCATCATTGATCTCAGAAATATCCCCATTATCATCGCCGCTCTTTACGGAGGCTGGGTGTCTACAGCAGCTGCCTTTATCATTATCGTGGCAGGCCGTATCCTGATCAATTTCAATGCCAGCGCCATTTATTCTATCGCAGCAGTCGGCATGATTGCGATACTTTCTGTGGCCGTATTCAGAGGAAAAAAGCCGAATCACAAAAATGCGTTCGTTATGCTGCTCTTTTCAAATGTTATTATCACCCTGACGCTGCTGTTACTTATGCCTGAACAGCCTGCCGGGGCCCTCGTTTATTTTTGGCTCATTTCTACCTTGGGCGGAATGCTGTCGCTGTATATCATTAAACACGAAGCCGATGCCCGCCTTTTGTTCAAGCAATACAAGTTTCAAGCGAATTATGATTTTCTGACGGGGATTTTTAATAAGAGAAAATTCGAGGAAGTCTCGCGCGTTCTGTACGATCGGGCGTCTCAATCCCCCTCGTCTCAGCTCGCTCTTATTTATTTGGATATTGATCACTTTAAGCAGATCAATGACCAATACGGCCATTATGAAGGGGACCAAGTGCTGAAGGAACTGGGGGCGCGCCTGAGGTTCTTACTCAGCAGTTCTGATCCGTCAGCCCGTATCGGCGGGGAAGAATTTGCCGTGCTTATGCCCAATTGCACGTATACAAAAGGGCTTCACCTCGCAGAAGAAATCAGGCACACGATTGACGCGAACCCGATTCTGCTGACGAGCGGAGATACAATTCCCGTGACCGTTTCCCTCGGCATCGCGCATTATCCGACAAATACATCGGATCCTCAGACATTGCCCCTGATCGCGGACCGGATGCTGTACAAAGCGAAAACATCAGGGCGCAATCAAGTGTGCAGCACTGAAAAAAAAGAATGATCGCCCGAAGAGGAAATCATTCTTTCTTTTCAGTGAGAAAACCGCCCCTCAGGAAAACAGGAATCAGGCTGCCCTCATATTCTTTTTCAATAAACGCCGCGGTATCATCTGATTGATACAAAGACAGGAGTTTTTGCATCCGTTCATCATCTTTATTCTCAGCTCTGACGGCGATCAGATGAATATATGCTTCCTTCATTTGCGCCGATCGGATCAGCGCGTCCTTCTCCGCATGAAATCCTGCTCTTTTCGCCTCGCTTTGACTGAGAACTGCTGCGTCAGCATGTTCCGCCGCCTGATAGGCGTTCTTTTTTGTTTCCGTTTTTAAGGTCAGATGCTTCGGGTTGTCCTTGATCATATCAGTTGAACCCGTACCGGTGAATCCCTTTTTCAATGTCATCAGTCCGGCCTCCTGCATGAGAAAAAGCGCCCTGCCGAAGGCCGCCGCTTCACCAGGCACGGCAATGACCGCTCCGTCCGGTATATCCTTCAGCCGTTTATGTTGCTTTGAATACACCCCCAGAGATGCCGCATATGTCGTTCCTAAAGGAGCCAGCTTCTTTTTCACATGAGGCGGCAAAGATTGAAAATAAGAAACGGATTGAAACGCATTGGCGTCGAGATCCCCGCCGGCAAGCGCCAAATCGGCCTCGGCATAATCCGAAAACGTTACCAAAGAAAGCTGCAATCCTTCCTCACCGGCTTTTTTCGCGACAAACTCCCAGATCGATTGATCAGATTCATTGATTCCGATAGTAATTGTCCGGTTCCCGTCAGGATAATGACATGAAGTAAGTGACATGATCAAAATGAAAAGAAACAGACTGTTTATAAGCCGCAGGTTCAAGTTGACCTACTCCCTATCTATTTTTATGTACAGAGGCTGCACCATGGTATTCGGGCTCATGATTACATACAATACCGATTAAAAAAAGGGTTGTCAATTGCTTCCTTAAGAGACCGTAAAGCGGTTTTTATCAGCTGAAAATGGGCTGTTCTAGTCTCAAATCAGATTTCCGTATCAGAGCGTTCTCCTCTTAAAACATGTTATTTCGAAAAAAGTTACATTTAGCAGTTGTTTTTTCTTCGAATTACTGGTAGAGTAAAGGTAATTATTTTTGTTCGAACTATCTTTAAGAAGAAAGTTTTGTAAGAGTTTTCGTCTTGGAAGTTTGTTTTAGAGCAAGAATAGTGAATTTAAGCGTTATGTCGCTTTAGGAGGAAATTTCATGTTAGAAGGTAAAGTAAAATGGTTCAACTCTGAAAAAGGATTCGGATTCATCGAAGTAGAAGGTCAAGACGATGTATTCGTTCACTTCTCTGCTATTCAAGGCGAAGGCTTCAAAACTTTAGAAGAAGGCCAATCTGTTTCTTTCGAAATCGTTGAAGGAAACCGCGGACCACAAGCTGCTAACGTAACAAAAGCATAAATTGTTTAAAAACCCTGCCGGTGTACGCCGGCAGGGTTTTTTTCATCTAAAACGAAAAGCTGTTTTGCAAAGGCAAAACAGCTTTTTTATATCAGGTGGCAATATCGCGTTTTAAGAAGACGCCGAATGCGAGCGCCAGAAAAATAACGAAGTAAATCACAAGCATCACAACCGAAAATGTCATCGTCATCCCCTCTACTAAAGGAGTCCCGTTCATATATTGCGACAAATCCGTGTTGGCGAATAAAATATATTTGGTCCATTCAAATTTCGTGGCAAGAAATACAGTCGCCGTGTTTCCCATAACCAATAGAAAAATAGAAAATCCGACCGCTAATGAGCTGTTCCGGAATACCGCAGACAGCATAAACGCCATCGTCGCAAGCATAAAAGCGGAGACAGATTCATAGACATATGTTTTAGCGAGGAAGGCGATGATATTTTGCTCAAAAACATGGCCGTCTTTGTATACGAGATGAACATCAGCCGCAGTATCTCCGCCTGTACCGAAAAAGACCAATCCCAACAGAGCGGAGCCGGCAAATAAAATCACAAGCATCAGCAGTCCGAACAGCAGCACCGTCATATATTTAGATAGCAAAATCTGAAAACGGCTGAGCGGACGAATGGCAAGCAGCTTGATCGTGCCCCAGTTGAACTCATTCGCCACAATGCCTGCGGCAATGATAATCGTAAACAGCCCGGTCAAAACAGTCATCATCGAAGAATCAGCTACGTATGACCACACTGTGTACCCTGTATCCTCAGGGATGTTATGATCCATACGGTATTGATTTATCGCGACATTCTGTTTCAGGTTATCAATGAGAGTCTGGTTTCCGGTTTCCTTCATCTGCTGTTTCATTTCTTTGTTTTCGGCCTGGAGCTCCTGTTTCCAATTCGGATTGGCTTCGCTCGAGGTGAAATGGTTTGACAGAAGCGCAAAACCGATCATCGAAACGCCTAAAATTACAATCATAGCCCACGTGCCGACGCGGCTGAAAATTTTTATCCATTCATTATAGATCAGCTTAAACATATTGAACCTCCTCTTTCGTCCCGCCGGTAATCTCCAAGAAACGGTCTTCCAAAGATTTTGTCATGATTTTCACTTCATATAAGCGGATGTTTTCACGGACGAGCAGTGAAATCACATCAGGTACTTCCTGTTTTGACAGCCTGATCTCAATGCCGTTTGTCTTCTTCACACAGTCAAACTGACTCAGAACGGCAAGAGCCTCTTCTCTTTGTTCAATATGGAAGAAGTATGTATCTTTATCCTCTTTTCCTTCATCCCTTACTTTTTGAATATCGACAAGCTCCCCTTTTTGCAGAATGCCGATTCGGTCGCACATTAACTCCATTTCTGACAGCAGATGGCTTGAGACGATGACAGCCATTCCTTTTTCACGTGTCAGCTTTTTCAGATGGTCCCTGATTTCCCTGATGCCCGCGGGATCAAGGCCGTTTGTCGGTTCATCCAGAATCAGCACCTTAGGATTATGCAGCAGGCTTTGGGCGAGGCCGAGACGCTGTCTCATTCCGAGAGAGTAGGTTTTTACTTTGTCATGTATTCTGTCCTGCAACCCGACGAGCTCGATGACCTCATCTATTTTTTCTTTCGTAACGCCTTTTACCATCCTTGCGTACTGCTGTAAATTTTTATAACCGCTCAGGAATTTGTACAGCTCCGGGTTTTCCACGATGGCTCCGACGTGCCTGACCGCTTTTGCATAGTTTTTCGTAATGGATTCCCCGCAGATTACGATGTCTCCCTGAGACAGTTTCATTAATCCGACCATCATTCTGATCGTAGTGGTTTTCCCCGCTCCGTTCGGCCCTAGAAACCCAAACACTTCGCCCGCCCGGACGGAGAAGCTCAGATCATGAATAATCGTTCGTCCTTTTATCGTTTTCTTTACCTGTTGCAGTTCTAATACCGTTTCCAATTAGAATCCCCCTTCTATTTCGTGCGCCTGCATGACGCTTCTGTACCATTGCAGCACGGACATTCCTTCCTGTTCCCGAATTTCTTCGACCTCGCGCCGTTCAGCGATTTTCCCTTTTATGAAAACCATCACTTCGTCTAACAGCGTCTCAATCTCGCCGATCTCATGCGTGGCGATGACGACGATCTGGCTGTCAAAATCAATATAAGATACGAGACTGTTGACAATCGACTCCCTGACCGCCGGATCAAGACCTGAAAACGGCTCATCCAGCAGAATGACGGATGCTTTTCTCGACAGGGCCAAAACGATTTTCAGCCTGCCCCGGCTGCCTTTGGACAGCTCTTTTATCTTCTGCCCCGCTGAAAGATTCATTTCCGTTAATAGGTTATGTGCTTTTTCCAGCTGAAAATCCGGGAATTGCGAATGATAAAATGTGAGCATATCACCGACGGTCGTCCGGGCGAAAAACATATCATGTTCGGTTAAATAAGCCGTACGAAACAGCATGTTCCTGCTTACTGCGCAGTCTCCGATCCGGACGGCGCCCGAGGTCGGGAACGCAAGCCCGGCAAGCATTTTAAGCGTTGTTGATTTACCGCTTCCGTTCGGCCCTAAAATTCCATAGATTTTACCCGGAGACAATGAAAATGATACATCGCTGACCGCGAGCCTGCGGCCGTATTTTTTTGTTACGCGTTCAAAATCAAGATTCATCGTTTGCTTCCTCCGCATATTGTTTGATCCCGTCGATCATTTCCTCAGGAGATAACCCCAGCTCCGCCATTTCCTGAATAAAGCGTTTGAAAACGTCTTTAGTCAGCCTGTCTTTCAGCTCCGCTTTCAGATCGGACCTTTCCGCTATAAAGGTTCCCTGTCCTCTTCTCGTCTCCACGATCCCCAGCCTTTCCATTTCACTGTACGTTCTTTGTATCGTATTCGGATTCACTTTCATCTGTACGGCCATCTCCCTTACGGACGGCAGTTTGTCCCCCGGTGAAAGCTCACTTCGGATCAGCCGGTAATATACACGATCGGCAATCTGCAGATAAATCGGCTTGGATGACTGAAATTCATTCTCCATCATTACACCTCAACCTTTCGATTCAGCAGCATAGAGGCCAGCGCGAGACAGAGCGCCGCAAGCACGATCACTGCCAGGAAGCTGAAAAGCGAGATGTGGACGGCCTTCAGCTCCACCGTCCAGCCGGTCAATTTTGTATAGTGAAAATCAAAATCCGCATACACTTTTACCGGCCATAAATCATGTTGAGATGAAGTGAATGGCGTAATGATTTTATCGTCAATATAGGTCCAGACAAACGCAAGCACGATGCAGATCACCCACCGGAGGACGGGAACATGTTTTAATGAGTGAAAAACAGTCCAAAATACGGCCACGATCACAGATAAATACGCTGAACTGATCAGCAGGTAAGCATTCAGTCCGGTTAATGTGCCGGCCAGGGGAATGGTGTGTTCCAGCGCTCCTTTTGCAGAAAGCATCCGGTACATCCAAATGCCGTAACCGGTCAGCGCCAGCTGCCCGATCAACTGATACAGCAGTGAGGCCGTCAGCTTGGAAGCCAGCAGATAAAATCCTCCATTCGGATTGTAAAGCCACAGCTGGTTTTTTCCTTCTTTATGAAGGTGATAGTACATAAAAAGCGGCGCTACAAGAAATTGAAAAAACCCCATTGCCGTAAAAAAGCCGAAAATGACGAGCGGTTCTTTCTGACGGGCAGCGATGACGTGGGCTGCAAACGCCCAGCAAATCATGCCGCAAAGCCACACCGCGAGCCAAATCCATGAAACTTTCGCATCTTTTTTCAGCAAACCTAAAAACGATGTCATTCTTTCTCTCTCCATTCGGATCAAGTGTATGAGTAACATAGTACACTAGATCATCACGTATTACAATATCTTCAATAAAAAAAAGACAAATCCGCTCTTACGCAGATTTGCCTTTTCAATTACTTCTTTTTGTTTTTTAAGGAGAGCAGCGCATCACGATAGCTGCTATCCTGCATTTTGCCGCCGCTATCAGGATCGTTTGGTTCCTGATCCGTCTCAGAAGTCTTAAACTTCTGAAGCGCCTGACGGTACACATCATCGCCCATTGTATTCTTTTTCTCACGGGGAGATTCAGATTTTACAACGACGGGAGCATGCTCGGCTGAGCGCTCCTCGGCCGGATCATGCTTTTCCGGCTGTTCGGCTGTAGTGCCGATCGCTTCTCTCTTTTCTTCTTTGACATTCTGTCCTGCAGAAGTGCTGCGGACATTGAATGTGATAAGAAGTGCAATCACAATGACAGCAGCAATAACCGCTATAATAATGGCCATATAACCCTCTCCTTACTGTCGTCCGGCAGTTAGATTACCTGTGACTTGGCTGACACGTCTGCCAAGCGCACGGCCTAATTGAAGGCCTTCTTCCGTCATCAGCACATCGCTGTCAACCGGGCATGTGACGCCCGCACCGTAGTAAGAGCCGTACAGCGCGTTTTCAGGAACGTTGCCGGGAAGTCCGACAACAATCATGCCTTGGTGAAACATAGGAGTGATCAGATTGTGCATTGTCATTTCTAATCCGCCATGTGTTGTCGCCGTCGTACAGAATACGGCGCCGACTTTATCAATCAGCTCGCCTTCAGCCCACAGATAGCCGAGTCTGTCGATCCACGCTTTTAAGCCTGAACTGATGGTGCCAAAGTGTCCCGGGCATCCCCAGATAATGGCATCCATGTCTTTCAGCTTGCGGATGTCTGCTTGATCGACATGGTCGATCAGGACTTCAGCCTCAGCGTTTTCTCGTGCTCCTTCGGCAATGGCTTCAGCAAGGTGTTTTGTATGTTCGCCTTCACTATCGTACACTACGTAAATTTTCATTCAGGAAACCTCCCATTCAGATGATTAAGATTCCTTCACTTCTTTAGGGGCCGGAAGCAATGACAGCTCCTCTTTTTTCTTCGCCCGCTGTTTGTCTTTCCGTACGTCACGCAAGAACAGGCTCAGGACTACGCCGATAACCGCAAAGATCGTCGCCCACATAAACGCGTCATTAATCCCCATAACGTTGGAATTAAGTGAAGCTGTTTTGTAGAGATAAGAATAAACGGTTTGTTTCGCCGCATCAAGCGACATGTTCATGTTGACCATTAAATTCGAAACCGCGCTTTGGAACGACTGCATGAAGCTTGGATCAGCCGTGCTCGTTTTATCCGCAATCTGCGAATAGTGCATTGTCGTACGGTTCGTATAAATCGTTGTGATCAAACTTGTTCCGATTGAACCGCTGATCTGGCGGAGCGTGTTGCTCATCGCCGTGCCGTGGCTGTTCAACCGTGCCGGAAGCTGGTTCATTCCGGCTGTCATAACAGGCATCATTAACAGTGACATACCGAATGCGCGGATGGCATAGACAAGCATAATGTGCGTGTAAGGTGTGTCAATTGTTAATTTTGTGTACTGGAATGTCGTTGCGACCGTGATGACCAGCCCGATAATCGCAAGCGGTCTTGGACCGATTTTGTCAAACAGAATACCGGAAATCGGCGACATGATCAGCATGACAATCGCGCCCGGCAATAGCAAGAGGCCCGATTGCAGCGCCGTAAAGCCGACTAAGTTCTGCAGGTAAATCGGAAGCAGGAACATTCCTGTGTAAAGCGCAACGGTAATAATGATGTTAATCACACTGGAAAGTGAGAAAATATCATATTTAAATACCCGGAAGTCGAGCATCGGTTTTTCAGAGCGCAATTGCTGAATGACAAACGCGGCAATCGCGATGACACCGACAATGACGGTAGACAGCACGATCGGATCTCCCCAGCCGTCGCTGCCCGCTTCACTGACTCCGTAAAGCAATGAGGCAAATCCGACAATGGATAGAATCGCACCCAAGCTGTCGAGTTTGATTTTTTGCGGTTCCACCAAGTTCTTAAAGAGGAAGAACGCTATGATAATAACGATTGCCCCGATCGGAACAAGGCCGTAGAACATAATGCGCCATGTGTAATGCTCGATGATCCAGCCGGAAAGAGTCGGTCCGACCGCCGGAGCAAACATCATCGCAAGACCGAAAATCCCCATTCCTTTCCCCCTGCTTTCAGGCGGGAAGATAAGCAGAATGGTTGTCATGACCAGCGGCTGCAGGATACCGCCGCCGACCGCCTGAATTAACCGGCCGATCAGCATTGTTGAGAAGTTAGGCGCGATTCCGCAGACTAACGTTCCCGCTGTAAAACAGAACATGGCTACGAGAAAGAGGCTTCTCTGTCCGAACCGGGTAATTAAGAACGCAGATAACGGAATCAAAACACCGTTGACCAGCATGTATCCGGTCGTAAGCCACTGAATCGTCGTCGCACTCACACCGAACTCGGTCATTAAGTGCGGCATCGCCACGTTAAGAAGCGTTTGGTTCAAGATCGCCAGGAATAACCCGGCCATAAGCACAATAAGCAATGTTTTAGGACTTTTTACTTGATTATCTGATTTAGCCACCTAAGACAACCTCCCTTCATGGTTTGATGACTGATCTGTATTATTCAGAGATTTTTACAGATGCGTTCATACCAGGAAGCACCTTGTCAGATGGGTTGCTGAGTGAAATTTTAACAGGAACTTTTTGCGTTACTTTTGTGTAGTTGCCGCTTGAGTTTGAAGAAGGCAGCATATCAAATGTTGAATTTGTCGCATAACCGATTTCTTCTACTGTTCCGTCAAATGTTGTATTAGGGTCGCCGTCAACAATTACGTCTACTTTGTTTCCTACTTCAATGTCTCTAATGTCTGTTTCTTTAATGTTTGCAGTGATGTAAAGGTGTTTCATGTCAATTTCCTGGGCAATTGTCGTACCGGCTTGCACCATTTGGCCGTTTTTCACTTCGTTTTTCACGATTGTTCCATCCATGATGGCTTTTACGTCAGCATTTTGCTGTCCTTTGATTTTTGCAACAACGTCGTTTTTGCTTACTTCTTTCCCCTCATCAAGGTTCCAGTCAGTTACTTTACCCGCAGCAGGAGCTGTGATAGCAGCCATGTCGCCGGCAACTTTTGCTTCATCGGTTTTTACATAGTGTGTGCTTTGATAATAGTAGTAAGCACCTCCGCCTATAATTGCAAGAACAACAATCAAACCGATAATGTTGGTCAGAATTAAACGTCCTCTGTTCATTTTGTTTTCTCCTTTCGTTTCTTCCTCTATCATTTTGTGGAATGATGATAAAAATATGTGGGGATTTTTTTATTTTCCGTTTTTCACTGCACAGCCGTTTGCAAGCTTCGTTAAACTTTCCGCAAGCTTGCGCAGGTACTGCAGTTCAGCGGTATTGAGCTGCCGGTATAAGACCGCCGCTTTTTCGGCATATTGAACAGCAGCTTTCTTTAGAAGTTCTTCCCCCTCTTCGGTTAACTGAATCATAACAACACGCCGGTCGTCGTGATAGTCGCTCCGAACCATTAGGCGGCGCTTATACAGAATATCGGTCATTCTCGTGACAGACGCCGGTTTCAGATCAAGCGACAAAGCCAGCCTTGAAAGCTGCGTGCTTTTGCTCTTATGTATTTTGAACATCAGCAGATACTGCAGCACTGTAATATCAAAAGGTTCAAGAACTGTCTCCAGAATCATTTTCTGCTTTTTGTAAATCGATCTGGAAGTATCAAACAGTTGTTCAAAACTGAGCAAAGCGAGCTCTGATTCAATCACCGTATTTTCACCTCATTCCCTTAATAATAGTTCACAAGATAAAATATTAATAAATGAAAGAAGGTTTGTAAAGAGAAAAGTTTCATTTTTTAAGGATTTTTTTTATGCCGTTTTTTCTCTTTATTTTTAATTTAAAAAAGCCGGGTGAAGAACCGCGGCCGCACGATTCTTCACTCGGCTTTATATTTCATACGATGCTTTGCTTACACCGGCTTCCTCATTTTTAAAAAAGCTTTTCAGCGCTTGAAATACGTCTGATTTCTGTTTCAGGATGTAGTATTTAAATTTATCATCTTTGACATTTTTATAGGCGGACATGAGGGTGGAATGCCTGTTATATTGATTGACCTCACCGTAACAGAACAGATTCGATTTTTTCATGATGTCATTGACGAGCTTTACGCACCGGGCGTTATCCGAAGTCAGGTTATCTCCGTCTGAAAAATGAAAGGGATAGATATTGTAGCGGGCGGGGTCATATTTTTCATCAATTAATTCAAGAGACTTCCGGTAAACGGAGGAACAGATGGTGCCCCCGCTCTCCCCTTTCGAGAAAAAATCTTCTTCCGACACAACCTTCGCTTCCGTATGGTGGGCGATAAATTCGATATCAACCGTTTCATACTTTGTCCGTAAAAATCGTGTCATCCAAAAAAAGAAGCTCCTCGCCATATACTTTTCCCATACGCCCATCGAACCGCTTGTATCCATCATCGCTAAAACGACAGCTTTCGATTCCGGCTTCGTCACATCATTCCATGTTTTGTATTTCAGATCTTCCGGATAAATAGGGTAAAACGACGGCTTGCCTGTCATGGCGTTTCGTTTATAGGCCGACAGCATCGTCCTTTTCTTATCGATATTCCCTGTCAGCCCGGTTTTCCGGATATCATTGAACTCGATATCGGTATGGACGATATTGTCCCTTTCCTTTTGCTGCAGATTCGGCAGTTCTAATTCCTGAAACAGCGCTTCTTCCAGATCCATCAATGAAACTTCCGCTTCATAATAATCCTCGCCTGCCTGATCGCCTGCTCCCTGGCCTTTTCCAGCACCCTGCTTTTTATCTGCGCCGTCTCTTGCGACGACATCGCCGACTTCGCTGTCGCCGTCGCCTTGGCCGACATGTTTATTTTTATCATAGTTATAACGGATTTTATATTCATCAAGCGAACGAATCGGGATTTTCACGACATCTTTTCCGTTGGACATAATAATGCTTTCCTCAGTGACAAGATCCGGAAGGTTGTTTTTTATCGCTTCCTGTACTTTCTTTTGGTGGCGCTGCTGGTCGTCAAAGCCTTTGCGATGGAGGGACCAGTCTTCCTCTGAAATCAAAAAATTTCCGCTGTCATTACGGGACATGAATTCCCCTCCTTAACCGTTATGGTCGTTTTACATGTGTATTCCGGCTTGGTCCTGTTTATGAAACAAGTCCGGCGAAAAGATTTATTTTTATATTATGCCGGCCGGACTCTCCAATTGACAAACAATTGCGAAAAACAGACAAAAGAACCCGTCCTTTTACAGACGGGCCTCTCAATGAAATCAAACATCAACGGTTTAACAAGCTTCCGACATACTTCAGCAGTTCATTAGCGCTAGTCGAATTATAGCCGTGTTCATCTATTAACCTTGCCACTACCTCATTGACCTTTTTAAGCTGCTGCTCATCCGGCGTTTTGGTTGAGGTCGTAATTTTCACCACATCTTTTAAGTCTGCGAACAGCTTTTTCTGAATCGCCTCGCGGAGTCTTTCGTGCGAATTATAGTCAAAGCGTTTTCCTTTTCTTGCATAGGCGGATATGCGGATTAAAATTTCTTCGCGGAACGCTTTTTTCGCGTTTTCTGAAATGCCGATCTGCTCTTCAATGGATCTCATCAGTTTTTCGTCAGGATTCATTTCTTCACCCGTCAGCGGGTCGCGGAGCTTATTTTTATTGCAGTACGCTTCCACATTATCTAAATAATTGTCCATGAGAGTTTTCGCGGATTCTTCATATGAATAGACGAACGCCTTCTGCACTTCTTTTTTAGCGATGTCATCGTACTCTTTCCTGGCGGCGGAAATAAAATTCATATACCGCTCTTTGTCCTCGGCGGAGATGGACGGATGCTGGTCGAGTCCTTCTTTTAAGGAACGCAGCACGTCAAGCGAATTGATAGATTCCATATTTTTCCTGATAATCGTTGAGGAAATGCGGTTGATGACATAACGCGGGTCAATTCCGCTCATTCCTTCATCATGGAATTCCTTCTTCATATCCTCAAGATCAACGGAATTGTAACCTTCAACGCTTTCTCCGTCATAGAGCCTCATTTTTTTGACGAGATCAATATCAGAGCGGTTCGGTTCCTTCAGCCGGGTCAAAATAGAAAACATCGCGGCCACTTTTAATGTATGGGGGGCGATGTGTACGTCAGAAACATCACTTTCAGAAATCATTTTTTCATAAATCCGTTCTTCCTCTGACACCTTTAAATTATAAGGAACAGGCATCACGATGATCCTGGAGTGAAGGGCTTCATTTTTCTTATTGGCAATAAACGAGCGGTACTCCGTTTCGTTCGTATGCGCAACAACCAATTCGTCGGCTGAGATGAGCGCAAACCGTCCGGCTTTGAAATTCCCTTCCTGCGTGAGTGACAGAAGGTGCCACAGAAATTTTTCATCGCATTTCAGCATTTCCTGAAACTCCATCATTCCGCGGTTCGCTTTATTTAATTCACCGTCAAACCGATAAGCGCGCGGATCTGATTCTGAGCCGTATTCGGCAATTGTTGAAAAATCAATACTCCCCGTCAAGTCGGCGATATCCTGTGATTTCGGGTCAGACGGGCTGAAGGTTCCGATTCCGGTACGTTTATCCTCCGAGAAGAATATACGTTCAACCTTTACATCCTCAATTCTGCCGCCGTATTCTTCTTCAAGCCGCATGACATTAAGCGGAGAAAGGCTGCCCTCAATTCTGATGCCGTATTCTCTGTAGAAGTCGTCGCGCAGATGATGGGGAATGAGATGGAGAGGATCTTCATGCATCGGGCAGCCTTTAATGGCGTAAACAGCGCCGTTGTCTGTCAACGAGTAGGCTTCAAGCCCTTTTTTCAGCATAGTGACAAGAGTTGATTTTCCGCCGCTGACGGGTCCCATCAATAGTAAAATCCGCTTTCTTACATCGAGCCGCTTGGCAGCCGGGTGAAAGTATTCCTCCACGAGCCGTTCCAGAGATTCCTCAAGGCCGAACAGCTCCCGCGAGAAAAAGCTGTATGTCTTTTTACCGTCATCCTCCTCGATTCCGCTGTCTTTTATCATATTAAAAACGCGAGAATGAGCAGACTGCGCGACCAATGGATTTTCTTTTATGATCTCCAAATAATCAGCGAACGTCCCTTCCCATTTGAGACGCTGCTCTTCCTCTCTGTACTTTTCAATTTTCTTTAATATATCCATAAGAACCTCCTCTATCATGGTTAATGCACTAGAAATAAGGTACTTTGTTACAATCTATGCGGTGACGTGATAATACATGCTTTTCGTTTCTTAAAAATAAAGACGTTACAAGGCCGTCATTGACAAGGGTCCGGTGTACCGTTCATAATGAAAGAAATACAGTTTCATCCAGACTCGGACATCAAATGGAAAAGCAAAGAGGAGGAGAAATGATGAAAACGATCATTTTACTTGGTGTCATTCTCACTTTTTTAGTATCCATTTTTACGGCGGGTTACGACAGCAAACCTGAAAACAAATAACGGCAAAAGGGTGCTCTTTATGAAGAGCACCCTTTCCTGTACAACATAACAATGTTTCATATTTGAATATGTTCTTGGACAGTTGATTTTTCATGAGATTTGCAGCTTGTTTGATACTCGATTTTTTCGATTTTGCAACCCGGGCCGATTTCCACATGTTTCCCTCTGACGATGTCCGCTTCCGTGTATTCGAGGTAAATTGCGTCTCCTTCGATCAATTCAGCAGAAAGCGTGCCGGCTTTCCGTTTAAGAAAACCGGGTTTCCGTCTGACGGTGATCGATGTGCCGCCGATTTCTTTCACGCGGCTTCGGTCATAACGCAAATGGATGTTTACGTCCCCCGCGTTTAACAATCCCGCCACATTGATACATCCTGTTACATGAAGCAGCTCCGTCTCGCAATCGCCGCCGACGGTGAGACTGCCTTTTATATGACACTGCTCTCCCGCGGCCCCGCCGCCAATTTCAGCAAGTCCTTTCAGCCTCATCGTGGCGAAACGCATGGAGCCGCCGACTTTCAATGTGCCCATCACGTTTGCTGAACGTACTGATAAATCTCCTGCAACTTCATGCTCTCCGAAAATTTTCAGCCTGTTGATCTCGGCATCTCCGAGAAAAAGTCCCGTACCGAATACCCGGCAGCGTTCGCTTTGAAGTCCTTCGCCGACAGTTCCTTCCCCTTTAATGCTTACATTTTGGTAGGAGCCGCCGGAGGCGTGTCCGGCTCCGTACATTTTTAAATGACTCAATTTTTTTGTCGTTTCCATCGCAGTTCCTCCTATCGTTTCACGACTTTGTTAACCAAAGCGGAAGGATCACATGTAAAATCGCCGCTGTATTCCACAGTCCCAATGGTGCAGCCTGCGCCGATCCGCACATGATTTCCGCGGACTGTCTTCGCGTTCGTGTCCGCCAATTCAATGATGTCACCTTCAATCAGCTCCGCTGTCAGCACCGGGGCCGGCATCAGCTTAAAACGCGTAAGCACGCTCTTTCTGCTCATCACTTTCAAATGGCGGCAGCCGATCTCTTTCACATGGCTCTCTCCCGCCGTCAGCTTAATACTGACTTCATCGGCATTCAGCAGGCCGCCGATCTTGCATTTGCCTTCCGAACGGAACGTCTCTGTCTCGCAATCGCCTTCAATCCCGGCTTTCCCGGATATGAAAATATCATCAGCTTTCACACCGCCGCCGAAAGATGAAAATCCCGCGACGTTCAGCCGCTCCGTTTTGACATCACCTTTAATGACACCCGTTCCGTTGATACGGATGGATTCAGCTTCGGCACTGCCGGAAATTTTCCCCGAACCGCTGATCGTCAGCGTTTGCGTCTTGACATGTCCGTCTGTTTTTCCGCTGCCGTTAAACAAAAAGCTCGCGCACTCCACATCACCTGACACCGTGCCGCTTCCGTTGATCTCCACTGTATGAAAACGGCCTCCTTTTGAACTTCCTGAACCGTTGATGATTAATTTATCTGTTACTTCCATTGATGGTCCTCCTGCATCCATTTCGTTTTTAATTCTTCCGATGCCGCAGCAAGCGCCACCCGTTCAACCACTTTGACAGTCGGTTCAAATAAAATATGTTCCGCGTCTGCGATGAAGCACGTCGTTACGCCAAGCTTTCGGAGCATGACAAGCTCCGTATTTGCTTTCAGTTCGGAAGCCTCATACGTTTTCAGCACCCCTGCCGCCAATTTTCCTTCCTCAAGGCTGATATTGCCCGATCGCAAAAGTCCTTCAAGCACATATAAAGACAGCAGCGCGCGGGACGTGAATGTCACGCCGTCTTCGCCATAAACTTGCAGCGCGGCTTTTGAAATCAGTCCCTTTTGAAGCAGCTCCGCAGACGTTATATTGACATCAGTCATTTGCGGAGACAGCATTTCTCTCATTTCATCCAAAGACAGATTTTCTTTCATTTTCTGTATTTTTGAGATGCGTTTTAATATTTCCGCTCTCGGAAAAAATGTTTCCTGGCCTGTAAATGTTGATTTTCGGATAAACCATTCTTCAGGAATTAAATTTTTCCGTTTCCAGCGGTACAGCTGCCCGTATGAAATTGATGTTTCTTCCAGCAATTCTTTTTTAGAAATCAGTTGTTCCTCCATGAATCCAGCTCCTTCGATGAATGCATTGTAACATAACACTGTTACGTTGTTAAGCCTGGAAATATAAAAATGCTGTGAACAGCTGCTGTCCGTCTTTTTTATTCAATAAAAAAAACGCCCGGATGCGGGCGTTTTTTTCACGTCAAATCTCTGTAATTTTGCTGGCGCAGCGCTTCATATACAAGAATCGCGGCCGTGTTGGACAGGTTTAATGATCTCACATGCTCGGTCATCGGCAGACGCAGGCAGCGGTCCATATTGTTTTCGATCAATTCTTTCGGAAGTCCGCTCGTTTCTCTGCCGAATACGAAGAAAAAGTCTTCCTCCGTATTTGAGTAATCAAATGATGTGTGCGGCTTTTGGCCGAATTTTGTAATGAAGAAAAACTTTCCGTTCTCATATGCCTCAAATAACTCTTCCAATGAATCATGATATACGACGTTGACGAACTCCCAATAATCGAGTCCGGCGCGCTTCAGCATTTTATCATCGGTCGAGAATCCGAGCGGGCGGATCAAATGAAGCGTTGTGTCTGTTGCCGCACAAGTACGTGCGATATTTCCCGTATTGGCCGGGATTTCGGGTTGATATAAAACGACATGTAATGTCACGATGTTCACCTCTGTTTTTTATTCCGCCCACCATTATATCATTAATTACACTTTTGTCGTATCATCCGTAATATGAAAAAACGCATATCTGATGGAAGGAGTATACGCCGTTGAATCCTCATATGACCAATATCTCATTCTGCTGTCATACGTTTGGGCATTGACAAGCGGCATATTGCTTTTATCTTTCGCGACCACGATCGCCGTATGATTAAAACGGCCGTCCCCTTCAAAATCATAGCAAATGATATCTCCGGGCATCAGTTCTTCGGCTCTTGATACTTGCACCGCGCGAAGCCCTGCCTTGGATTGGGCCAGATACATCTTCATCGAATGCGCGACCGTCCAGCTGTAGCTCCACGAGCTTGCCTTCATCCACCAGCCTGAGCCTCTGTTCGGATGCCCCCGCATCGGTGCTTTTCCGGCATGTAAACATTGGGAAATAAAATTGGTGCAGTTGTCGCTGAAATTGTTATAAGCGGGATTTCGTTTATTCCAAAACTTCTCCGCGTACTGCACGGCAGCCAGACGGTCGTATAGAAACGCCCGCCCGAAATCTTCCCGTTCACTCCGCTCATATTCAATTACGCTGTTTCCGTCAGAAAATCCCGCCGGTTTTTTCTTTACTTCCCGGTCTTTAATCAAAAGCTGATCATAGAGAAATGCAGTCCGTTCCTCAATCTGCTCTTCTAAGTAAAGGTGTCCGTCATGCTCCTTGCACAAATATTCGAAATGAATCGTGTACATGACGCATAACGTGCCGTCGTCCTCAAGGCTGCTTTTGACAATGACGGCTTTTGCCTTCGCTTTCACAATGTCAACTTTCCGTTTTTCAAACAGCTCTTTTTTTCTCGTCAGGACCTCAAGATCGCCGGGCTGCCCATTGTGTCTCATCTCGGTTCCGTTGATTAAATAATGAAGCCGGGCCTCCGCTAAATCTTCAATAATATGCTTCAAGCGCTCCACCCACCATACTGTTTTATAAAGAAAAACACTTGAACTCACGCCAAGTGCTTTTTCTCTATACATATGTCAGGACCGGCCGGTTTTAGTCTTATCAGAAACCGATAACAGCTCCAGTCCCTTTTCAAATTCCCGTATAGCTTCCTCATCCTGCTCCTTTTGAAGCGCTTTTTCTAATTCCCCCGCATAATCAGGATCACCGATTTTCCCGATGGCCCAGGCGGCCGTCCCCCTGATAACGGGGCGCGGATCTTGGTGCATCAAGGCCGTTAATTCCGGAAGAGACGAGGCATCTTTAAAATGAGCCAAAGCTAAAATCGCATTCCGCTGTATCGGCTTCTTGCCGCGCCATGATCCCGATACATGTCCGAATTTTTCTTTGAATTCGCGGTTGCTTATGGTCAAAAGCGGCTTTAACAGCGGCTTTGCGATTTCCGGATCAGGCTCCATCTGCGGATGAAGATGAAAATCTTTCCCCTTATTAATCGGACAGACCGTCTGGCACGTGTCACAGCCATACAGACGGTTTCCGATTTTCGTGCGGAATTCATCCGGCAAAAATCCCTTTGTCTGGGTCAGGAACGAAATACAGCGCTGGGCGTTAAGCTGTCCGGGATTGACGAGCGCGCCGGTCGGACACGCATCTAAACATTTTGTGCACGTACCGCACATATCTTCAATCGGCACATCCGGTTCAAAGGGCAGATTGGTAATCATTTCAGCCAGATAGACGTAAGAGCCGTATTCAGGCGTGGTGATCATGCAGTTTTTGGCGCTGAAGCCGATTCCCGCCCGTTCAGCCACGGCCCTGTCGGACAATTCCCCTGTATCCACCATTGACTTTGTGCGGATATCCTCATGTTTGCTTTGGAGAAAATTCTCCAGCAGATCAAGCTTTTCCCTCAGCACGTCATGATAATCCTTCCCCCAGGAAGCTCTGCAAAAAATGCCGCGCCGCCCGTCCCTCGTGCTCCTCGGCGCATCTTTCATTTTGGAAGGATAAGCAAGGGCGATGGCGACGATTGATTTGGCTTTCGGGAGAAGCAAAGACGGTGTAACCCGTTTTTCAATATCCGGCTCTTCAAACCCGGATAAATAGCCGAGTGATTCCTGAAGAATCAGCCGGTCCCGCAGACTGTCGAACGTATCAGCCGTCGTAAACCCGATTTTGTCGACTCCGATGCTTTTGGCGTATTCGATTAATTCCTCTTTCAGTTTATGAATATTCATTTTTTGCACAGCCTCCTTTCTTTGTGATCAGGCTCCCGCACAGGTATAATAGAGTTTTATCATCCCGAAATGGAGTGAACACACTTGAACATCAGTTTAGATCCACTTATTGCTGAACGGGTGCCGGGGATCAAAGCGGCAGCCGTCTTATATGAACAGATCGAAGTCGGGCCTGCTCCGCAAATGCTGAAAGGCCGCCTCCGTTTATTTCAAGAATCTCTTTACTTTGATTATCCTGACGGCGGTATAGAAGAGCAGCCTTTTGTAAAAGAGTGGGCGCGTATAATGGAACAGCTCAGTCCCGCCTTTTCAGGACAAAAAACGCCGATGGAGCTTATGCTCGGCGATATTTCCCGGGAACGATTCATTGAAAGTGTGAATTCAGCCCATGATACCATACTTTTTTTCTCCTTGAAATATTCATTGCCTATCATGGCGTATGATTCCTCAGAAATAGATGAACCAATTTCAATTACGATCGGAGAAAAAGAAAGCGTACTGTCCTTCTCCGGCCCGGACGGCGTTTTCGGCGACTTCACCGGACATATCAATACACGCCCTGTCACGCCCGGCACAAAGAAAATGCTGCAGCTGATCTTTTTCCCGCCTTCATTTCATGCCGACGCGGCGGATGAGCTGCTATCATCCTTAACAAAAATGTTTGAACAAATTCACGGAGGCACGCATACCGTCTCTTGGCTTTCATAAAAAGACACGCCTTTCGTGTCTTTTTTCACATAAAAAAACGCAATACTTCGTTTATCAGAGAAACGAAACACTGCGTTAATAACGTATGTATGGAGCGGGTGATGAGAATCGAACTCACGACATCAGCTTGGAAGGCTGAGGTTTTACCACTAAACTACACCCGCATCAAAATTATTTTTTGTCAGTACCGATTTGATGTTTCTAATATTACATGTTTATTTTTTTTTCGTCAAGGGAATGTTAAAAAATTTGTCGAAAAAAGTTCTTTTTTTGTCCACATGTTAAGTTGGGTTTACATTTTGTTAAGAGTCTCATACAATATAAAAAAGAAGAAAACTTGAGGTACGCCTGATGATGAAAAATAAAGTAAAAGAGCTGAGAGCCAGATTCGGCTATTCTCAGGAAACGCTCGGAAAAGAAGCCGGAGCCACCAGACAGACGATTGCAGCGATTGAAAAAGGAGATTATGTGCCTTCACTTTTATTGGCGCTTAACATCTGCCGGGCTTTCTCCCTGCCGATGGAGGAAGTTTTCTGGCTGGAGGAGGAGAAAAAATGAGTTTGAAAAGAAAAGCGTGTTTTCACCTTGCACTCTACGGATTGGCCTGCTGGACGCTTATTTCCTTTATGGAAGCGGCGCCGCGGATCGCTCAGTTTTTCCAAACGGAGGGGAGCGGTTCATTTGAGCTGAATATCACTCCGTTTCTGCTGTTTACCGTTTGTGCCGCATTATATATCTATACTGAAAAGAAAAAACGGAACGGCAAAAAGCACAGGCTTGTGCCCGATGAATTTGAGGAACAGGATGAAAGAGAACGAATGATGACGGCTAAAGCTTGCCGTTCCTCGTATATCGCCGTTTACTTCTCATTGCCAGCCGCAGCCGTTCTGCTTTTGTTTTATCCGCTGATTCAGCCGCATCTACCCTTTTTTCCGATTCTTTTGATTTTCATTCTGATGATGATTCAGCATTTGGCTTATGCTTTCACTTTTCATAAGCACGGCAAAAACTCCGGTTCATGACAGATCCGGAGTTTTTTACATTACCAGCTCGCTTTTTTCACCCCGGGAATCCGGCCTTTATGGGCCAGCTCCCTGAATGCGATTCTGGACAGTTTAAATTTTCTCATATATCCGCGGGGCCGCCCCGTCACCGTACAGCGGTTATGAAGCCTGGCCGGAGCAGTATCACGCGGCAGTTTGCTCAGCGCTTCCCAGTCTCCTTTTGCCTTTAATTCTCTTCGGATGTCCGCATATTGTTCAACAAGCTTCTGCCGCTTGAGCTCTTTGATCACTTTTGATTTTTTTGCCATTTCAGCACTCCTTTCAAATCGTAATTGTTACGTTTTGTATCATATCATCCATATGAGCATCGTGCAAGCTAAGCGCTTAAAAAGGCGGGTGAATACCCGCCTTCACTGCCGGCATTTCCCCGGAAATGAAACCGCAGAAAGCGCCCGCCGTCAATTATCCGCCTTGCGACGTCATCAGACTGTCGCTTTATTTCCTCTTGCAAAATGGTCGTTTCCCATTGCTTCACCCAGTCTGCGCTCAAGCTTTTTAGTCCGTTCATTCTGAAACGGCAGAAGCGGAAACACGAGTTCAGCCAGATAATAAGCTTCTTCCAGATGCGGGTAGCCTGAAAAGATAAACGACTCAATGCCGAGTGCCTGATACTCTAAAATTCGAGCAGCGACAGTCTGCGGATCACCGACAAGCGCCGTGCCCGCTCCGCCTCTGACCAGTCCGATGCCGGCCCAGAGATTCGGGCTGATCTCAAGCTTCGAGCGGTCACCGTTATGGAGATCGGCCATCCGTTTTTGTCCCGATGAATCAGCGCGCCGAAGCGCAGCCTGCGCTTTCGCAATCGTCTCTTCGTCTAAGTGGCTGATTAATCGATCAGCCGCTTCCCATGCCTCTTCCTCAGTCTCCCGGACAATCACGTGAAGCCTGATGCCAAAACGCATCGTCCTTCCTTCCTTGGCAGCCTGTTTTTTAACGGTTTCAATCTTTTCTTTTACCTGCTCCGGCGGCTCTCCCCATGTTAAATAGACATCTGTATGTTTCGCCGCAGCTTCAATTCCCGCCTGTGATGAACCGCCGAAATATAATGGCGGATGCGGAGACTGCTTTGGCGGAAACAGCAGATTGCTGTTTTCCACTTTGATATGGTCCCCTTCATATGTCACCGTTTCGCCCCGCATGAGTCCGCGCCAGACGGTTAAAAATTCTTCAGTCGCCTTATAACGTTCGTCGTGGCTGATAAACATGCCGTCTCCCGCCAGTTCATAAGGATCTCCGCCCGCTACGACATTTACGAGCAAACGGCCGTCTGACAGCCGGTCCATTGTCGACGCCATTCTCGCGGCGACAGACGGCTGCATCAGTCCCGGACGGACCGCCACTAAAAATTTCAAGTCACTCGTTTCCCCCGCTAAAGCGGCAGCCGTCAGCCACGGGTCTTCACATGATCTCCCCGTCGGCAGCAGAACCCCCGTATACCCGAGTCTGTCCGCCGCCTGTGCCACTTGCTTAAAATAAAGATGATCCGCCGTTCTCCCTCCCGTTTGCGTCCCTAAATACCGGCCGTCACCATGCGTCGGAATAAACCAAAGAATCTCCATATGAATCTCTCCTTTTTTAATAGGTTACCCTTCATAACTGTTCCGCCATTTTAATAGTTTCCGTTCGAGCATTCTGACCAATGCATCTGTCAGCTTGCCGACAGCCGCAAAAATGATAATGCCGACAAACACCTTATTTGTCTGTGAAAATTGTCTGGCATCCATAATCATATAACCGACGCCCTCGCTCGATCCCATCAGTTCCGCCACCACGAGACCGAGCCACGCAATGCCGAGAGAGAGCCTGATGCCGAGCAGGATATTCGGCAGAGATGCCGGAAGAATTAATTTCGTCATCTGCTGATACCAGTTAAATTCCAGCACCCGCGCGACGTCAAACAGCTTCGCGTCCACACTGCGGATTCCGAGAAACGTATTAATGTACACGGGGAAAAAAGCCCCCAATGCGATCAGCAGAATTTTTGATGTCTCATCAAATCCGAACCACAAAATGAACAGAGGAGTCACGGCCAAGTGCGGAACCGTTCTGAGCATTTGCAGAGACGGATCAAGATATGCTTCCGTCCGCTTTGAGAAACCGACCAGCAGCCCGAAAACAAGGCCGAGGCCCGCGCCAAGCAGAAATCCGGCAGCCGCCCGGTATAAGCTGATCTCTAAATGACCCCAAAGCTCACCTGAAAGAAGAAGTTCCTGAAACGTCTGCAAGATGACGACAGGTGAGGGGAGCACCGTGGCCGAGACGATGCCCAGACTTGCGATAACCTGCCATACTGCGATGACCGCAGCCGGGAGTACAATCCCTTTCATCCATTGGTATGAATACTTCCGGGATCTTGCCAGAGCTTTCTTTTCTGATTGGCTTATTGCGCCGGCAGCCGTTGATGCTTCTGCTTTCATTACTTGCCATCCCCCGTTTCAAGCGCTTTTTTAATAAATGAATTGTCGACAACGTCTTTTACATGAATTTTCTTATGAATCGCTTTTGTTTGATATTGAAAATCAGCGGTTTCCTGCTGGGCTTTGACAATATCATCATTGATCGGTTCATTGAGAGGCTCAGTATTGTTAAGCACGTTTCTGACGACTTTCGGATCAAGATGTTTGATTTTCGCATATAAGGAGACAGCTTCATCTTTGTGTTCCTTTTGCCATGTAACTGCTTTATTGAACACTTTCAGAAAACGGACCACCTCATCCGGGTGTTCTTTGGAAAATCCCGTTCTGACTAACGTGAAACCGGGAGAATATAAATCTGTGCTTTCTCCGTTCGCCAATATTTCCGCCCCGTGCTGCAGCGTTTCAATCGACAAATACGGCTCCCAAATGGACCATGCGTCAACTGATTTGTTTTCAAAAGCGGAAACCGCCTCATCAGGCTGAAGCTGGATGATGGTGACGTCATCGGCGGAAAGCCCCGCTTTATCTAAAGCTTTATAGAGAAAATCAAAGCCGCTGCTGCCTTTGGCTACAGCGATTTTTTTACCTTTCAATTCTTTCAGGCTCTGAATCCCGCTGCCCTTGTTTACGAGAATGCCGTTTGCCTTTAACCCGTCCTGAGACAGCCCGATCTCTTTAAAATCAATCCCTGCCGCCTGACCGGAAATGACCGGTGAATTGCCGACCTGGGAAAAATCAAGCTTATCGGCGGCAAGACCTTCAAACTGCGGAGGACCGCTTTGGAATTCGACCCATTTTACTTTTATTCCGTCTTTTTTGAAGGCCTCTTCAAACCAGCCTTTTTCCTTGGCAATGAGAAGCGGGCTTAAACTCTGCTGGATGCCGATCCGGATTTCTTTCACCGTTTTCCCGCTCCCTCCTGTCCCGTCTGCACTGCATCCGGCTGACACCATGACTGCTGCGGCTAAAAGAATGATGATTTTTTTCACTTTGCTTCGTCCCTTCTATATCCCGGACCCATCCGCAAACCGGAGGTCTTCCGTTTTCTCAAACTCAGAAAGCACCTTCTGCCGGACGGCCTGAAAATCCGCTGACGTCCGATTGCGCGGATGCGGAAGCTGAATCGGCATCAGGCTGTGCAGCCGGCCGGGCTTTGCCCTGAGGATCGCCAGCTTATCGCCTAAATAGACGGATTCATCAATATCATGCGTGACCAGAATCATCGTCGTTTTTTTCTCGCGCCATATATCAAGCAGCACATCCTGCAAATGTTTTCTCGTAAAAGCGTCAAGCGCCCCGAACGGTTCATCTAAAAGCAGCACCTCCGGCTCACGCAAAAGGGCTCTGGCGATGGCAACCCGCTGCGACATGCCGCCGGATAATTCGCGCGGATAAGCGTTCTCCGCTCCCTGCAGCCTGACAACCTCAATCAGTTCATCCACTTTTTTCCGAACGGCCGGGTCGTTCATATTGAGATCGGCAGCGATGTTTTGTTTTACCGTCAGCCAGGGAAACAGCCGGTGCTCCTGAAAGATAAATCCCTGCCGGATGCCCGGTCCCGATACATTGCGGCCGTTTATTGTGACAGAGCCTTTATAATCGGTATCAAGACCGGCAATCAATTTTAAAAGCGTGCTTTTGCCGCATCCGCTCGGCCCGATGACAGTCAAAAATTCTCCCGATGCAATTGACAGCTCAATATCATTCAGCACCGGCGTTTTCCGGCCTTCATGCTCAAAAGCTTTTTCTTGTATGCTGATGGTTACAGCCATCTGTCTTCCCCTCTCTTTCTGCCGCGTGCGATCGAAAAACAAAAAGGCCCCCATCTCCGATTGCTTGCAGAGATGGGAGCCTTCGGCGGTCCGATCGGCAACCCGTTTGTTTTTAAATTTGAATATCATGTTAATTCAAATTATTCCGACTTGTCAACTGTTTTTTATAAGGATTAAAATACGCCCTCCGGCATAACCCTGCCAGAGAGCGCATCGGCTGTATCACGTATTTACTTCCTTTTCTTGGCGGGCGATTTTCAATAATGTCCGCGCATTGTTGCCGAAAATGTTCTCTATATCTTCTTCCCGCATATTGATTTCCCGGCAGGTCCTCACCTGCTCCTGAAGATATCTGTATACATATCCTCTCGGAAATCCGTTCGAATCCGTCCCGAAGATGATCCGTTCAGCACCGATTAATTCAGATGTCTTCCGAAACAGAATTTCCAAATCAAGCGGGTACGGCATCCACCTCATCCACTGATTTGAGCCGGACGTGTCAATATACACATTCGGACAGCTCCAGCACAGCTGCAGCAGTTCCTGATAATATCCGGCGCCGAAATGCGGAATGATGAACGGGATATCAGCATACTCTCTCGCGACGCGATAGATGGAGAGCGGGTTGATGTTGCGATGGCTGACAATGCCCCCCGCTCTTCCTAAAAGCCCGAAGTGAATTAATACAGGCAGCCTTTTGTCAGCCAGATACGTCCACAGCTTTTTCAGCGACGGATCATGAAAATCGATGTCTGTCAGCGGCCCGAACAGTTTATATCCTTTCAGACCGAGCTCTTCTACCGCTCTTTTCAGCTCTTCATACGCATCCTCCCGCTCCAAAGGATGATATGCAAATCCGGTAAATCTCGCGGGATTGGCTTGAATAAACGCCGCCATCCGGTCATTGCTCTCTGCTGTTAAAAAATTCAGCACGTCAATGCCGTACTTATCTAATTCATTCTCCCATCTTGTCATCAAAGCGATTTCGCCGTCATCGCCCTCAACATCATGCGGATCAGGAAAATCCCAAGTCAGATTCATTCTATCTGACCGCTCCCGGTTATAATCGGAAAATGTCTTATCGTTTTTGCCGAAATAAAGGCTGTACGGCAGATGACCGTGAATATCGACAGGTTTAAAATGCTGCCGGAAAAGCATACAATCGCCGCCTCCCTTACCGCCTGACAATAAAAAAAGGCCCTTATCCAGTGAAGAATAAGAGCCTCTTGTGTCCAAGTCAGCGGTTTCTATTTTTTCTCATCTTAAACCCATTATTCCCGTCAGTCAAGTAGGCTTTCAAATCCAAACCCTTTTTTCGATAATAAAAATAATTATTTTATAATCATTATAAAATAATATTGACTTTTTAATGATAGGTGATATTATATTTTTATAAATCTAAAGAGGTGATCACATGAGTTCAAATAAATTGACAACCAGCTGGGGCGCTCCTGTCGGAGATAACCAAAACTCAATGACGGCCGGCGATCGCGGTCCTGCTTTAATACAAGACGTCCATCTGCTTGAGAAATTGGCGCACTTTAACAGAGAACGCGTTCCCGAGCGTGTCGTTCACGCAAAAGGCGCGGGCGCACACGGTTATTTTGAAGTCACAAATGACGTTACAAAATATACGAAAGCCGCATTTCTGTCAGAAGTCGGTAAACGCACGCCGCTCTTCATCCGTTTCTCAACCGTTGCGGGCGAACTGGGCTCTAGTGACACAGTGCGCGACCCGCGCGGATTTGCCGTTAAGTTTTATACAGAAGAAGGAAACTACGACATCGTCGGAAACAATACACCCGTGTTCTTCATCCGCGATGCCATCAAGTTCCCTGACTTTATCCATACACAAAAAAGAGATCCGAGAACACATCTGAAAAACCCGACGGCCGTTTGGGATTTCTGGTCTCTGTCACCGGAATCCCTGCACCAGGTAACCATTCTGATGTCAGACCGGGGCATTCCGGCGACTCTTCGCCATATGCACGGATTCGGAAGCCATACATTTAAATGGACAAATGATAAAGGCGAAGGCGTCTGGATCAAATATCACTTTAAAACAGAGCAAGGCGTGAAAAACCTTGATGTTAATACAGCCGCAAAAATCGCGGGCGAAAATCCCGATTACCATACGGAAGATTTGTTCAATGCGATTGAAAACGGCGATTTCCCCGCATGGAAATTATATGTTCAAATCATGCCGTTAGAAGACGCAAACACATATCGCTTTGATCCGTTTGACGTCACAAAAGTATGGTCTCAAAAAGACTATCCGCTCATTGAAGTCGGCCGCATGGTTCTGAACCGCAATCCGGAAAATTACTTTGCGGAAGTAGAACAGGCGACGTTCTCTCCCGGCACATTAGTCCCCGGCGTCGACGTCTCACCTGACAAAATGCTTCAAGGCCGGTTGTTCGCATACCATGACGCGCATCGCTACCGTGTCGGCGCGAACCATCAGGCGCTGCCGATCAACCGTTCCCGCAATGAAGTGAAAAACTATCAGCGTGACGGACAAATGCGTTTTGATGATAACGGCGGCCGCTCCGTCTATTACGAGCCTAACAGCTTCGGCGGCCCGAAAGAGTCACCTGAAGATAAACAGGCGGCATATCCTGTATCAGGTTTCGCAGACAGTGTAAGCTATAATCATCATGATCATTACACACAAGCCGGCGACCTGTACCGCCTGATGAGCGAAGAAGAGCGCGCGCGCCTTGTCGCCAATATCGTCAGTGCGATGAAACCTGTGGAAAAAGAAGAAATTAAGCTGCGCCAGATCGGCCACTTCTACAAAGCTGATCCTGAATACGGCAGACGCGTTGCCGAAGGACTCGGACTGCCATCACCAAAATAACATCAAAAAACCTGCCGGTCTGCCCGGCAGGTTTTTCCTGTTTATTATCAATAAAACCGTTTTTTTCTCAATTATACGAAGTGGCATGCCGCAAAATGATGAAGCCCTTTTTCTGACAGCGCCGGACTTTTCTCAGCACATATCTTCTTGGCTGCCGGGCATCTCGTTCGGAATTTACAGCCTGAAGGCGGATCAGAGGGGCTCGGTATATCACCCTTTAAAATTATCCGCTCCCTTTTCACTCCGGGATCAGGAACAGGCACGGCTGATAACAGCGCTTTCGTATAAGGATGAAGCGGCCGTGAAAAGAGCTCCTCCTTTGACGCGTATTCCACAATCGTCCCTAAATACATAATGGCGACCTTCGTACATAAGTGCTCCACCACGCTTAAATCATGAGAAATGAACAAATATGACAGCCCATGCTGTTTTTGAAGGCTGCTGAACAAATTGATCATCTGCGCCTGGATGGAGACATCTAACGCCGCCACGGGTTCATCCATAATGATAAATTGCGGCTTGAGCGCCATTGCTCTTGCAATCACGATCCGCTGCCGCTGCCCTCCGGAAAATTCATGCGGATAACGGTCGATAAAGTTTGCGGAAAGTCCGCAGGCTTCAAGAACTTCCGCCGCTTTATCACGCGCGTTCCGCTTCACCGCCAATTGATGCTCGATCATCGCTTCACCGATGGCTTCTCCGATCCGGCGCCGGGGATTTAAAGAACTGAACGGATCTTGAAAGATGAGCTGCGCTTCTGATCTGAAAGTTTTGAGCTCGCGCCGGCTCATCCGAAACACATCACGCCCCTGAAAAAACACCTCTCCCGCTGTTTTTTCATGAAGCCTCAAAATGGTCTTGCCGATTGATGACTTTCCGCTGCCCGATTCTCCCGCTAAGCCGAACACTTCTCCCTTTTCTATCGTAAAACTGACACCGTCAACTGCTTTTACGGGATTTTTGCGGGTCTTTCTCATCCCCCCATGCTCCTCGTAATATTTTTTCAGCCCCTTGACCTCCAGCAATACATCACTCATCTGCTTTCTCCTCTCTGTAAAGCCAGCACGCCGCCTGATGCCCCTTCCCGAATTCAGTAAAATGCGGGCTCGATTTCCGGCATATTTCCATGCTGTGTTCACATCGCTCCGCAAAATAACAAGACGATCCCGACAGGTCCGCAAGCTCGGGGACCTGCCCCGGAATGGTGTACAGCGTCTCCCTTCTTTGACCGATAACCGGCTTGGCCGCGAGCAGCCCTTTCGTATACGGATGCTTCGGATCAGAAAACAGCTTTGCAACCGGTCCTTCCTCCACAATTTTTCCCGCATACATGACAATCACATAATCAGCCATTTCAGCAACTACGCCAAGGTCATGAGTAATGAATAAAATAGACATGCGAAATTGCTTTTTCATATCCCGCAATAAATCCAATATCTGCGCCTGAATGGTTACGTCAAGCGCTGTCGTCGGCTCGTCGGCAATGATCAGTTTCGGTTCGCAGCTTAGCGCGACAGCCGTCATGATGCGCTGCAGCATGCCGCCGCTCAGTTCATGAGGATATTGGTGCATAACCTGCTCGGCATGCGGGATCTCCACTAACGTGATCAGTTCAACGGCCCTCCGCCATGCTTCTTTCTTACTCAGCAATAAATGTTCGCGAATCGGTTCGGCCAGCTGCTCACCGATTGTAAACACCGGATTCAAAGATGTCATCGGTTCCTGAAATATCATCCCGATTTCGCTGCCGCGGATTTTCTGCATGTCTTTTGGTTTCAATTCCAACAGGTTCCGTCCGGAAAAATGCACCGCTCCCCGTTCGATTCTCCCCGTCTCGGGAATAAGCTGCATAATGGACAATGACGCCATGCTTTTCCCGCAGCCGGACTCCCCTACAATACAAACCGTTTCCTCCTCATGTATCGTAAAGCTGACATCGTCCACGGCCTTTACCGCCCCCTCCTCTGTATAAAAAGCCGTTTCCAAATGCATCACTTCTAAAAGCGGTTTTTTCATTTCATTTTCACCTGCCGTTTTACCTTAGGATCAAAAGCGTCTCTTAAACCGTCTCCAAGAAGATGAATCGCCACAACGGTCAGAAAAATGGCCGTTCCCGGCGGAATCCACAGCCACGGACGGAGTGTAAAATCCATAAAATGATTCGCCGCTTCCATCATGTTTCCCCAAGAAGGTGTCGGCGGAGCAACGCCAAGCCCGAGAAAACTCAGCGCCGATTCACTCAGCATCGCTCCCGCCACATGCAAAGTCGCCGCTACCAGTAATAACGGCAATGTATTGGGAAGCAAATGATAGAGGATTTTCCGTTTATCACTAAGCCCCAAAACTTCCGCGGCCATCATAAACGGCTGCTCCTTCAGCGACAAAATCTGTCCGCGTACAAGCCGCGCCAGACCGGGCCATCCGATCAGGCTTAACATCATCATAATCAGGTACATCCTGTATTCAGAAGGCACTTTCCACTCCGACATCACCGCAGCCAAAATCAAAAGCAGCGGCAGGCCCGGGATGGACATGAGCATATCAGCGATGCGCATAATGATCATATCAGCGGCTCCCCGATAAAATCCGGCCGCAGCCCCGAGTAAAGAACCGATGACAAGCGACAGCACCATTGAAGCAAGCCCCACGGTCAGAGAAATCTGCCCCGCCAGCATCAGCCTCGTCAGCACATCTCTCCCGTACTGGTCAGTTCCCAGCCAATGATGGATTCCCGGCTGCTGATTGGCATTTGAAATATCCGTCCGATCTGTTATGTACGGAGAAAAAGACGGCCCGATAAAGCACAATAAAAACATAAAACATAAGAAAAGAAGACTGATGACCGTCAGCTTATGCTGCAGCAGGCGGCGGTACGTCTGCTTCCAAAGAGAAGGCGGCACCCCTTTTTGTTTTTTCATTCCGAACACCCCCTATTTCAGCCTGACCCGCGGATCAACCGCGGCATAAGCGATATCCGCCAAGAAGTTCCCCACAATCGTTAAACAAGACAAAAACAAGGTAAACGCCATCAAAACCGGATAATCACGATAATGCACAGATTCCAGCTGAATACGTCCGACACCCGGCCACCCGAAAATCTGTTCAATAATGATGGCTCCGGAAAACAGTCCCGGCAGTTCAAAAGCAAGCAGGGTGATGGCCGGAATGAGCGCGTTTTTCAACGCATGTTTCCAGATGACGGTGCGCTCTTTCAATCCCTTCGCTCTCGCCGTTCTGATATAATCCTGTCTGATCACGTCCAGCATGCCGGAGCGGAAATACCTTGTCAGCGAGCCGATGCCGAGCATAGATAAAATCACGACCGGAAGAATCATATGTCTGGCGGCTTCAAGCACGTACGAAAAACCTGTACTCGTGCTTCCGGTATCAATCATCCCGCCGACGGGCAATATTTTCAAATCCACCCCAAACCACTTAATAAACAGAAGGCTGATAAAAAAAGACGGGAACGCCATGGAAGCAAAAACAAGAAACGTCACGATCCCGTCAAACCATGAGTATTTCCTGACAGCGGATATGACACCCGTTATCATCGCGGCTGACCATGTGACAAGCAACGCCAAAAACGCGACAAAAAACGAATTCCAGACATATTCCCGAAGCAGTGACAGGACGTTCTCCTGATATTTCAAAGAAAACCCAAAATCTCCGCTGAGCACATTTCCGAGCCATGTCACATAGCGCTGCCAAATCGGCTGATCCAGCCCGTAAAGCGCTTTTAACTCCTTCGCTCTTTCAGGAGTCAGGTTTACATTGGAATCAATATAGTCGCCCGGCAGCATGGCGAATAAGAAAAAAATAATAAAGGACGTACCGAATAAGATCACAAGCATTTGAATGAATCGTTCTGCGGCATACCGTTTCATAAAAAGCCCCTCCTTTCCGCTGAAAGGGCAAAATCCCCGGGATGCACCGGGTATTTTGCCCAACCGTTCTATTGAATTGAGACATTTGAGAGACTTGAACTGATTCCAGAATAATTGTCAGGCTCAAGCCCTTTTATTTTTCCGCTGACCGCCCTTGCGCTCTGACGGTAATGAATCAGAATGTAAGGCGGGTTTTCCCCGAGCTCCCGGTACAGCTGGTGATAAATCTCTTTTCTTTTGCTGATATCAAGCGTGCCGGCTCCTTTCTCTATCAGCCGGTCCGCTTTCGGATTGGAATACCCCGTTACATTATTGGGATGGCCGGAAGCCAGCTTTTCCACCGTGTCATTCGGATCAAGAATCTGCGAGGTGGAAACGGCGGCAAGGTCATATTGTTTGTCATTTATTTTCGCTACTTCTGTATTAAAATCCATCACTTCCGGTTTTAATGAGATTCCGATGTCCGCGTAATTTTCTTTCGCGATCGGGATAAAATCATCATCCGCTTTAGACGTGTAATAGCTGATTTCAAGCTTTTTGTCGTTTTTTTCACGTACACCGTCTTTGCCCGTTTTCCAGCCTGCTTCATCGAGAAGCTTTCTGGCTTTTTCAGGGTTAAACGCGTACCGATTGACATCTTTGTCATCATAAGCCCACGAAACCGGAGACACCGGCACATTCGCGACTTCTCCGTAGCGTTTAAAGCGGACATCGACGATTTTTTGACGGTCAAGTCCGTAAATAAGCGCCTGGGACACTTTCTTATCTCGAAAAGGCGGACGCTTGTGATTGACGTACACAAGCCCGTAATCATTCACGACAGATACGCTTATATTAGCAAAACCGAGACTTTTTAAATGCTGAACCGTATCATCATCAGGTGAGAAAGAAGCGTAATCAAGGTCACCCGTTTCAAACAGCTGAAGGGAAGTTGACGGATCGATAATTTTATAAATGAGCTTTTCCGTTTTCGGTTTTCCTGCATAATAGTGTTCATTAGCCTGATAGCGTATTTCCTGTCCCGGAAGATATTCTGTAAATTGATAAGGTCCCGCTCCGAGCGGTTTGGCATAAAGCTCTTTTAAATAGTCCAGTTTGCCGAATTGATATTTCTTCCCGTAGTAGGCTTCTGACAGCACCTGCCCGCCTAAAAGAAGCAGCGACTTCGCACTGACTTTCTCAGTCGTGATTTGAATGGTTCTGTCATCAAGGACGCAAATGCCCTCTATCGTCTTTGCCTTTCCTTCTTTGTAAGCCTTACCGCCTTTAATATAGGCCGTGGTGATATCTTCATAGCCCGCGTAGGCAGGATCATGCAACAGTGTTAAAGTGAATGCGGCATCCTTTGCGGTCAGCGGTGAACCGTCGCTGAAAACGAGATTTTTTCTTAAACGGAACGTGTATGTAAGCTGATCTTTGGAAATTTTCCAGCTTTCCGCAAGAGCCGGGGCAGGCTTCCCCGTTTTATCCAGTTTGACTAACGGTTCAAAAATAGGATCTGTCGCATTTCCGTCCCAGCCGTTTTCGTAAAAGTACGGCAGAAACACGCCGCCCGGCGCGGAAATCCCAGCAACAAAAGTGTCAGTTCTGGCTTTCGATTTAGCGGGAATCGCCGCCGGATGAGAAGCTTTAAATTCCTTTGTCTTGACATGGGCAATACGTGTTTCTTCCTTTTTATCCGCCGCAGATGACGGTTCTTCTCCGGCACTCCCGAACGCGCACCCTGATAACATGATGGATACCGACAGCGCGAGTACCGTTGTTTTTATCCTCCATTTTCTCTCCTTCATCTTTATCGAACCCCCGCATGCTTTTCATCTATCTTTATATAAATCTGCTCCATCTGTTCCTCATTTCTCATAATCTCCCGTTTGTTTTTCTCTACAAGCAGTTCGAAATTCAATGTGTGTTTTCTGTACTTTTTTCGTTTTTTGCTCTTTTTGCGCACATGTGATACCTTTTTTAACGCCACTTTTCATCCCTCCGCTTTTCATTTCATTCATGACTTTCACGCAAAAAAGGCCCTTATCTGTTTAAAAGATAAGAGCCTTCGGTGATCCGATCAGCCATTGTTTGGAAATATGTAATGATTATGTTAATTCATACATTCCCTACCTGTCAACTACAATTTAAAATATCGTTTCCTTCCGGGGGTTTTCCTCATACACTCTCTCATTTTTCCGCATATGCTAGAAAACATAGCAGATTACAAGTGAAAGTGAGTGAGAATGTGGAAAAGACAACATTGACCGGTCGCATCGTCAAAAAAGATGACCCGGACTATAATGCTGCGAGAACCAATATCAATTTAAGCCTGCAAAGATATCCAGACATCATTGTGTTTTGTCAAAACAAACATGACGCCCTCAATGCGGTGAGATGGGCGCGTGAGAACAATGTGCCTTTCCGTATCAGAGGCGGAAGACACAGCTACGAAAACTTTTCTCTGTTAAATGACGGACTAGTCATTGATCTCAGTGAAATGAAGAAAATAAGAGTAAATGAGGATAAGCGGCTGGTCTCGATTGAAGCGGGAGCCGAATTGGGGGAAGTCTACCGGACACTCTGGCGGTACGGCTTGACCCTTCCTGCGGGAACCATTGCGAATGTGGGAATCACGGGGCTGACGCTCGGGGGAGGAATCGGATATTTAACAAGGACAGCCGGACTTACTTGCGATCGTCTCCTCCAGCTCGAAATGATCATAGCGGACGAAAAAACAGGTGCTGACTTGATCACAGTCAACCGTTCAAAGCACTCTGATCTATTTTGGGCGTCTCAGGGAGGAGGGGGAGGCAACTTCGGCATTGTCACATCCATGATGTTTAAAGCCGTGCCGATCTCGTGCGTGTCTGTTTTTTCTGTCACTTGGGGCTGGGATGATTTTGAGGAAGTATTTAACACATGGCAGCGCTGGGCTCCATTTACAGACAACCGGCTTACCTCATCAATTCAGTTTTGGCCTAAGGAAGTCAACCGCATAGAAGCGCTCGGTCAATTTACCGGGACAAAGGATGAGCTGAAAGAACTGTTGGCTCCGTTAATGAAAGCGGGAAAACCGGCAAGCGGCATGGTCAAGACAGTGCCATTTATTAAGGCGGCAGCCTTTTTTAACAGCCCGGGAGGCAATCAGCCGCAAAAGATGAAGCGGTCAGGATCCTTTATTGAAAAACCATTATCAACACGCGCGATTTCCACTTTAAAGCGCTATTTAGAGCACGCTCCGAACGAAAACGCCAGTGTCTGGCAGCAGTCTCTCGGCGGGGCGGCCGGACGGATCGCTCCGGACCAAACGGCATTCTACTATCGCAACGCAATCATTGCCCAAGAATATATAACAACTTGGACATCTGCTGAAGAAGAAAGACAAAATGTCCGCTGGATTGAAGGACTGAGAACGTCCCTATCAAGAGAAACGATGGGAGATTACGTGAATTGGCCTGATAGAGAAATCAGAAACTGGCTGCAAACGTATTACGGAGAAAATGTTCACCGCCTCCGTCAAGTCAAAACGAAATACGATCCGGAAAATATATTCCGCTTTGAGCAGAGCATTCCGCCGCTTCGCCGTTCACCGTTTTTCTAAAAAAGATGAAGATGGGCAAACTCCATCCTCATCTTTTCTTTTATTGATATAAGCGGCTTCCCTTCTCTGCAAACTCTTTTGCTTTTTCTTTCAGTCCTTCGTTGACGGCCTCGTCTTCAGTAAGTCCGTTTTCCTTCGCATAATCACGAATATCCTGAGAAATTCTCATACTGCAGAACTTCGGACCGCACATCGAACAGAAGTGAGCCGTTTTTGCGCCTTCAGCCGGCAGCGTTTCATCATGATATTCCATTGCTCTTTCAGGATCAAGCGACAAATGAAATTGATCACGCCACCGGAATTCAAACCGCGCCTTAGACAGAGCATCGTCACGGATCTGTGCACCCGGATGCCCTTTAGCAAGGTCTGCGGCATGTGCCGCGATTTTGTACGTAATGACGCCTTCTCTTACATCATCACGATTCGGCAGCCCCAAATGCTCCTTCGGCGTGACATAGCAAAGCATCGCCGTCCCGTACCAGCCGATCATCGCCGCGCCGATTGCTGAAGTAATGTGGTCATAACCCGGAGCGATATCCGTCGTTAATGGCCCGAGCGTGTAAAAAGGCGCCTCTTTACAAATTTCCAGCTGCTTGTCCATGTTTTCCTTAATTTTATGCATCGGCACATGACCCGGTCCTTCGATCATCACTTGCACATCGTGCTTCCACGCAATCTCCGTCAATTCTCCGAGAGTCTCCAATTCCGCAAACTGCGCTTCATCATTGGCATCCGCAATCGAACCGGGGCGAAGCCCGTCACCAAGAGAAAAAGCGATATCATAGGTCTTCATGATTTCACAAATTTCTTCAAAATGCGTGTACAGAAAGCTTTCCTGATGATGAGCCAGGCACCATTGCGCCATAATCGCCCCCCCGCGGGATACAATTCCCGTCGTGCGTTTAGCCGTTAACGGGACGTAACGAAGCAGTACGCCGGCATGGATGGTGAAATAATCCACGCCCTGCTCCGCCTGCTCAATCAATGTGTCACGATAAATGTCCCACGTTAAATCCTCGGCAATGCCATTTACTTTTTCAAGCGCCTGATAAATCGGCACCGTCCCCACAGGCACGGGACAGTTGCGGATAATCCATTCACGCGTCGTATGAATGTCTTTTCCCGTGGATAAGTCCATCATCGTATCGGCGCCCCAGCGAATCGCCCACGTCATTTTTTCGACTTCTTCTTCGATAGAAGATGTAACAGCCGAGTTGCCGATATTGGCATTAATTTTCACATGAAAATTCCGGCCGATAATCATCGGCTCGCTTTCCGGGTGGTTGACGTTAGAAGGAATAATCGCCCGGCCGCTGGCTACCTCGTCTCTGACAAATTCGGGAGACACATGCTCACGTATTGCGATAAACTCCATTTCAGGCGTAATGATGCCTTTTCTCGCATAATGCAATTGTGTTACATTTTTCCCCGGCTTGGCCCGAAGCGGTTTCCGCTGTAGGCCGGGGTATTCAGCGGCACGGCCCTCTTTTTTATAACCGTTGTCTTCAGGTCTCACGGTCCGGCCATTATATTCTTCTACATCTCCGCGCCCGGTAATCCACTTTGTGCGGAGCGCCCCCAGCCCTTCATGAATATCAATCTGTACATCCGGGTCTGTATACGGCCCGCTCGTATCATAAACACGGACCGGCGCATTCTCCTCTTCCCCGAATGCCCCCGTAGTCGCACTCAGGCTGATTTCCCGCATCGGCACTCGTATAGCGGGCGAAGAACCTTCTGCATAAACCTTTTTACTGCCGGAAAAACTCGACATAATGGAAATGTTCGCTTGCTGTACTGATTGATTTTGCATACAAATCTCTCCTTTATCATTTGAATAACAGAACCAAGCTCAGCACCAGCACAAAAAAACCGGGTTCAAAGAAGAACCCGGTTTTGCAGTCAGAAAGAAACTATTATTGTTTTCATCAACAATAATAAAACCTTTACTTCCCCACGCTGGTACGAACCAGATCAGGTCCAAAGGGTTAAGAAGCCGCCGCTTCTCTCTCAGCCCGCTCAGACGGGCACCCCCAGTAACTATTGATTTCGCTCTCATCGTAACATAAGTTGTGTACAAAAAAAAGCATATTATCAAAATTCAGATAACGGAACAGTCATAAGCTCTGTTTCCCGAACGCCTTTTTCGGTATTAAAAACCCGATAACCCTTTGCGGTTTCCCTGGAAGAGACAGCCCGGAACAGCTGACCGTCTTTATAATGAAGCGCAGCGCCGTCATCAGCGGCATAGCCCTCCCTGAGTTTCTTTTCTGAAATCAGACGGTGATACACCGGCCGGCGCTCCGCTTCTCCGTCATAGTGCGGACAAAAGCTTCCCCGCAAAAATCCTAAAGCTCTTAACTCTCTCAAATCTCCAGCTGAATCCGTCAATCCTTCTTCATACCAGCAAATCGCCCCGGCGCTGAGACCCGCCAACATGATGCCGTTTTCCCAAGCCTCACGAAGAATAAGGTCAATCCCCCACTCTTTCCATAAGACAAGCATATTACGCGTATTTCCGCCGCCGACATATATAATATCTTTCTTCATGAGAAAGGATCTGAGATCAGAACCCGGCGGTTTAAACAACGACAAGTGATCCGGCTCACACCGCAGCTTTTGAAAGGCCTGATAAAACCTGCCGATATAATTCTCCGAATCTCCGCTTGCCGTCGGCAAAAAACAAATTTTCGGCTTTGACCGCGCCGACTGCTCTAAAATATACTGATCCAGCACAAGATGATCCGGCTCCATGGAAAAGCCCCCGCCGCCCATTGCAATAATCTGCTTCAATGTCATCACCTCTTTTTTCCTCTAGTATAACAGCTCATAAAAAGGCGTTATCCCCATTTCGGATACCGCCTTTAAAAGCTATTTGTTATCTGAAAAATGAAAACACACCGTATAACACAACGGAGATCCCCGCGGCGATAAGCGCCGGAACAAGCTTCGAACGGGCATACTTCACAACATCGATCCCCAACACCGTACAGGTTGTCACCGTATTATCACTGAGAGGAGAAGCAAATGCTCCAAATGTTCCGCTCGCAAACACGGCCCCGATCGCTAATAATAAACTGGTATGTGACTGAACCGCCAGCGTTACGCCGAGCGGCATTAAAAGCCCCCAAGTCCCCCAGGATGACCCGATAAAATAGGATATAACAGCCCCCAGTATAAAAAGAGACGGCGCAATAAACATATGAGGGATCCATGACGTTAAATGAGAAGTAACATATTCCGAGAATCCCAGATCTTCAGATACTGCTGTTACGGCCCAAATCAGCGATAACATAATAATAACGTTGACCAATTCGTTTCCGCCCTTAATAAAATGGGTAACAAGCTCGCCTGCATGAAAACGCTGAAACATAAAAAGAGCAAATGCTGCAATAACCGCTGCCAATAATGCGGTTAACATGACGCCAAGCATATCGCTTTTGATAAAAGCATTCAAAAACCCTTGAGCTTTAGAATGGCCGTCCCACCAGCTGAGAAAGAGTGTTAATAGCAAAAACAGCCCGATCGGAATGATTAAATTCCAAGGCCGAATCGGTGTTTCCTTAATATAAGCACGGTGCGCCGAATCCAGCTCCTCCTGCTGGTCAGCATGCTCATCACTTTCGAACATTCCCGTATGTCCACCGTGAATATCTGAGATCCTCCCTGTTTCCATGTTGAATGAACCTGAGCCTTTTGAAAGCAACACACCGCTGTTCCGCGGAATCGGTTCCGTATTTTTGTTAAGTTTGCGAGCAGAAGTTTGTCCGCTCATTTCTGTTTTTTCTAAGCTTTCGTCCGCTTTTTGTTTCTTAAAAAAGCAGTAATAAATTCCGACTAATATAATCACAATGGAGAAAAAATTGAAGGGAATACTTTTCACATACACCGTGTAAGCCGGCTGATCTATTCCTGACGTTTTAAGGGCCTGTCCGATAATGGAAACCATGTAGCCGACAAATGCCGTTGCTATCGGAATCAAGGCAATGACAGGGTTTGCCGTAAACTCAATGGCATACGCAATTTTCTGTTTCGACAGGTCCAGACGCTTGCTTAAAGCTTTCATGATCGGTGCAATTGTGACGATGCGAAAGTCCGGTTCACTGAACGTGCCAAATGTCGACAGCCATGCAAGCAGCATCGCACCTTTTTTGGTTTTAACTTTTTTACTGATCAAATGGACGAATCCTTTTATCCCGCCGGTCAGCTTTATAATCCCTACAAGGCCGGCAAATGAATATAGAAACACAATGATTCTAATATTATTGGTGACGACAATGTTGCTGATTACATATTGAACCATATGTTCAATCCCGCCAAGCAAGCTGGGATGCAAAAGATAGCTTCCGACCAGCAAACCGACAAACAGACCGGACTGCACTTGCTTTGTAATGATTGAAATGGGAATGACCAGAATAAATGGGATAAGACAAGTCCAAGTCCCTTCCATAAAAAACACCTCTTTCAAAGAACTTCTTGTTAGTATCTTTGAAAAAAGCGTATTTATACAATCTGCACGCGTATCATGTTTTCACAAGCCTTGGAGGATATTTTCACACAACAAAAAAGGCTTCTACATATTGTAGAAGCCTTTGTATACCGGTGGCCGGGGTCGAACCGGCACTCCAGAAGGAACACGATTTTGAGTCGTGCGCGTCTGCCAATTCCGCCACACCGGCATGTAATCCGTCGTGTTCAACCGACGTATATAAATATAACATGCATTTTATAAGGTGTCAATGGTTTTAGTGAAGTTTTTTCAAATGGTAATGCAGTATATACGATACAAGCAAGAAACTTATATTGATAGTCTTCACGCTTTTATTATATAAAAAAAGCGACCTGCAATATGCAAATCACTCTCATATATGTTTTATAATAAGAAAATTGATGACCAATTTAACATAATTCGATCAAAGTTAAATTGGTGCCGAGGGCCGGACTTGAACCGGCACGGTAGTCACCTACCGCAGGATTTTAAGTCCTGTGTGTCTGCCAATTCCA
>NZ_JBYTDS010000015.1:0-101505 GCF_058791615.1 Bacillus sp. EB106-06-01-XG163
TCTAATTTCGGATAACAACGATCCGTTTTCAAACTTGAAGGTGTTTTTTGTTTGTCTCATATTATGGGGTCAGTCCCCAAGGGCAGGCTTTTTTATTCACAATATGAGAGCGGTCTGTTCAAAAAATACCGATGACAGCCGAAATATATGATAGGAATTTTGATGCAGGACAATCAAGTTATGCAATTCCAAAGCCATACAATATGTTAAAATATAACCAATAGAAATTAGAAAAGGTTGTGAAAGGGGCATGACCGCATACGAGATTCCGTCATCTCAAGTTGGAGTCAAGATCAACAAATGGTACAAGCACATTTTAGCGTTTCAAGCGGCTGATGCCATAAAGCTGAAAGAGGAAATTGATGAGGATATACAACGTATGGAGGAAGACCAGCTGCTGCTGTTATATTATCAGCTGATCAGCTACCGCCATCATATTATGCTTGATTACGTCAAGCCGGAATGCACCGAACAATCACAGATTCAGTACAGCGAGCTGCAAAAGACGATCGAAAGCACGGACAGCATATCGGGACTGTCTGAGTATTATTTCCATTTGTTCAGAGGAATGTATGAATTCGATCACAATAACTATGTTGCGGCTATTTCTTTTTACCGGAAAGCGGAAAAACTCCTTTCATTTGTCGAGGATGATATAGAGAGGGCGGAATTCCATTTCAAGATGTCTGAAGTGTTTTATGTCATGAAGCAGACTCATTTTTCCATGAATCACGGGATTCAGGCGCTGGATACGTATATGAAACACGATTTCTACAGAGTGCGGAGAATTCAATGCCATTTCGTCATCTCAGGAAACTACATCGACTGCAAAAACTACGACAAAGCGCTTGAGCATTTAGACGAAGCCCTCCGCCTTTCTTTGCTTGAAGGACAGCCCCGCCTGATCGGGTCTTCGCTTTACAATCTGGGGAATTGTTATTCTGAAAAGCGGGATCTGGATGAAGCGGCCCGGTACTTTAGAAAAGCGGTTCCCGTTTTTGAAGAGCATCAGCTTGAACAGCTTCCGAAGGCGCTGTTCAGCTTAACGCACACCCTTTTCAGGCTGCGTGATGACCAAGCGGCCCTTACCTATTATGAAAGAGGGGTTATGATCGCGAAAGAACGGGGCGACCGATTCAGTTTAGAGAAGTATAAGTTTTTACAAGCGCTTTATTTGGAGTCACTCAATATGGATTTAATCCATGAAGTGTTTGACTATATGAATGAAAAATCGCTGTATGTGTATATTGAAGATTTCGCCTTAGAGGCCGCCGTTTACACGAGCGCACATGAGCAATATAAAGAAGCGGCGTATTTTTATGAAAAAGCGATTCGCATGAGAGAAAACATTCAAAAAGAACAGTGTTTATACGATATATAATTTTTCTTAACCATCTGATCAGCAGATGGTTATTTTTTTATGCACATCATAACGTTTGACCATAGAAAAAAACGGAAAAATCGCAAAAGAGAGAAAAAAGTATGATGGGAAGGAGGGATTTGTTGTTCGGATTCAATGATATGATAAAGTTTTTCGTATCATTTCTCATCATTCTGCCGATGGTGTCTGTCATCCATGTGTCGGGACACAGCTTTATGGCCATGCTGTTCGGAGGCAAGGCATCATTGGATATCGGAATGGGGAAACGTCTTTTAAAAGTAGGGCCGATTCAGGTTCGGCGTATCTACTTCATAGATTCTTTCTGCAAGTTCGGCGAATTGCGGATAGATAACCGTCTGACGAGCGCGCTCGTCTATTCCGGAGGCTGTCTGTTTAATCTCGCTTCTATCTTTTTAATAAATCTGCTGATCATAAAAGATGTCCTCGAGCCAAACTTATTTTTTTACCAATTTGTCTATTTTTCAACTTATTATGTTTTCTTTGCCCTTCTGCCGGTGCAATACGGGGATAATAAGCTGTCAGACGGATTGGCTGTTTACAAAGTGCTCCGCTACGGGGAACGCTGTGAAATCAATAATTGAGAGTTTACATGTTTGCTATCAGGCTGAAAGGGAAGAAAACAAGTACACAGAACAAAAAAGGAGCTGAAGAGATCATGAGTCAAGATAACGGTTTAAAAGACAAAGTAAAAGGCGGCATGAACAAAATGAAAGGGGAAGCAAAGGACAAAGCAGGCGACATGGCAAACAAGTCCGACTTAAAAGCGGAAGGTAAAAAAGACAAAGCGAAAGGCAGCCTGCAAAAGGGTGTCGGCAAAACGAAAGATAAACTCAGTGATGATTAATTTGATAGTGAAACACAGCAAAAGCCCAAAATATTTTGGGCTTTTTGTTATGAGAAATGACAAAAATTCCAGTTCATTTGGTTAATATTCACTAAATTTTTAAATATTCTATAAATTCCCCGGCAATTTCTTTATAATATTCACAAAGAATGTAACCTTTCTTCACATTTGATTAAACGTTTGTTGAAGAAAAAAATGAGAAATCGGTAATTTCTGCAAAAGGAATCGGGCCGTTCACCGTCGAATAACTTTTATCACTTAACATTTCATGAGGTGAAGGGGGTGACGGCCGCCTGCATCGTTTCGGTATGACCATGCGGATTGTGTTTGACTATCACTAAGGGGGAATACAGATGAAACTGACACCGGTTGAACAAGAAAAATTGCTTATTTTTACGGCGGGAGAGCTCGCTAAGCAGCGGAAGGCGCGCGGCGTTCTGCTGAATTATCCCGAAGCCGCCGCATATTTGACCTGTTATCTGATGGAAGGCGCGAGAGACGGAAAAAGCGTTGCTGAGCTGATGGAATCCGGCCGCAATGTATTGACGGAAAAAGACGTTATGGAAGGCGTTCCGGAAATGCTGGACAGCATTCAGGTGGAAGCGACGTTCCCGGACGGGGTTAAGCTTGTCACCGTTCATCAGCCGATCAAAGCGGAGGTGAAGTCATGAAGCCGGGAGCGATTCAAGTCGCAAAGGGGATCATCACCATTAACGAAGGCCGGAAGACGCTGGAGGTGTCAGTCACCAATAACGGAACACGGTCAGTGCAGGTAGGATCGCATTTTCATTTTGCCGAAGCCAACGGCGCCCTTTCCTTCAATCGGGACAAAGCAATCGGCATGCGCCTTGATATCCCGTCAGGCACATCTGTCCGTTTTGAACCGGGAGAAGAGAAAACCGTTACGCTCGTGGAAATCGGAGGGCGAAAAACGGTCAGAGGTCTGAACGGCATGGCCGATACGTATATGGATGAGCGGGGAAAAGAGAAGACTCTGTCAAATCTTAAAAAAGCCGGATGGATGGAGGAGGCGATCCGATGAAAATGTCACGTGAGCAATACGCAGAACTGTTCGGACCGACAACGGGAGACAAAGTCAGACTCGGAGATACGGATTTATGGATTGAAGTCGAAAAAGATTTCACGAATTACGGTGAAGAAATGATTTTCGGCGGAGGGAAAACAATCCGGGACGGCATGGGGCAGAACGGGCGTATCACCGGGAAAGACGGAGCGCTTGATCTGGTCATTACAAACGCCGTTATCCTGGATTATACCGGAATCGTCAAGGCGGATATCGGGGTGAAGGACGGCCGGATTGTCGGCGTCGGAAAAAGCGGCAACCCTGATATTATGGATGGGGTGGACCCGCACATGATTATCGGTGCCGGAACAGAAGTTATTTCCGGCGAAGGGAAAATCGTAACGGCCGGCGGGGTGGATACGCATATCCACTTTATCTGCCCGCAGCAGATGGAAGTCGCGCTTTCTTCAGGCGTGACCACGCTTCTCGGCGGCGGAACAGGTCCTGCGACGGGAAGTAAAGCGACGACTTGTACATCCGGTGCATGGTACATGTCGAGAATGCTGGAAGCGGCCGAGGAGTTTCCGATCAATGTCGGTTTCTTAGGAAAAGGGAATGCATCCGATAAAGCGCCGCTGATCGAGCAGGTGGAAGCAGGCGCGATCGGCCTGAAGCTGCATGAAGATTGGGGATCAACGCCAAGCGCCATTAAAGCTTGCATGGAAGCAGCGGATGAGGCGGACATTCAGGTGGCAATCCATACAGACACGATAAATGAAGCGGGCTTTTTAGAAAATACGCTTGATGCGATCGGCGACCGGGTTATCCATACATATCACATAGAGGGAGCCGGCGGAGGCCACGCACCGGATATTATGAAACTCGCATCTTACGCCAATATCCTGCCGTCCTCTACGACGCCGACGATCCCGTATACCGTCAACACGATGGACGAGCATCTTGATATGATGATGGTCTGCCATCATTTAGATTCAAAAGTGCCTGAAGACGTGGCGTTCAGTCATTCACGCATCAGAGCGGCCACCATTGCGGCGGAGGATATTCTGCACGATATCGGCGCGATCAGCATGACGTCATCTGACTCGCAGGCGATGGGCAGGGTGGGAGAAGTGATTATCCGGACATGGCAGGTGGCCGATAAAATGAAAAAACAGCGCGGCGCTCTATCAGGAGAAAACGGCAATGACAATGTGCGCGCCAAACGCTATATCGCCAAATACACGATCAACCCGGCCGTCACTCACGGCCTGAGCCATGAAGTCGGTTCCGTTGAAAAAGGAAAGCTCGCCGACCTTGTACTATGGGACCCGGTTTTCTTCGGCGTCAAACCTGAACTTGTGCTCAAAGGCGGCATGATCGCCCGCGCCCAGATGGGAGATCCGAATGCTTCCATTCCGACGCCTGAGCCCGTGTTTATGCGGCAGATGTACGCATCATACGGTAAAGCAAACCGAAATACCTCTATTACATTTATGTCCCAGGCCGGTATCGCAAACGGTGTGCCGGAAAAGCTCGGCCTTGAAAAAATGATTTCTCCCGTACGGAATATCCGTAAGCTGAGTAAGCTCGACATGAAGCTGAATGACGCGATGCCGAATATACAAGTCGATCCGAAAACCTATCAGGTGTTCGCCGACGGAGAAGAGCTGGCATGCCAGCCCGTCAGCTATGTTCCGCTCGGACAGCGTTATTTCTTATTTTAATCCCTCTTCGGCCGGTTTCCCGCCGGCCTGTTTACACCTCTATTGCCAACTTGATTTCATCCTGCCGCCCGTTTTAGTGTATATTAGTAGTTGACAAACAAATGAAATGTAACTATTGCGGTTACAACGGTGGTGAAAAACATGATTAACAGCCGTCTTGCTGTGGCCATTCACATTCTATCGCTGATCTCAACGGATGAACGGGCGTCATCGGATATGATTGCGGGCAGCGTAAACACCAATCCCGTCGTCGTGCGGAGAACGATCAGCCAGCTGAAAAAAGCGGGTATTCTGACATCCCGAGCGGGTGTTCCGGGAGCCAGCCTGAAAAAAGATCCGTCGGAGATCACCCTCTTAGAGGTTTACAGGGCGGTGCAGAATAAGGAAGAGCTTTTTGCGGTTCACGACAATCCGAACCCCGACTGTCCGGTCGGCAAAAATATTCAGCGCGCGCTCGATGAGACGTTCGGAAGCGTACAGCGGGCAATGGAGAATGAACTTGCGAGCAAGTCCCTTTATGATGTAATGAATCATCTCTTTTGTTAAAAAGAGATTGGTTCATGCCGCTAGCGGTGTAACAAAAATGGTTACAAGGGATAATGAGGAAATCACGGTTTTGACCCCATATTCAGACAAGCCTGGATGCGGGATTGCGATCTGTTTAATGAAGAAATCCTCCGAAACTAAAGGAGGTGGTTACCGGGATATTTTTATTTTGCTTAAGACTTATGTGAAGGTGTCAGCTGTGAGCTAGTTAAACAAAAAATGATACCCTGCCTCCAGCAATGCCAAAACCGTTCGCCTCTTAACAATCATTGTAAAATTTCTCTAGGAACGATCAGCAGCCCGTTAGCTGCCCCTAATTAAAGATGAGCTGTTACCACACTGTTACATTAGAACTTCCGCTGCTTTTATATCCTTCTGTCGCTAAGACTTGATAAGCCCAATTACTGCCCAGATTCATTCCATGGCTCTTCCATGCGTTAACATGATTGCTGAAAGTGATTGCAGCGTTGCTTCCGGTCGGTCTCTTCGACTGGCGAACACTCCAGTACTGCGTAAAAGTAGTGTTATCGCCATCAATGGAAGGTGCGTTATAACGTGTCGTTGTATATATGTCATATGTACCTCCATCACTGTTTACAGTACCTTTATACGTTCCGGTAGGTCTGTAAGTACCCCATGAATCCACTACATAATATTCGATGAGAGGTGCTCTCGTCCAGCCATATAAAGTCAAATATCCATTGCCATTCGGCGCCCAGACTCCGGCATTATAGTTTATTGTTCTAAATGGCGAGCCTGTAGTCCAGCCTTTACCAACAACGAAATTTCCGGTATTAGACCAATTAACACTGTAATTCCCGCCAGATCCATTGACTGCGTTTACTGTTCCGCCCCCATCAGTCCAATTTTGCCAGTAATCTGTACCAGCTGCAGAGGCGGTTGCCGAAAACATGCTGATACTCATGAAAGCTGCCGTTAATCCAACTAAGAATTTCTTTTTAAACTTAAACATATGTTACCTCCTATACTATTTTTTCTGACTTTGACATGAGGCAGCACTCGTAAATATTTAACGAACGCCAACGCTTTTGATCGTTCCTTTCAATATAATAGCATGAATACATGAGTGAATATTAAGAACAATTGTAATTTAATTACAAAGACCCAAAAAACTGTATGATAAGTGGTCTTGTTCCATCAGGGCCTTTATCCTTATTTTGCAGAATCACAATTCTTGCTTCTAAACCTGATCAGGAACAGTCGAACAATTGAGTGATTTCAGTTGAAACTCTGAGGAAAAGCTTTATTTGAATAAACTTTTTTGAGCTGAAGCCGGAATGTCTGAAAGAATATTTGCAGACAGCTGCATCAGCTGCATCAGCTGCGCCATTATGCCATCGCCGTATTGGCAAATCCGAAGCACAAAAACGAACGCTTTACCGTTATTGAAGAAGCGGAATAAGAAAAAATCCCGGGCGGATGCGCCGGGATTTTCCTTTTTAATATGTATTGGCATCAATATTATTAAACACGCCGTCCACGATGCCGAGCGTCATGAGGACAATGAAGAGAACGATACCGAGAACGGACAAGCCGACCGTCACAATCAGGTAGATCCCCTGCATTTTCACGAACTTTGCATAATTCTCCAGCATATGTTCCTCTGTCAGTTCATTGAACTGCTCCGCCATCTGTCCCGCTTCATTTGCCGAGCGCATCAGAAAAATGCCGGCAATGATCTGCAGAACGCCGGGAATGGCTCCGATTAAAAAGAAAAACGCGCCCGACAGCGCCGCAAACGCACCCACGATAATAAATAAAATACCTGTCGCTTTTCCCCATTTCGAAATAGAAATAAGCGAACGATTCACTGATTCAGGTTTCAAACTATGGCACTCCTTTACAAAAAAATACTCACTTTTCATTTATACACTATTCGGTCATTCTTTTGAATATAAAATGTGTTTTTTCATGCCGTGTCCGTTTTTACCTGTTATGACTGTCTATTGAAGGGATGATGTTCAACAAGTAGACATTGCAGATGGAATCGTCATTAACCAACTGAAAAAGCTCTATTTCATAATTTAATAGTGCAAGAAGCAAAAGAGTGCTGACTCTATCAGCGGTGAATAGCTTTTAGTAAGAATCTAAAAAAAGTCAGTTCCAGAAAGAAGGGTTAAGATGCTACCATTTAACAGTTATTGTGTGTGATTGTACTTCATAAGATCCAATATTAAGTGTAACCGCAACTCGGTTTCTGCTAAAGTGTTCTTTTCTTAATTTATTGATAGAGAATGATTTTGTAGGAGTTCTTTTTGAGAATGAGCCTTTTAATTGATATTGTGAAGCGCCCTCTGAGACTCTAAGATAAGCAGTATAATTTAATGTTCCGCATTTTCCGTTAGTTTCTCCATACCAATCAATTGTAGATGCTTTTTTAGAATATGTATAAGCGTCAACCCAAACTCTGACCTTACAGCCTTTCTTTCCAACTTCAGTCCACGGGCCTGTAGCTGCTTGAGCTTTACCAACCGGAATACTCAGAAGGCCTAGTGAAAGAACAACAACCGATAATAAAATTGAGATTTTTTTCATGATAATTTCCTCCTTTTATGAAATATTTTACTATATATTATAAATTAATCAATGTATATTCCAATTTTAAAAATAGTGTAATTTAAATTTATAAAAGATAAGTGCGAATACTCATGGAAATTTGGTTGTTTATACCTTTAAATGTGTATAACCAAAATTGTTATGGTTATACACGTCTTTTAAAGGTGAAATAAGCTAATGCTTATCATTTTACAAAATCGGCGAAAGAAGTCTTGAAATCGATTCTTTAATGCGGATCCGCAGCGAACGCTCCTGATATTCTTCATACGTATATTTTCTGGAGACGAGCAGATCTTCTTTAAATGAGGAAATGAGTTTTTTCGCAATGGTGACGTCATAAATAAAGGCGTTGACTTCAAAATTAAGTCTGAAGCTTCTGACGTCGATATTCGCCGTACCGACTGAAGCCGTCTCATCATCGACGACAATCGTTTTTGCATGAATAAAGCCGTTATCGTAAATGTAGACTGAGGCTCCGGCTTTCAAAAGATCGCCGATGTAAGATAAAGTCGCCCAGTAAACGAAAGCGTGATCCGGCTTGTTCGGAATCATGATTTTGACGTCGATGCCTGACAGACAGGCGATCCTGAGGGCATCTAAAAGACTTGAGTCAGGAATAAAGTAAGGCGTCTGAATCAGGATTGACCGTTTGGCCGTTGAGATCATCTTGATATAGCCGTTTTTAATTTGTTCCCATTCTGAGTCCGGTCCGCTCGTGACAATCTGCATCCCGACGTTGCCCTTCGGCTCGCATTCCGGAAAATGATTCGGAACGTATGTGAGCGTATGATGATGGGAGGCTTGGTTCCAATCGAGGATAAACCGTGTCTGAATGGCGTGTACCGCCGTGCCTTGAAGCCTGAGGTGCGTATCGCGCCAGTAGCCGAATTTCGGATTCAGGCCGAGATATTCATCTCCGACGTTAAAGCCGCCGACATAGCCGGTTTCGCCGTCAATGATGACGAGCTTGCGGTGATTCCGATAATTGAGCCGCAAATTAATCGGACGAAGCCTGGAAGGAAAAAAGACTTCCACATGGCCGCCGGCGTCCCGCAGCGGTTTGAAGAATTTTTTTCTGAGTGATCTTGAACCGAGTTCATCATATAACACTCTGACTTTTACGCCTTCACGTGCTTTTTTCACTAAGGCATCGCGCAATTTTTTTCCCAGTTCATCACCTTTATAAATATAGTATTGAAGGTGAATGTGATCTTTTGCGTTGGAAATGTCCTTCATTAAGCGTTTGAACTTATCGCGCCCGTCCGTCAAAATCTCCACCGAATTATCCTCTGTAAAGACCGCGTGGTTGTTCATGACAAGCATATAGATGAGGTCTTTATTATCCACAGTCGCCCTGTTGTTAAATTGGAATTGCCTCGACTTCAGATCTTTCAGCTGAAACTTCAGCAGCTTTTCTATCCCGATTTTTTTACGGTCTTCCCACTGAAACAGATGCTTGCGTCTCAGGTTATGGCCGAATAACAGGTATAAAATAAACCCTAAAATGGGAATAAAAAAAAGAACCAAGAGCCAAGCCCATGAAGCGCTGGCATCGCGTCTTTCTTTGAAAATCATGATGACGGCCAAAAGTATATTTAAAACGAAAAAAAATCCGAATAAAATAAATGAAATGCTCACTTTGCAACCCCGCTATATCATATTTATCAAGACTGTGCCCATTAGTATTCCGACAAGTGCAGCAATCTGATTCCCATTTCAAATTATAACATTGACATTTTGAAAGAATAAAGAGCCGGAATCAAAGATGAATGCAGTTTTCTTTCAAAGAAAGTTCCGAGTGCGGTAAAATATGCATATATGAAAAAGAAGACAAAAATGACAGCAAAGGGGAGAGGGCATGAAGCTGGAGCATGCGGAACAATTGCCGGGATTCATAAAAAAAGAAATTCAGAAAATACAAATCGCCATCGCGCCGCTGATGAAAAAAAGCATCATTTACCGTTTTCTTGCTTTCCCGCTCGCCGCTTTTAGTCTGTTTCATCTGGCATCGCTTTTGATTCAGGCCCCTTCCGGGAGAGGAGCTCTCGTATCGGCCGGCATTTTTGCCCTCCTTGCGGCTCTGGGTCTTGCGTTTTTTAAGGAAGCCGGCCATCAGCGGAAACAGGTGCAAAAAACGATCCGCCTTTATATGCTGAACAGAATCAGAAAAAGCGACATTCTGTCCGAGGAACGGAAAAGCGCCTATACCCGGCTGATTGCCGAGGAGCCGTCTGCGATGAAGAGCTTTATTGAATTTTTAACGGAAGAAGACCGGAAAAAAGAAATGCTTTATTAAAAAAGAGCTGACACGCGATCAGCTCTTTTTGTCATTCAAACACCGGGTCGTTCTCATAGTAATATGAATCAGGCGTGTCATACGTATCAGTGCTGTGATAAGCGATAATTCCGATGACAGCGAAGATGACGACTAAAATAAAAGCGAGAATGCCCAATACCACACTGGATGCCGCGTAAAAAAACTGCATTTTGATAAATGACGCGTAATGTGCAAGCATATTTTCTTCCGCGTTTTCTTCTAGTCCTTCCTGAAGGGCGGCAGCCGCTTTTGCCGAGCGCATCAGCATGACGCCGGAAATGATGAGCAGAACCCCCGGAATGGCTCCGAGCAGTGTCACAATGGCTGACAGAGCGGAAAGAGAGCCCGTGATGATCAGAAACACGGCGGTGATCTTTCCCCATTTGGCGATGTCGGCAAGGGAACGGGCTTTTTTATTGAGCGGCTGGTTTTCGTCTTTCTCTTTATCGATGGTGATCATGACAGTTCTCTCCCTAAAATGTTCAAGTCATATCGTTTTCCGTCCATTTCGGCGATACCCGGGAATACGCCCCATTCGGTAAAACCGAATTTTTCAAACAGCTTAATGCTCGGCACATTATGTCCGAAGATAAAAGCCATCAGGCTGCGGATGCCGATTGCCGGAGCGAGTGCCAGGGCTTCTTTCAGCAAAAAGCTTCCTGCTCCTTTGCCGCGGCAATCCTGATGCAGATAGATGCTGATCTCCGCCGTTTTGTCATAGGCCGGACGGCCGTAAAACGTTTCAAAGCTGATCCAGGCCGCCACTTTGCCGGTTTCATCTTCCGCGACCATCAGCGGGCGCCGGTCCGTGTGCCGCAGAAACCAATCCATCCGGTCTTCGGGCGTCACTTCTTCCGTATCAGCCGTTACCATTCGTGAGGCAATCGTCGAGTTGTATATGGCCACCACCGCATCTAAATCCTCCAATACGGCTTTGCGCAGGGTCAAATTCATATTCCGGGATCTCCCTTCACATTTTATTACATAATCAAGTGCAATCTGCACATACTATTTCCAAAAAAGTTTTTTATGGATGTGTATATATTTTCAGAAAAGTGTTCAGAATGTTGCTGAGGTGATGAACAAATGAGAGAGGAAGAAAAGAAAACTTCTCAAGTCAAAAAACTTCAGCGGTTTTTTCGCAAACGCTGGATATTCCCTGCAATCTACTTAGTCAGTGCGGCCGTCATTTTAACAGCTGTCCTTTGGTATCAATCCGTTTCGAATGATGTGAAGGACAATCTGACGAACAACGGCGGAAACTCCGCGTATGACAGCGGCAAAGACGATGCCGTCGAAGTAGGCAAGTCAATGGAAAACGTCGCAATGCCGGCTGCTCATTCTGAAAATGTTTCTGTTGTGAAAAAGTTTTATGAAACTGATGCCGCAAAAAAAGAGAAAGAAGCAGCACTTGTTAACTATAATAACACGTACAGCCTCAGTAAAGGAATTGACTTAGCTGAGAAAGACGGAAAATCATTTGATGTTTCTGCTTCTCTGAGCGGTACGGTTGTTAAAGCTGCTAAAGACCCGGTACTGGGATATGTGGTTGAAATTGAACACTCAGACGGCCTGTCTACTGTCTATCAGTCTTTATCTGAAGTCAGCGTGGATCAGGGCGACAAAGTAAAGCAGAACCAGGTCATCGGTAAATCCGGAAAAAACCTTTACAGTGAAGAAAGCGGAAATCACGTGCACTTTGAAATCCGCAAGGACGGCGTAGCGATGAACCCGCTCAATTTTATGGACAAGCCGGTAACATCTATTGAAAAAGCGGCGGCTGAAGAGAAAAACGCTGTGACAGAAGAAACGGAAGGGTCAATTCAGCAGTCTTCCGAGAAAAAAGATGTGACGCCTAAAAAAGAAACCGAAGAAAAACCAGGTGACAAAGAGGACGGCACAAAAGACAAGACAGATGGTAAAGATGACGGCTCAATGAAAGATTCGGGCAAGTAATCTTGATCCCAAAGCGCCTATCAGCTCAGATAGGCGCTTTTCATATTGCCGCATGTGCCTTTATACTAGTAGAAAACGAAGGAGATGCTGAATGAATAAATGTCTGGCGGCCGGGTGGCTCGTCTTTGTTTTCGTTTCTGCTTTGACGGAAAGCTTTCACGATATGATTGTGTCGCAGACGGTGTCCTTCCGTTTCACGCCGCATCCGGATGTGTCCGGTTTCTTTGTGTTCGATATGGCGGAGCTCGCCATACCGGAAGCGGCGATTCAAAAGCTCGGGCACGCGTTTTCATTTTTTGTGCTCGCCTATTTGTTTTTCAGGGAGCGCAGGCGCATGAAGAGGGCGGTGCTGTATGCATTGGCCGCCGCTTTCCTGACAGAAATCGTCCAGCTCTTTTTCGGCAGAAACGGATGCCTCCGCGATGTGCTGATTGACAGTCTCGGCATTGCCGCATTCTGTGCTTTACAAAGGAAAAAGCATACAGCCAAACATACAAAAACCGGCAGTCTGTGACAGACGCCGGCTTTTTTTATATATTATGGTTTGTCGATTTGCTTTTATGAACGATACTTTCATAGATTCGCACGATCAGATCGACAATCGGACGAAGCACATTTGAAAATCTGAACAGCAGGAATCCGACAATGAGGGAAACGATAATGCTTCCGAGCACATCGATCGGATAATGGTGGCCGACCCAAATTCTTGAGAAGCCGGTCAAAAGGCCGAAAATCACAAGCGGCCAGCCGAGTTTTTTGTTGCGGAACAGAATCGCAATTGAAATCGCCAAAGCGCCTGTCGTATGGTCACTCGGAAATGAAGCATCCGCGGCATGAGGGATCAGCGTATGAACCGTATGTTCGACAAAGGGGCGCGGCTCGACATAGACTTTCGTGATGAGGTAGTTGACGATAAGCGCTGCAACACCCGTGAAGCCCGCGTACAGGGCGTTTTGTCTGCCTTTTGTGCTTCCGAACAGCCACATGGCAAGCAGGAAAAGGGCGTAGGCGTAAATGGCGTATTCCGTAATAAATACCATGATAGAGTCGAGAATGGCACTATGGTGCGACAAACCATTGATCGCTTTAAATAGTTCGTAATTCACAAATATCACCTTTTATCTTTATTTTATATGAACAGTGTAATGCTTTTTTCTATGAGACACAATTGGTATTAAAAATAATCATAAAAAAGTAAACAGAATGAAACGTGACTGTATTACTGTGCGTCAAGTATGCGGGAAAAGAATAGCCGAAGGAGTTTTGTCCGTTGCTGAAACGTTTGAAAAACGCCGATCTGCCGCTTGTGTTTGTCATTATGCTGCTTTGCGGATTCGGCTTGTTAATGGTGTACAGCGCCAGTGATGTGATGGGGTCTCAGCGGTACGGAGATCCATCCTATTTCTTCCATAAGCAGAGTGCCTCTTTACTGATCGGATTATGCTTATTTCTATTTGCCGCCTGTCTGCCGTATAAGCGGTATGCGCGGCTTGTACCGCTGTTTGTGGTCGGTTCGCTGGTATTGCTGCTGCTCGTCTTGATACCGGGAATCGGGCTGGAGCGGAATTTTTCCCGCAGGTGGCTGGGAGCGGGCCCGCTTGTCGTACAGCCGTCTGAATTGGCGAAGATCGCCATGATTTTGTATTTCGCTTCGATTTATACGAAAAAGCAGCCGTACATTCATCAATTTGTGAAAGGGGTTCTGCCGCCTTTAGTGATTTTGGGAACTGCTTTTCTGCTGACATTGGCGGAGCCTGATTTAGGGACGGCTTCCTTAATCCTGGCGGCGTGCGGGTCGATTTTATTATGTGCCGGCTTGAAAAAGCGCCATCTGTTCGTGCTCGGCGCGACGGCGGTGTCGGGGGTTGTTTATCTCGCATTTTCCGCTTCCTATCGTGTGAAGCGCCTCGTTTCCTTTACCAATCCGTTTGGTGACGCGAATGGGGACGGCTATCAGCTGATTCAATCCTATTTTGCTATTTCCGGAGGCGGGTTTTTCGGAAGAGGGCTTGGAAACAGTGTTGAAAAAATGAACTATCTGCCTGAGGCGCATACCGATTTCATTATGGCCGTGATCAGCGAAGAGCTGGGGATATTCGGTGTTCTGATCGTTTTGGGATTATATTTTGCGTTAATGCTTCTCGGCGTAAAAACGGCCGTGCGGGCTGATGACCCGTTCGGGAAGCTTCTTGCCATCGGAATTACGTTTCAATTAATGTTTCAGGTTGTATTGAATTTGGGAGCGATGAGCGGACTTCTCCCGGTTACGGGTGTGCCGCTTCCGTTTATCAGCTACGGCGGTTCTTCATTGATTATGACGCTGTTTTTGTGCGGCATACTGGTCAATATCAGTACATATGCGAAAAAACAACCCGTACGGCATAAGCGGCCTGTCCCGCATGAAAAAAAGGTTTCTTCTTTTTAATGAAGCCCGAAAAAAACGCCCGGGACATTTCTGTCTCCGGGCGTTCTGCCTGTTTATAAAGCTCCTGGTCCTTCTTCTCCGGTGCGGATATTAATCGTGTTTCCGATTTCATAGACGAATATTTTGCCGTCTCCGGGCTCTCCCGTTTTCAGCACTTTCTTCGCCGTTTCCACGACTTGATCAACGGGGACCTTGCTGACAACGATTTCCACTTTCAGCCGTTCATACACATTGCTCTCAATTTTGACTCCGCGGTACAGTTCGGTGTGGGCTTTTTGAAGGCCGCAGCCGTGTACGTTGGAGAAGGTCAGCGATGTGACTCCGATTTTACCGAGTTCCTGTTTCAATGTTTCAAACTTAGCCGGACGCGTAACGATTTCTACCTTGAACATTTGACCGCTCATCTAAGCCACTCCTCACTTTATAAGTCCTGATATGCTTTTTCCCCGTGCATCGTTAAATCAAGCCCAAGTGACTCTTCTTCTTCACTGGCGCGCAGGGGAATGAACAGACCTACAATTTTAATGATAACGAAAGTGACAATAAATACAAATACATAGGTTGCCGCAATGGCCGCAATCTGCTTCCAGAGCAGTCCCGGATCGCCGTAAAACAGCCCGTTTGCCCCGCCGTCATTGACGGAAGTGGTTGCGAATAAACCGGTCGCGATGCCGCCCCATGTCCCGCCGATCCCATGCAGGCCGAAAGCGTCAAGCGCATCATCATAACCGAAAGTCTTTTTGAGCCAATAAACGCCCCAAAAGCAGACAAGCCCGCCGATGAAACCGATTACGATGGAAGAGAATGGCGTAACGAACCCGGCAGCCGGCGTAATGGCGACAAGCCCGGCGATTGCGCCTGATACAGCACCCAGCATGGTCGGTTTTTTATTCAGCATCCATTCGATTAAAATCCAGCCGATAATTCCGGCTGCAGCCGCGGTGTTTGTGTTAATGAAGGCAAACATCGCGATACTGTCAAGCGTGAGGGCGCTGCCGACATTGAAGCCGAACCATCCGAACCAGATGAGCGCTCCGCCCAAGAACGTGTAAATTAAGTTGTGAGGGGAAGCCGCCGTGCCGTCCTTGCGTTTCCCGAGCACAATCGCCAGCACGAGCCCGGCGACCCCGGAAGAAATGTGGACGACGTTTCCGCCTGCGAAGTCAAGAGCGCCCATTTGGCCGATCCAGCCGCCGCCCCATACCCAGTGCGCAACGGGCGTATATACGAGGGAAGCCCACAAAAAGGAAAATACAAGAAAAGCACTGAATCTCATGCGTTCAGCAAATGCTCCGGAAATAATGGCCGTCGTCAGTACGGCAAACGTCATTTGGAACATCATGAACAAGGAATGCGGGATCGTATCACTATAACTTCCGGGTTCAAAGCCGACCCCCTTCAGCCCCGCCCATTCAATCCCGCCAAGCCATGTATTCCCGGGGGCAAAAGCAAGTGAATATCCGTACAAAACCCAAACGACGGATACGATGGCGAGAGAAGAAAAACTATGCATCGCCGTGCTGAGCACGTTTTTGCTTTTTACCATTCCCCCGTAAAACAAAGCCAGCCCGGGGGTCATCAGCCACACGAGTAAAGCGCAAAAGAACATAAATACTGTATCGCCCATCTGCATGTTGTATTCCTCCGTCTCATTCAGAATGTAATTGTGATTAATTCATTATTATAGAGAAAAAAGAACGATAAAACATTTTCATGTAAGGTTATCTGACATGGTTTTTTGCGTTCATAATGCTGCTTTTTCAAATGGGTGCCGTGCGACTTTATATCCATAAAAAGAGCGCCGGAGCACGGCGGAAGAAATCCTGTCCGGGAAAGAGTAAAATAAACGGGGTGAGAAACACTAACTGCATCAGGAGGAATCATTATGACAACATCATTAAATCTGCAATTTGAAAAAACGGCTTTGGTCCTTATTGATTTACAAAAAGGCATTGTGCCGATGGATAAAAGCGGTACCGTTGTGCCGAACGCGAAAAAATTAATTGAGGTGTTCCGGGAAAAAGGCGGATTTATCAGCTTTGTGAACGTGGATTTTCATGACGGAGCGGATGCGCTGAAGCCGCTGACGGATGAAGAGGCGGCGGGCCATTCGGCTCCGCCGGCGGACTGGGCTGAATTTGTGCCTGACATCGGAGTGAAAGAAAATGATTATACGGTAACAAAACGGCAGTGGGGCGCGTTTTTCGGCACGGACCTGGACCTTCAGCTCAGAAGACGGGGGATCGACACGATTGTGTTATGCGGGATTGCGACAAACATCGGTGTGGAGAGCACGGCGCGAGAAGCTTTTCAGCTCGGGTATCAGCAAGTTTTCGTAACTGACGCGATGGCGACATTCAGCGATGAACAGCACGAAGCGACACTCAAGTTTATCTTCCCGAAAATCGGCAGAAGCCGGACGACGGAAGAATTTATCGCACAGACAAAATGACAATCTCCAAAAAAAGCCGCGTCCTGTTCTTGACAGCCGTGGCTTCGGGGACGATGCTGAACCCATTGAACTCGTCGATGATTTCTCTTGCGCTTCACAGTATTCAGCATGAATTTCACCTGTCGTTTACAACGGTGTCCTGGCTGATATCGTCCTTTTATCTGGCCAGCGCGGTGGCGCAGCCTGTTACCGGGAAGCTCGGTGATATGCTCGGCAGGAAGAAGCTGTTTTTGATCGGGCTTCTGCTTGTTGCCGTCTCAGCGGTCGGCGCGCCGTTTGCGCCGACTTTTATGACTTTGCTGGTCATGCGGCTTTTTCAATCGATCGGAAGCAGCGCGATATATCCGTCCGGCGTCGGATTGATCCGTTCAAATATACGGGAGAAGCAGGCTTCGGCGCTGGCCGTCCTGTCAATCTTTGCATCAGCCATGACGGCGCTCGGTCCGACTCTCGGCGGTTTTCTGATCGTTTGGGGAGGGTGGCCGGCAATCTTTTTCGTCAATCTGCCGTTTATCATTCTCAGCTTTTTTCTCGGAATGTATATGTTTCCGAAAGATGAAAAACGCGAGATCGGCGGCTTGAAAGGTGTGCTCCGCCAGCTTGATACGATCGGGATACTCCTGTTTGCCGGGGCGATTATCCTTCTCCTGTCGTTTTTATTGTCCTTCAGTACGAAGCCTCACTATACAGAAGGCGTATTTGGGCTTTTGTTTGTCGGGCTGTTTATCTGGCGCGAGCTGAAAACAGAGAAACCGTTTATTGATGTCAGGCTGTTTAAAACGCATCGGAAACTATCGTCGGTGTATATTCAATTTATTTTGCTGAATATATTCTTTTACTGCATCTTTTTCGGGCTTCCGAGCTATTTTCAGGATGAAATGCATTTGTCCGTTCAGACAAGCGGGTTGATTATGCTGTTTATGTCGGGCATGAGTATTCTGGTGTCGCCTCTGACCGGAAAATGGATAGATAAGAAAGGGCTTCTTCAGCCGATTGTTGCCGGAACCTGCCTGACCGCGATCGGAGCGGTGCTGTTAACGTTTTTCTTTCTTCAGGCGCCCATGATAGGAAAAGGGCTGATCCTGTCCGTGCTGGGTGTCGGCTACGGCTTCGGAAATGTCACGTTTCAGGCGGCCATGCTGACAACGAGCCCCGCCGACATGGTCGGAACAACGTCCGGCCTGTTTCAGACCTGCCGGTATCTCGGTTCGATTTTGTCTTCTGTCATTTTGGGCATTCTTTTCGGAAAAGAAATTACCGCCGGCCATTTTCATATGCTTGGGACGATTCTTATCGTTGTCGGCGCTGTAAGCCTTTTGATGGCGTTCCGGTTTTCGGTTCTCCTCAAAAAAGCCTCTTAACAGGCGCAACAAAAAGAGACGGGCTCTCCCCGTCTCTTTTTTTGTGTAATGTGCTCAAAAATCAAAACGATTATTGTCGACAGCGACCAATGTTATTTACGGAATTTTCAGTTATATTTTTTCACATGTGATGTAAGGAAAACGCACATGCGGGAGGGAGAAAATGAAAAAAACAACGAGTGATCGGCTAAGCAACAAAGATTTACTGCCTTTAGAAGACGGCGAACGGACATGGAAAGCGGTGAATTTTGCATCCATCTGGATGGGTTGTATTCATAATATCCCGACCTACGCGACTGTGGGCGGGCTCATTGCGATCGGTCTTTCTCCGTGGCAGGTGCTCGCCATTATCGTGACGGCGTCACTCATTTTGTTCGCCGCTTTGGCCTTGAACGGCCATGCCGGAACGAAATACGGACTGCCTTTTCCGGTCATTATCAGGGCTTCTTACGGAATATACGGCGCTAACATTCCGGCGCTTCTCAGGGCGTTTACAGCCATCATGTGGCTCGGAATTCAAACATTTGCCGGGAGCACGGCTTTACACATTCTGCTTTTGAACATATGGCTGGGCTGGGGGAGTCTCGGCGGAGATTGGAATATACTCGGGCTTCATCTGCCGGGTTTTCTGTCGTTCATTTTCTTTTGGGGCATTCATCTGCTTGTACTGCGGCACGGCATGGAATCAATCAAAAAATTTGAAGTGTGGGCGGGCCCGCTTGTTTATCTCGTCTTCGGCGGCATGGTCTGGTGGGCGATAGATATTGCCGGCGGGCTCGGACCGATTTACTCACAGCCGGGAAAGTTCCACACCTTTTCTGAAACGTTTTGGCCGTTTGCAGCAGGGGTGACGGGCATTATCGGAATATGGGCGACGCTGATCCTGAATATCCCTGACTTCACCCGGTTCGCCGCGTCGCAAAAAGAACAGATTCGCGGCCAGTTTTACGGGCTGCCGGGAACGTTTGCGCTGTTCGCGTTTGCAAGCATCACGGTGACATCCGGATCACAAGTAGCATTCGGAGAACCGATTTGGGATGTGGTGGAGATTTTGGCCCGGTTTGATAATCCTTTTGTTATCGCTCTTTCGGTCATCACACTTTGCATCGCCGCCGTCTCGGTTAACGTGGCGGCAAACATCGTGTCACCGGCCTATGACTTGGCGAATGTCCTGCCGAAGTATATTACATTCAGGAGGGGTGGGTATTTGACCGCCGTTTTGGCTCTGTTCACAATACCGTGGAAGCTGATGGAGAGCGCCACGAATGTTTATGCGTTTCTCGGGCTCATCGGCGGGATGCTCGGACCGGTGGCCGGGGTGATGATGGCTGATTATTTTATCATCAGAAAAAGGCGGCTCTCAGTTGAAGACCTTTATTCGGAAACCGGACAGTACACTTATTACAAAGGCTATAATTACCGGGCCTTTGCCGCGACCTTTCTCGGCGCGTTTATTTCTTTAATCGGGATGTACGTCCCGGCGTTCGCCGGCATCTATGATATCTCCTGGTTTGCGGGTGTCATTTTGTCATGTCTCGGTTATACGGCGCTTATGTATATTCATCCTCCTTATGTAAAAGCGGCAAGACGAATCGCGCGGGAAAGAGCGGCCGAATAAAAAAAGCCGGGGCTGCCCCCGGCTTTTTGTCATATCAGTCTGCGATTGAAACGTTTCCGTCCGCTTCAAGCGGCGTTCTTTTTTTCTGGCTCCAGCCATACAGGAGTAAAGCAATCAGGACGAACAGCCCCGCTGCCAGATAAATCGAATGGAATCCGGCCGAAGCGACAAAGAGGCCGAATACATAGGATCCGCCGGCAATCCCGCTGTCAAAGAAAGTGAAGAAGGTAGCCGTCGCAAAGCCTGAACGGTGTCCGGGCGAGTTCTGAATCGCCAGTGTCTGCATACAAGGTACGATAGAGCCGTATCCGAGACCGATTACGGCACCGGACAAGAGAAGCATGAGGGCGCTGTTTGTCATCGCCAGCATGCAAAGCCCCGCGGAGAACACGATAATCGACGGATAGATGACGATTCCCGGCCCCACTCTGTCAAACAGCTTTCCTGTGAAAGGACGGGCGGCCATCATCGTCACTGCGAAACAGACGAAGAAATAGCCGCTGACATCCAACAGGTGGATCGTCTTTGCATAAACGGATAAATATGAAGTCACACTTGAATAACAGAAAGAAATGGACAACCCGACAATCGCGATTTTAAGCGCGCCTTTTTCAAACATGTCGGAGAAAGAAAAACGGAAGACAGTCGTTCCGCTGTTGTTTTGATCCGGCACACGAATCATAAAAGCAATCAGCAAGCCTAAAGAAACAAATACGGCAAAAATCGTAAAGAAAACCGGGAACGAAATGACTTTCACAAGACTCAGTCCGAGAAAAGGACCGATCGCCATGGCAAGGTTCATAGACATCGCAAAATAACCGAGCCCCTCGCCGCGCCGCTTGGCAGGAATAATGTCAGCGGCAATTGCGCCCGTGACCGTCGTTAAAATGCTGAACCAGATGCCTTGGAAAAAACGCAGTCCGAGCAGCAGATAGAAATTGTGTAGCGGCAAATACAGATAAGAAGACAGGGCGAACAGCGCCAAGGATACAATCGTCATTCTTTTCTTGCCGAACCGTTCAATAATCGCCCCTGAAAAAGGACGGGTGATAATAGCAGATAACAGGAACAGGCTGATCAAAAGCCCTCCTTGCGATTCACTGCCGCCAAGCTCCTGAATCATATAGATAGGCAGCACGGCCAAAAATGTATAAAAGAACACAAAGACAAATAAATTCACGAGTACGACCATAATAAAATCTTTGGTCCAGATCGAGTCAGATTTACTCAAAAGTACAGCACTTCCCTTTCTTTTCTATTTCGTTAAAAACACATTCAGAAACTCAGAAAAAGCTTCCTTATCTCCATCTTGGAAATCCGCAAGCATGTCTTCCTCGAACTTCAGCATCTCTTGATTGATGCTGTCGTATTTCAATTCAGCTTCCTTCGTCAGGACGACGAGCTTTTCCCGCTTGTCTTCTCCCTGTTCCCGCTGAATCCAGCCGTTTTCTTCAAGGCGTTTGATTGTTCTGGTAACGGTCGGCGCCTCTACGTTCAGATAGGACCAGATTTCTTTTTGGGTCATCGGTCCGATCGTTTTTAAGCAATATAGGATTGACCATTGAGAGGAGTACAGGCCGAATGGTTCCAGCCGTTCATTGGCTTTCTTCGTAATCAGGCGGGCGCATTGATTGATTTGGTGAATGAGGCGTCTGTTGACGTGGATCATTTCCGTTCTCCTTTTCAAAAAACTTACCTAAGTAACTAATTGTGCTGTTTCATTCTACAGCAGGATCGCGCGGATGTAAACCCCCCGATCAAAAAGCAGAAAATTATGACCCGCCCCTTGTCCTTATTGAGTTTTTAGCATATTCCCAATTCATTGCTAATACACTGTTACAAACCTATCAAAGAGAGTGTTTGAGGTGAGGGATCGTGGGCATATTTCTAAAACCTTCTTATATAATCGGACAACGAAGAAGCTGCATCATCAGTGAATCTGTTACAGAATACGGATCTCATTTCACACTTCTCACATCCAACTGGGGAGGTCGAGTGGTGTGCACGATTACATCAAAGAGCGAACAATCAAGATTGGTAAGTATATCGTGGAGACGAAAAAAACCGTTCGTGTCATTGCGAAAGAGTTTGGTGTTTCCAAAAGTACCGTACACAAAGATCTGACAGAGCGCCTGCCTGAAATCAATCCTGACTTGGCGAATGAAGTAAAAGAAATACTCGATTATCATAAATCCATCAGACATTTAAGAGGGGGAGAGGCGACGAAATTAAAGTACAAGAAGGATGAAATTCTTGAAGGGGAGCCCGTTCAGCAGCCGTAGCGCCTGACGTCTGCCGGGCCCTTTTTTCTCCTCCCGGGCGGTTTCGCGAATATCCGCAAAATTTTGTCAAGAACTTATATCGTTCAGCAGCTTTTTTTTGATAAATTATGATAATATATATAATTAGGGCACAATGTGGATATTTTACTGTGAAACAGATATCAAGGAGGATATAAATAGATGTTTGCAAGGGATATTGGAATTGACCTCGGTACTGCAAATGTACTGATCCATGTAAAAGGAAAAGGAATTGTTCTGAATGAGCCTTCCGTTGTGGCACTTGATAAAAACAGCGGCAAAGTGCTGGCTGTCGGTGAAGAAGCCAGACGAATGGTTGGACGTACACCTGGGAATATTGTTGCGATCCGTCCGCTGAAAGACGGCGTAATCGCAGACTTCGAAGTAACAGAAGCCATGCTGAAACATTTCATTAATAAGCTGAATGTAAAAGGACTTTTCTCAAAACCGCGCATGCTGATCTGCTGCCCGACGAATATTACATCCGTTGAGCAAAAAGCGATTAAAGAAGCAGCTGAAAAAAGCGGCGGAAAGCATGTGTACCTTGAAGAAGAACCAAAAGTTGCCGCTATCGGCGCGGGTATGGAAATCTTCCAGCCGAGCGGTAACATGGTTGTTGACATCGGAGGCGGTACGACAGATATCGCAGTTATTTCTATGGGCGATATTGTCACCTCCTCTTCTATTAAGATGGCTGGGGACAAGTTTGACATGGAAATCTTAAATTATATCAAACGCGAGTATAAGCTGCTGATCGGTGAACGTACCGCTGAAGATATTAAGGTGAAGGTCGCAACGGTTTTCCCAGACGCACGTCATGAAGAAATCACCATCCGCGGCCGTGACATGGTTTCCGGTCTGCCGAGAACGATTACAGTAAACAGCAAAGAAGTAGAAGAAGCCCTTCGTGAATCAGTTGCCGTCATTGTGCAGGCCGCCAAGCAGGTTCTTGAAAGAACACCGCCTGAATTGTCCGCTGACATCATCGACCGCGGCGTTATCATTACCGGCGGGGGAGCGCTGTTAAACGGGCTTGACCAGCTTCTTGCCGAAGAGCTGAGGGTGCCTGTTCTTGTCGCTGAGAACCCGATGGATTGTGTTGCGGTCGGAACCGGCGTCATGCTTGATAACATGGACAAGCTTCCAAAACGCAAACTGAGCTGATGATAAAACCTCATTCTGAAAAAGAATGGGGTTTTTTTCTGTCAAACCCTTCACGAACGGGAATGTAAATCCGATAATAAGAAAAAATGCTGATTTTCATTATAGAACAAATGTTCCGGTGAGGCAACTGGAAATAATGCTATTTCAGAGGTGGAAGACTTGTTAAAAGGATTATATACCGCAACGTCCGCAATGATTACACAGCAGAGAAGAACGGAAATGCTGTCAAATAACATCGCAAACGCGAATACGTCAGGGTACAAAGAGGATCAAGGTTCAATCCGCGCCTTTCCCGAGATGCTTCTGAGCCGAATAGAAGGCGACAAAAAAACGAAAATCGGCTCCGTCAACACAGGCGTATACATGCAGGAGCTGAAACCGTTGTTTACGCAGGGAAGCCTGAAAACGACCGATCAGCCGACGGATATCGCGCTTATGGAGAATCAGGTTCCCAAGAATGCCGAAACGAATGAAAACGCCGAGCTGTTTTATCCCGTGCAGACCGCAGGCGGCGTCCGCTATTCAAAAAGCAGCACTTTCTCATTAAATGAAAACAATCAGCTTACGATAAACGGAAACCTTGTGTTATCAACAAACGGACAGCCGATTACAGTCGACAATGAAAAATTCACCGTATCAGAAAACGGAACGGTCACGACAAACGGCCGGCCGGCGGGGCAGATTGATATCAGAATGGAAGAAGACGTGCGCAATCTGAAACGGGACGGCAATGACCTATACAGCACGGCCGACGGCTCTGAACTGCCGAGCGCGGCGGCGAATCCCCAAGTCTCGTATTCATTAAAGCAAGGCGTCTCGGAGCTTTCGAACGTGGACGTGACGAGCACGTATACAGAAATGACGGAAGCATACAGATCATTTGAAGCCAATCAGAAAGTCATTCAGGCTTACGATAAAAGCATGGATAAAGCCGCAAATGAAATCGGCAAAGTGTAACAAAATGGGGGACATTCAATTATGATGCTCAGATCAATGCTGACGGCTTCAACAGCCTTACATCAGCTTCAGCAGCAGATGGATACAGTCAGCAGCAACCTTTCAAACAGTGATACGACAGGCTATAAAGCGAGGGACTCCCGCTTTTCCGAGCTGATCAGACAGCAGTATGACCATATAGATGACAAAAAGGAAAATTCGCCGAACATGCGGAAAACGCCGCCCGGCCTGCGTCTCGGCGCCGGAACGGTCATGACTCCGCAGCTGGACTCAGGGCAGGGAAGCATCAAAAAAACCGACCGTGACCTTGATATCGCGTTCACAACACCTTATCAATATCTTCAGGCAGAAGCGGACGGACGGCGGGTGTATACAAGGGACGGCTCACTTTCCCTCAAGCCGGCCGGCGGAAATGACCGGCTGCTTCAGCTGATGACAGCGGGAGGCAATCCCATTCTCGATGAGAACGGTCAGCCCATACAAATTGACAGTTCGCTGACTCAGCTGAAAATCAGCAAAACCGGAACGCTGACTGCTTCAGACCAGGCGGGAACCCGTTCGCAGACGTTTAATCTCGGCATCGTCAATGTCAATAATCCGCAGGCGCTTCATGCGGAAGGGGATAATCTGTTTTCCGTAAACGGCGCGGGGGCTTCAGCGATTGAAGAGCTTACCGGCGCAAACCGGCAGGCAATCGGCATGGAGCAGGGCGCGCTTGAAGGTTCAAATGTCGATATGTCAAAAGAAATGACCGGCTTAATCGTGTCTCAGCGTTCCTATCAGCTGAACAGCCGCACGATTACATTGGGAGACCAAATGCTGGGCTTAATCAACTCAGTCAGATAAAAGAAGGGGCGTTTTGATCAGCCGCGCATAATAAAAAATGCGGCTTTCTCAAAATCGCCCTTTTTTTTGTAGTAATCAGTAATATCCTGAAGCAGCACTTCCAAATCCACCCACGCTTCAATTTTCTGCAGCTCCAGCACGAGCTTCTGCAATCGGTCGTACGGGTCCTCCTGAGCGGTGTACAGTATGTTGAGCGCGGTCAGCTTCAATTTCATAATCTTGTTCTGCACTTTTTCAGATATGTATAATCCTTTCTGCAGCACGGTTTGTCCTTCGGCGGCAGAGCCGGTTTTAAAAAGTGCTCTGACCGCTTCGTACACACAATGAAGGTAGGAAACGGGAGACTCTTTCTCGAAACGCTGATTGCCCAATACCTTTTTGTAAAAAGGGAGGGCCTCTTTATCTTTTTTCTGGGCGGTCTTTAAAAAACCAAAATTATAATAGGCGTGGCACAGCAGGTTATTGTCATTGATCCGGTCCGTTATCTTTATGGATTCATTGAAGAGCTGTTCTGCGTCGTCATAGCGTGCCTCGTCTATATAATTCACGGCGAGAAGCAGCCGGCAGCTGAGCGTTTTTTTGATGTAGCCGGCTTCATCTTGATAGATTTCCAGCGCTTTATTGACATATTGAATGGAGAGCGCAGGCGACTTCATCATGTAATATGCACCCGCTGTTTTATAATAAAATTCAGCGGCTTCGAAACGGTCCTGAATGGCCGGCAGGTACTGTTCAGCTTCTTTAAAGCGGCAGACAGCACGGTTCGGAGCGCCATTCACCATATGGAATAACCCTTTGAAAAAATAGAAATAATAAGTTAATTCATGATCCATCTCATCTTTGCGCCGCTTCAGCTCGCAGAACAGCTTATTCAGACCGTCTTTTTTCTCAAACAGCAGCTGAAACCGTGCGAAAAACAGCTGATATCTGAGTTTGAGCTTTGCATTCTTTTGTAATTTGGGGAGATGCTGATTGATTTGTTCGTGAAGGGAACGGGCTAGATCGAATTGGCGTTTTCCCATGGCGTCATACCACTCATTCAGCATCACCAGCGTACGTTTTTCAGTAAACTTAGCAATCATCTTCCAACCTCTTTGCATAGGGTAAAAGTCTTTATTTATCATAACACATTAATGGACGAGGCTCATTGCCAGCTGGTTACAGTTTACAGCGCGGTTGAAAAAGAAATTGATTCATAATATACTTCCAAATGTACAGATTGGTTGCCACATATGCCTTCTATACATACTATTGTCGATGAAGGAGATGTCAAGAGAATGCTTGATACTCAGCAAATTAAAGAAATTATTCCCCATCGCTATCCGTTTCTTCTGGTAGACAGAATTACGGAAGTCGAAGAAGGAAAACGGGCGGCGGGATATAAAAATGTGACGGCGAATGAAGATTTTTTCAACGGCCATTTTCCTGAATACCCTGTTATGCCGGGCGTATTAATCGTAGAGGCTTTGGCGCAGGTCGGAGCGGTTGCGATGCTGATTAAAGAAGAAAACCGGGGCAGACTCGCATTTTTTGCGGGGATTGATAACTGCCGTTTCAAAAAGCAGGTAAAACCGGGTGACAAGCTGGAGCTTGAGGTTGATATTACCCGCGCGCGCGGTACGATCGGACGCGGCAAAGGCGTTGCCAAAGTTGACGGCGAGCTCGTGTGTGAAGCTGAATTAACTTTTGCGCTCGGAGAATAAAAGCAAACAAATGGGCTTATAAAAAAGCCCATTTTGTATAGAAAGGGGTGAATGTGATGTGGTCAGAATTTAAAAGCTTTGCGATGCGGGGCAATATCATGGATCTGGCTATCGGTGTCGTCATCGGCGGCGCTTTCGGCAAAATCGTGACGTCGCTCGTTGAAGACATCATCATGCCGCTTGTCGGCCTGCTTCTTGGCGGTCTTGACTTTTCAGGACTGGCCGTGACATTCGGCGATGCTCATATCAAGTACGGAAGCTTCATTCAAACGATTGTGAACTTCTTTATTATTTCATTTTCTATTTTTATCGTGATCCGCACAATAGGCAAGCTGAGACGTAAAAAAGAAGCAGAAGAAGAGGCTGAAGAAGCCGAGGAAACAGATCAGCAGACAGAACTGCTGACTGAAATCAGAGATCTGCTGAAACAGCGGGCTCCTCACAATGACTAGTGCACAAAAAAAGGCTGGATGATTAACGTCCGGCCTTTTTCATGATCATAATTTTTGTTTAAACGCTTCAATCAGCCGGCTGCCCGAGTAGCCTTCTTTCACGAGCGACTCCAGAATGCTTTCTGATCCGGGGTGGTTTCTTGACACCATTTGACCGTAAATTAAAACTTGTATACTTCTTTCCAGCTCGACGATATTTTTGATGCTTCCCGTCAGCTGGGCGGGGCGGTTGCTTTTTTTCGTAATCGTTACAAACACCTTCGCTTCTTTCTGGCTTTTCATCAGCATGTCAAAAAAAGACAAGTGTTCGGCCGGGACCAGTGCTTCAATTAACCAGTGATTTTCTCCGTCCTCTTTATTGATAATCAATCCGTCTAAAAGGGGAAACTGCTCAATCGGCTGATCGTCTTTATCTAAACGTTCCACATTCAGATCAACCAGTTTAAAGGTTTTCATCTCTTATTTTCACCCCTGTTGTCCATGTTTTTCGTTCATTTATTATAACACATATCATTTTTCCCGGGAAAATGCTGTAAGACATGCTTCATCATTTTTGTAGGCGGTCAACATTTAATCATTTCTATTTTTTCATTATAATGTAAAAGAATATGGTCATGGAGAGATGCTTATGAATCAATTGCGCCTGAAGGAAATCTATATAGAAGACGGTTCAAGGCGAAAAGACGATCATTCCTACTTGGTATGCAAAAAGGAAGATTGTGAGGTGCATCTTAACAGAAGGGGAAATGTCGTCTTTTTATATGAAACAAAAGACCGCATGGAACAGTATAAAATTCAGCTTTCACTGACTGATAAAAAGCTGAGTTTTTACTGGTTCGCATGGGACGGCGGAAAGTTTGTCCGCATGTTTGAGAAAGACTGGCTCAAAACGAAACTTTTCTCGCGGCTGCTCAAAAATACATATTACATAAGCGGCCAAAAACAAAAGTTTTTTTTATCAGAAAGAAAAACGAAAACATAAGAGCAGCCTGAACGAATAACGGCTTTATCCGCTTTTTGCTTTCACGAGCCCTTGTACTACAATGAAGCCAGCCTCGAAAAAGAGAGGAGGATACGGCTTGTTTAACCACGTTATGCTTGTCGGCCGGCTGACGAAAGACCCGGAGCTCCGTTTTACATCAGCGGGCATTCCCGTCGCGCATATTACGTTGGCGGTAAACCGCAATTTTAAAAGCGCGTCGGGTGAAACCGGAACCGACTTCGTCAACTGCACCATCTGGAGAAAAAACGCTGAAAACACGGCATTGTACTGCCAAAAAGGGTCAATGGTCGGTGTAAGCGGCAGAATCCAGACAAGAAGCTATGAAAAGACAGACGGCGTAAAAGTTTATGTGACCGAGGTCATGGCTGATACCGTTCGGTTTATGGATCAAAAACGGAAAGAGCCGCTGGCTGAATAGCATGTTTTTTCCTCGATTTCCCGCCTTTCAGCGGGCCCCGCAATACCTCCTTCCCACTCGCCAGTCGAAAGACTGGTTTTTTTGTGCGGGAGCTAAAAAATGGTTAAAAAGAAGTGATTTCGCTTATGAATACTTAAAAACATTGAATATATTGGGATAAAAACTTATAATTACTTACAGATAAGTGACGAAAAAGGGAATGAGGACGTGTATCAAGAAGAAAGACTGATTGCGATAATGGAATATTTGAAACAGCATCGGCGGATCACCGCTGAACAGATATGTTCGCTGCTTCATATTTCAAGAGATACCGCAAGAAGGGACCTTGTAAAGCTGAAAGAGCGCGGGGCCATTATCAGAACACGGGGCGGCGCGATTCTGCCGTCGGTGAATCAGGAAGTTCCGGGCTATTCGGGCCGGCTGAAAACCGTTTCTGAAGAGAAAAACAAAATCGGCAAGCTGGCCGCATCCCTGATCCATAAAGGAGACCGGATCATCCTGGACACATCGACAACCGTGCAGGCCTGCGCGGAGCATTTAAATGTCACCGGCTGCACTGTTATTACAAATTCGATCAATCAGGCCGATATCCTTTCCGCAAAAGAGGGAATTGATATTCACCTGCTCGGCGGAAAGCTCCAGAAGGAACACCGGTTTTTATACGGGGCTTCCGTTGTAGAAAAACTGGGGGATTATCACGCCGATAAGGTGCTGATCGGCGTTGTCGGCATCTCGGAAAACGGCCTGACGATTCCGCATGAAGAAGACGGCATGGTAAAGCGTAAAATGATCCGACAGGCGGAACAGGTGATTGCGCTGAGCGATCACTCCAAGCTTGGCCGTACGAGTTTTTATCAGTATGCAGCTCTGCATGAAATTGACCTGCTGATTACCGATCAGCTGCCTGATCAGGATTTTTGCGATCTGCTCGACCGGCACGGCGTAGAATTGCTTGTAACTGAATCTGAAGAAGAGGATGAGGACATGTGAAACTGATTGCCATAGATCTGGACGGCACACTGCTGAACAGCAGTCATCAAGTAAGCGATGAAAATGAGCGGGCTTTAAGGGAAGCCCGGCAAGCGGGAATTGAAATCGTGGTTTCCACGGGACGCGCGCATTTTGACGTGCACTCCATATTCGAACCGCTCGGCATAAAAACATGGATTATCAGCGCAAACGGAGCCGCCATTCATGCTCCTGACGGCAGCCTGTACCACTGTGATGCGATTGAAGAAACAAGAGCCCGCGGCATTTTGTCATGGCTTGAAGAGAATCAATATTACTATGAGGTGTTTACAAACAAAGCCATCTATACACCTGAAACCGGCAGGCAGCTGCTCGATATCGAAATGGACCGGGTGAAAAGCGCCAATCCTGAAACCGATCTTTCCGTTTTGGAACAGGCGGCTTCAGTGCAATACAGCCAGTCCGGCTTTGCTTACATTCATTCATACCGTGAGCTCTTTGAGAAAGAAGAGCATCTGGATTTTTATAATATTCTCGGATTTTCGTTTGATGAGCGGAAGCTGAAAGCGGGCTGGGACCGATTCAGCGGTCAGAAAGATCTCACCCTTGTCAGCTCTGCCGATCACAACTTCGAACTGGCGTCTCGAAACGCCTCTAAAGGGCAGGCGCTCAAACGGCTGGCGCAAAAGCTCGGCATTCCGATGGCTGAAACCGCCGCGGTCGGTGACAGCTTAAATGACTATTCAATGCTTCAGGCGGCCGGAAAAGGCATAGCGATGGGGAATGCGAGAGAAGATATTAAGGAGATCGCTGATGCCGTTACATTGACAAATGATCAAAACGGCGTTGCGCATATGATCAGGAATTTACTGTGAAAGGTATGGCGATACTGTTCATGACTGGCGTGACGCATTCATGGCAAATGCGGCGTAACAGTAAGGACGACATAAAAGACCGGCTCTTCTGAGAGAGCCGGCCTTTTTGCGTTTAATGTGATTGCGCCGATGCGCTGAGGGTGAATAATTCTTCAAGCTCAGCGGATGACAGCTCGGTAATCCAATTTTCACTTTGGATAATCTGATCGTTCAGCGTTTGTTTCGTTTCGAGCATGGCATCAATTTTTTCTTCAATCGTTCCCGTCGTAATGAGTTTGTGAACGTGGACGAACCGTTCCTGGCCGATTCGGTAGGCGCGGTCGGTTGCCTGGTTTTCCACCGCCGGATTCCACCATCTGTCATAGTGAATGACATGATTGGCAGCCGTCAGGTTCAGGCCGGTTCCGCCCGCTTTCAGTGACAAAATCAGCGTCGGGTATTCTTTCTTCTGGAACCGTTCGACGAGAGAATCGCGTTCCTGCTTGGACAGGCTTCCGTTTAAAAACTGAACCGGTTCTCCGAATGTTTTTTCCAGGAGGCGCTTCATCATATTGCCCATCTGAATGTATTGGGTGAAAATGAGGCAGCTTTCCCCTTGTCCGCGGATCACCGCCATTAAATCAAGCAGCTTTTCCAGTTTGACGGATCTCCCGTTTAACAGCTCTGTCTGTTCTTCCTTCAAATAGAGCGCAGGATGGTCGCATATTTGCTTCAAGCGGCCGAGCATGCTCAGAATCAGCGCTTTCCGCTGCATCCCGGTCAGAGAAGCCATATGTTCAAATGTATCTTTGACAAGCTGTTCATAAAGGGATGCCTGTTCGGCTGAGAGCGGGATAAACTCTTTTTGTTCCAGCTTGTCAGGAAGATTAAGCGCCACTTCTTCATCCCGTTTTGTCCGGCGCAGTAAAAACGGCCGGATTAACTGCTGAAGCTGGTTGATTCTTTTTTCGTCACGGTCTTTTTCAATCGGCAGCACATAGCGTTTATGAAAGCCGGTCAGACTGCCGAGATAGCCTTTGTTCATAAAATCAAAGATCGACCAAAGCTCTGTCAGGCGGTTTTCCATCGGTGTTCCGCTCAGCGCGATATGATGGACGCCTTTCAGCTTTCTGATCGCGCGGGACTGCTTCGTATGCGCGTTTTTAATATTTTGCGCTTCATCAAGGCAGATGGTGCTCCATGTCACGGAAGAAAGCTCTTCCTGATCGGCGTGCGACAGGCCGTAAGAAGTAAGAACGACGTCCGCGTCCTGATAGGCCGGGACAAATGCTTCCCCCTTCGGCCGGCGGGGACCGTAATGAAGCACGGCCTTCAGCTGCGGCGCGAAGGTCTGGAGCTCACGCTGCCAGTTGCCGAGCACCGATGTCGGCGCAATGATTAAGGCAGGCGCTTTTTGCCGGCCGCTTTCCTTCACATGGAGAAAATAAGCGATCATCTGAATCGTCTTTCCAAGTCCCATGTCATCTGCGAGACAGGCGCCGAAGCCGTTTTCCCGTAAAAACAGAAGCCAGTTCATGCCGTACATCTGATAAGGGCGGAGCTGGCCCTGAAACGCGGCGCTGACTTCATGTTCCGGCAGATCCCGGGCTTCCGTCAGTTTGCGGATCAGGCTTCTGAGCTGCTTTGATAATTCGATCTTGATCCCGGCAAATGCCGATGAGTCAATGATGTCCGTGTCCTCGGCTCCGTTTTCCCCGTGATCCATCAGTTCGCGCGCCAGCACGTCGGACATGTGGAGGCCCTCAGATTCCGCTTTTTCCATCAGTTTTTTCATCTGTTTAATAAATTGCGGATCAATTTTCACCCATTGGCCGCGGATGTTGACGAGACGTCTGTTGTTTGCGACAAGCTCATTGAATTCATCCTCTGTCAGCTCAATACCGTTTGTGGCGAATCTCCAGTTGAAATCAAGCAGAGCGTTCATGCCGACGAAGGACTCGCCCCGCGGCGAGGATGACACTTTCGCCTTGAGCATCATATTGCTGTCCCGGACAATCTGCCACCATGATGGGAGAAGAATCTCCACACCCATATCGACAAGCGTCTCACTCGCTTCCGATAAGAAGATCCAAGCCTCTTCTTCAGATATCAGCGTCGTTCCTGAATCAAACGAAAGCCAGGGAACCGTTCTGCGGAAGCGGTCCTGTTCGCGCGCGATTTTTCCGCTGTATGCCTGCCACGCTTTTTTCAGTCCCTTCAGTCCGTCAAAAAAGGTGATGGAGCCGGTTTTTTTCTCACGTAAAAACATTTCGATTTTCCAGTCGTCACCGTCGAAATCAGGCTCGTTTAATCGGAGCCCGACGGTAAACGGCGTCAGATCGTCATGCCAGCCGATTCCCTCGAGAAAATCATCTTCATCCAAAAAGGAGCCTTTAAACGTATGAACGGCCGGTGAGCGGGTTTCGATCCGCCGCCATTTTTCCAGCAGGTCATCATTGTACTGAATGTAGTCCTGGACCGCGGCTGAGAACCAGTCTGCCGTAAAGCCTTCCAGCAAAAGCTCGCGGTCTTTGAAGCGCAGGACGCCATTTTGCCAAGCCTCATAATCTGGAAGAAAATCGCCGTCGGCAATAAATTCGTATATCGTCGAAGCCGCTTCGATTAACGGTTCCGTTTCCTTTGTCAGCTGCACGGTGCTGAATGAATTGAACGAGTTTTTTCCGAGCAGCTCGACGGTCATCCACGGGCTGAGCAGAACGGCCGGAGTGCCGATGAAGCTGACGTCTTCAAGAAACGTTCCGTAAAAGGTGGACTCATGCCATTGGAACAAATGAGTCTTCATCTGACTGAGAGTAAGCGGCTGCTCCTTCTCATCATGGCTTGACAGCGTAAATGTCCAATCTTCCATTTGTTCTACATGAATGAAAATTTCCTTAAGACTCGCCATCAATCAACTTTCCTTTCTGCAATTCTTCTTGAAGGGCGCGCAGCCTCTTGTAGCTTGCGCTCAGCCGGCTGATATACCGCTCCCATACCTGCTGTTTTTTTGCCTTTTTATAAAGCGTCCGCAGTTTTTTCAGATGGCGCGCAGCCTCTTTATAGGCGCTGCGGTTTTTTTGGTCGATAAAAAAGGCCGCCGCCCGGTGATAGGAGGGGATGAGCGCTTCCGGATCACTGGCGGCAATTTCCTTCAGGATGTCCTTTTCGATTTCCCAGACGGAAAAACCGACGAGGCTGTGAATCTCCACCCACTCCGCGTACCGTCGTTTTTCGTACAGGTACTGGCTGTATTCGGTAAAGGTATAGGGAAGGCAGCCGGAAGCAAACCGTTCAAACAGCTGATCATCCCGTGAGTGCCGCGCATAATCCGCCAATAGCGCAAACAGCTCTCCGATAATGTCGCGCATTTCTTTAAACGGCTTATCAAGCTTCGTATAGTTCACGGCAAGCGGTTCGATCCGGCCATACCAAGCTTTCAGCCGTTTCCAGTCTTTTTTCGCGGTGAGTTCACCGAGCCATTGAAAGGTATACGGCAGCGCTTCAGGAGGGAAGCGGGACATATCTTGGAAGACCGCTTCATCATCTTTTTGCAAAAAGGCCAGATGAAGCCGTCCGAACCGCACTTCCGGCGAAAAACGGCGCCCGCTTTCCTGTTCGAGAATCTCCTGTTCACGCGCAACCCATTTCGGCCGGTTCAAAAGCGCGCTCCACATTTCACCGAATACCCGGAGGCGTTCGTATTGAAAAAGCTCTTCTTTCACAAGCAGTCTGCGGAGCACCGGGGGCGTCCGGTCTAAAAAGGGATCGAGTGAAAAAGACAAAGCGTACGTTTTCAGTCTGTCAATGGAGGAATAAATCGTATCCATCAGCTGTTCCACGTATGGATTGATGCTGTAATAATCTTTTTCGGCATCCAATCTGCCTGACTCAATCAAAGTGAACATGTGAAGCCAGACGGCAAGCGCCGAATGAATCTGATATAAGCTTTTAAGCTCGGGTTTTTTCGGGGCGTGTTTTTTGAGCGCTGACAGATAGCCGTAATAAAGGCCCTGCATCGTCTGGCTTCCGGCCGGCGTCCGCGCCTCCCACAGCGAGAATTCCGAATCAAAAAAAGCGAGCCAGCTTGACAGCGACTCTTCATTCGGCAGCACTTTTTCCTGAAACTGCCGGCGGACAAGCTCCCTGCTTTCCTCAAGCTTTTCTCTTTCCAGCCAATGTTCGGTAAAGGTACCGACCCGCTCGAATTGGGCATATACGTAAAGAAAAACGGCCAGCACGTGGCGGCAGATCGCCTCAGACGGGCATGCGCAGCCGCTTTTCACCATGAAAAATAAGTTCAGCGTGACCCTTACAGGCACAACATCCTGCACATATGCGGAAATCTCTGTCGGGGTTTGAACCTGTATACGATAGACGGAATCCTGCCGATATAAAATGAGTGCTTTCTTCATCAGCTGAACATTGTCTTCATTGTAAGGAAGAAGTTCTTTAAGCTGTTCAGCCGCTGCGAGCACATCTTCTTTAGCAATCATATCCTGAAGCATGATTATCGCTCCTAACGAGTCACAAAATAAAAAGATTCCAATTCCTCTATTATATCGCAACACATGGCCCGGAAAAAGTTTTTCCTAAAAAAGGACATAAAAACCCGAATGTGTCGAATGATGTATTAGAGATTGCAAAACAGCACCCGACAGCATATAATAATCTTGTTTTCAATTTAATGGAAGCCGAAAGGAAACGAATGATGAAGAAAACGAAGTTAGATCAAGAGGAGTTTCTGAAGATTTTAATGCATGCGCACGACATTGGTGAGCAGTCCTCTGAGATGACCACAAAAGAAATGCTTGAGAATTTGATTTCTTATATTAAAAATGGATATGCAACATAAAATCCCGCAGGCTCTTGGCCGCGGGATTTTTTAATCTTCCTGTGACACCAGTATTTAAAGCGCTTACAAAATTAAAACAGATTGAAGTGATTGTCTATTTTTGTCGAATTTTGTCATTTGAAAAGGTTAGAAATGACAGTTTAAAACTGTATAATCGTAATTGGAAAAGATCATTGGAGGGAATGGGAATACGCGGAAAGTGATATGGAGGTTATATGGGAGAATCTACAAGCATAAAGGAAATATTCGCAATACTGAGAAAGCGTCTGCTGTTTATACTTATTATTACCGCGGCGGCATCTGCCGCAGGCGGACTCATCAGTTTCTTCGCTCTTACGCCGGTCTATGAAAACTCAACTCAAATTTTGGTCAGCCAATCCAAAAACAATCAAAAAGAAGTCCAATTCAATGATGTTCAAACCAACCTCCAATTAATCAACACGTATAATGTCATCATCAAAAGTCCGGTCATCCTCGATGAGGTGATTAAACAACTGCATCTGTCCATGACTTCGAAAGAGCTGGAATCGAAAATCACGGTGTCCAGCGAGCAGGATTCACAAGTCGTGACGATTGCCGTGAGGGATACGGATGCTAAGCGGGCGGCCGTTATGGCAAATGCGGTTGCAGCCGTTTTTCAGGACAAGATCACCGCCATCATGAACGTGGATAATGTCAGCATCCTTTCAAAGGCCGAAGCGGCGGACAGCCAGTCACCGGCAGAGCCTAACCGTAAGCTGAACATCGCGATTGCGTTTGCCGCCGGACTTTTGGGCGGAATCGGTCTCGCCTTTTTGCTGGAACATCTGGATAATACGATCAAATCGGAAGAACAGCTGGAATCGCTGCTCGGTATCCCGATCCTGGGAACGGTTACTTCAATCAGTACTAAAGACAGCGTTGCCAAAAACTTGAGGATGGCGGAAACCAAACAAGCGGGGGGCGGACATGTTGACGCGTAAAAAAGACAAACCCGGAAAACGAAGCGTGATCGCGATGTCTGAGCCGAAATCCATCAACTCAGAACAATATCGCACGATCCGCACAAACATTGAATTTTCTTCCGTTGATACGGAGGTGAAGTCCCTTTTGATCACATCCGCCGGTCCGGAAGAAGGAAAATCGACAACCGCGGCCAACCTTGCCGTCGTATTTGCACAGCAGGGGAAAAAAGTGCTTTTAATTGATGCGGATCTGCGCAAACCGACGGTTCATTTCACCTTCAAATTGGACAACGGAACCGGATTAACGTCGCTGCTGTTAAAACAGATGCCGTTTCAGAAAGCCGTCCTGCCGGCTGATGAAGCAAACCTGGATATTTTAACGAGCGGGCCGATCCCGCCTAATCCGGCGGAGCTTTTATCGACGGGTGCCATGAAAGATCTTCTGTCAGAAGCCGCCGAAGTTTATGATAAGGTGATTTTGGATACGCCTCCCGTCTTGGCCGTAGCCGATACGAAAATATTAGGCAGCTACACTGACGGGGCCATTATGGTGATCTCAAGCGGGAAAACGGACAAGGAACAAGCGGCCAAGGCAAAAGAAGCGCTCGATTACTGCCCGTGCAAGCTCCTTGGGGCCGTGATGAACGGGAAGAAACAAACGAAACACTCGGACTACGCCTATTACGGACAATAATGTCATAATGGGCGCGGTCCATTCTTTTTAAGGAGGGATTGAAATATGATAGATATCCATTGTCACATCCTTCCTTCCATAGACGACGGCGCGGCGGATGATACAGAAAGCCTGAAGATGGCGAGAGAAGCGGTCAGACAGGGGATTGATACGATCATCGCGACGCCGCATCATGTGAAATACCGCTATGACACGGACCGGCATACGGTCAACGAAGCGGTCAGCCTGTTAAACAAACGTTTGAACAAGGAAGGCATTCCGCTGACTGTTCTGCCCGGCCAGGAAATCAGAATAGACGGAGATCTGCTGGCAGGTCTTCAAAGCGGCTCGCTTGTTCCGCTCCATAATACAAAGTATGTGCTGGCGGAATTTCCGGCGGATCATGTCCCGGCCTACGCTGAAAGGCTGTTTTATGAACTGCAGCTGAACGGATATGTCCCCGTCATCGCCCATCCGGAGCGGAACAGGGAAATTCGCGAAAACCCTTCCGTTCTATACAATCTTGTGAAGAAAGGCGCGGCCGCCCAAGTGACGGCCGGCTGCATTGCCGGAGCATTCGGTCGGAAAGCGAAATCCTTTTCGCTGCAGCTGATGGAAGCGAATTTGATCCACTTTCTCGCATCTGACGCCCATAATCTCGGACCGAGAAATTTTTATTATCAGGAGGCGCTCGGCGTTCTGAAAAAAGAAGCAGGGGCTGAGCTGATTTACATGCTCACGGAAAATGCGGCGCTTCTCGCTGAAAACAAAGCCGTTTATAAGGAACCTCCGCTGCCTGTGGCCCGCCGTAAGCGCTGGGGCCTTTTTTAATCGTCGTCTCCATCCCGTTTAAATGAAGCGTAAGCGGCTGTTTTGCAAGATGATTCTTTTATGCTTATGCTATTATCAGCGGCCGGCGCCGTTTTTTCCTATCATGACCTCGGGCTTCCGGCATTCAGCCGGCGCCGGGATCATATGATAATAACGGTAAGCTGCCCAGCAGCAATTTCTAAACGGTTGGGGGAACACGATGAAAATAACAGTGATCGGAACAGGCTACGTCGGTCTTGTGACAGGAGTGTCTCTTTCAGAAATCGGCCATGACGTAACATGCATAGATATTGACGAACGTAAGGTTGAGCAGATGAGAAAGGGCTTGTCCCCTATCTTTGAACCGGGACTTGAAGATATGATGAAACGAAATATCGGCCGGCATCGGCTGGCATTTGAAACGAGCTACGAAAAAGGGCTTGCGGAAGCGGACGTTATTTTTATAGCGGTCGGGACACCGCAAAAAGAAGACGGGCACGCAAACCTTACTTATATTGAAAATGTCGCCGAACGGATTGCCGAACATATTTCTAAAGATGCGATCGTCGTGACAAAAAGCACGGTTCCCGTGGGAACGAATGACAGGATCAGCGAAGTTATTCATTCACGGCTGAAAGCCGACGTGAACATTTCAATCGCCTCGAATCCGGAATTTCTCCGTGAAGGTTCGGCAATTCGCGATACCTTTCACGGCGACCGCATCGTGATCGGGGCTGAAGACCGGCAGACGCGGGAAACGCTTGACCGGGTTTTCGCGCCGCTTGCGATTCCGGTATATCATACGGACATCAGAAGCGCTGAGATGATCAAATATGCGTCAAACGCATTTTTAGCGGCAAAAATCAGTTTTATTAATGAAATTTCTCATATATGTGAAAAAGTCGGTGCGGATGTGGAATCAGTCGCACACGGAATGGGATTGGATAAACGGATCGGCAATCAATTCTTAAGAGCCGGCATCGGTTACGGCGGTTCCTGTTTTCCGAAGGATACAAACGCCCTCGTGCAGATCGCGGGACATGTGGAGCATGATTTTGAATTGCTGAAGTCCGTCATTAAAGTCAACAATAACCAGCAGTCCATGCTGGTTGATAAAGTGCTGAACAGGCTCGGCGGTGTGACGGGGAAGACCATCGCGTTATTAGGGCTGTCTTTTAAGCCGAATACAGATGATATGCGGGACGCGCCGTCCATTGTCATTGCGGATCGTCTGGCGGCTCTTGACGCCCGGATGACAGCGTACGATCCGATCGCTTCATTTCGGGCTTCCGGGCTGCTTCCGGCTGAAGTTTCCTATCGGGAGTCCATAGAAGAAGCCGTCAGGGGAGCGGATGCCGTCCTGATTCTGACAGATTGGGAACAAATTAAACACTTCCCGCTTGAAGCGTACAAAGAGCTGATGGAAACCCCGGTTATTTTCGACGGGAGAAACTGCCACTCGCTTGAGGAAGCGGAACAGGCGGGCGTGGAATATATCTCAATCGGAAGAAGAGCCGTCGTGCCTCAGACTGATTCTGTCACTTGAAAGGCCGGCAGACCGCGTCGGCCTTTTATCATACAATCATTAGAGACGAAGGGGATATTAATCGTGGAAAAAACATGGAAATTGCCGAAGCAAATGGAATCATCCCGCGGTCTGCTGGAAACGTCAGCACGGCCTTTTATCAAACTGCACGTCAAAAAAGCTGAAACGGGACGGTATGACAGTAAAATTGCCGGAGACCCCTATTTTCCGAAACATGAACCATATCCTAAAGATGAAAGCGGCAGGCCGATGAAGCTTCTCGCTCAAATCAATTTTGCGGATATGCCCGGACTCCCTGATTTTCCGGACACCGGCATTCTTCAGTTTTACATATCGGTCAGTGATGACGTATACGGTCTGAATTTTGACGACGGGTGCGCGCAAACGGGTTTCTGCGTCAAATATTTTGAACATGTGACAGCAGAAGAAGCGGGGCTCATGGATGATTTTTCTTTCGTTCATGTTGAAGAGGAGTACGATTTTCCGATTCAATCAGAAGCGCTGATCACCCCTGAGCTGTCTGCTGAATGGGTGCTCCCGTCTGATTTTCAATTCAGGCAGTATGCCGGGATGGATGCCTTTGACTATTTCGAGCAGTTTGACGATGAGGTGTATGACGAATATACGGCGAACGCATTCGGCCATAAAATCGGCGGCTATGCGTCCTTCACCCAGGAAGATCCGCGGTCTTATTCTCATCAAAACCATACGATTCTGCTTTTGCAAATTGATTCAGATGATGACATTGATTCGATGTGGGGAGATGTGGGAATCGCCAATTTCTTTATCAGACCGGAAGATTTGAAGAAAAAAGATTTCTCAAACGTTTTGTACAACTGGGACTGCAGTTAACGACAGTATGATGATCATGATACAAGGCAAAGGAGACGGTTAATCACTGTCTTCTTTTTTTTAGGGAATTTATCATGGATACATAGAGGAGATCGATGAATGGATATGCCGTTTATGTGAGTCTTTTGGCGTTAATGATGAGCATCTCGGCTGTTGAAAATAAGCCATTTAACCTATTTAAGCTGCTTTCTGTCTATTTTAAAATATAATATATGGAAATATAGTATGGAAAAGTCTGTGCTTTTTGTACGACTTTTTGCGTAAGACGAGGTGAAAACAGATGAGCCATTCAAGCACATTAAGCCATATTAACAGCACGATCAGCCATAAACTGGGCGAGGTTGAACACCAAATTGATAAATTAAAAGAAGCGAAAAGAGAGATAGAATCTCTGCAGGAAGAGGGCGTATCTGAAATCAGGGACATCCTCAGGCCGCACCTGGATCATCATTGGACCGGCACTTTTGCTGAAGAATTTGATGACCGGCGCGATCAGGCCCATACAGAAGCATACAGAATCGTCACAGACAAATACGACGGTTATATTTACCGAATCGGCTTAAAGATGACACAGCTTGAAATTGAAAAAGGAGGGCTCCTTGCCGCCAGAAGCATCGCGAGAGAGGCAGAGCACCTGCTGACGCTGGGAGAAGAAGCCCTTGACACGGTCGGAGAAAAAATACAATCAATCAAAAAAAGCTGGAGTTGGTTTTAATGGCAGAAATAAAACTCAAATACGGAGCCGTCATGAAGCAGCTTGAATCCGTCAGCAGCGCTTTGGAGGCCGTTTCGATCGGGAACGCCGGTTCAAACGGAAAAAACAAGCTCGACTATACCTCCAAATACCAATCCCGCGAGGCAAAGCTTGTATCGATGATCAGCGAATACAAGCAGGCCGTTCATAAGAATATCGCGGACGTTAAAGACAACGTAGATTCTTTGAAAGAACAGGACGAGGCGATCGCCGTAAAATAACGAAAGAAAGGACTTGCCGATGAGCAAAGTGTTTGAATCACAATCGTTAACGGACGAAGCAGATAAGAGAAAGAAACAATACGAAGCCCTTGAAGAGCAGCTGCGTGCGCTCAAACAAGCCTTTCAAGGCGTGGCCGATCTGGGTGATGCTTTGAAAGGGAAAGGCGCAGACAATATAAAAGATTTTTTTCAGGGACAAGCGGAAATCGCCGACAGCTGGCTGACGCTTGTCTCTGCTCAAATTGCGTTTTTAAATGGCATTTCAGGTGACATTAAAGATCAAGAACTCAGCGATACATATGTGGAGACTTCATTTTTGGAGCATGAGCTGCCCAACGCGGATTTGAAAGCTTCAGAGATTGTCTCCGCTCATAAAGCAGAAATCGATTCAATTTTGTCAGGCATCAGCGATATTATTCATCTCGACACATATACGCTGGATGATTACGCTGATAAAATGGGCGATGCCCAGAAAACCAGACGTGACACGATCACGGCAGTCGATACGCTTGATGAATCCCTGACTGCTGAATATCAAAACTTAGAATCTCTGGACAACGCCGTGCTCAGCAAATATTCTGTTCTCATGCAGGCCACCAGCAACGGGAAAAGCGCATCCCCTATGTACTATGACAAAAAAGCCTTCCACAGCAATGAAATCTACAAAAGCGTCACGGCGACAGAAAAACAGGGAACGGACTATATTGACGCAAAAGCCCAGCAGGCCGAAGCAAGACGGCTTCAGGAAAAGGCTGAAGAAGAAGCCAATAAACCATGGTACGAAAAAACATGGGACGGAATCTGCAACTTTACCGGCGAAGTCACCGGCTATTATGATTATAAAAGAGCAGCCGAAGGCGTTGATCCGGTGACCGGAGAAAAGCTCTCCACCGCAGAACGCGTCACAGCCGGAGCGATGGCCGCCGCCGGATTCATACCGGTCGTCGGCTGGGCAGGCCGCGCTTTCAAAGGCGGAAAAGCCATTTACAAAACCGGAAAAACCGTCATTGCCGCAGAACATGCTTTAGATGCCTATAAAACAGGAAAATCCTTAGACATTCTCAAAATGACAGAAATGGGCGCATACGGCCTTGTCGCCTCAAACGGATTCTCCGAAGCCGTCACAGGCAGAGATATGTTCGGAAACAAAGTGTCCGAGGAGAAGCGGAAGCAAGGGGCACTGGAAGCTGCGCTGAGTTTGGTTGGAGCCGGTGCATTGGCGAAGCATGTAAACAAAGGCATACCGCTTGCAAAATCGCCACAAGCATCAAAAGTTGAAAAAGGAAAAAAGATTCTAGACCAAGTAAAAGAATTCAAAGTACCGACGAATGTAAAAATTCGTGTCCACAAGACTGTCACACCGGATGGCGAAACTTTCCCAATCATTCATGCTGATGTGAAAACGACTGCTGTGAAAGATCTTGGGATTGTGAAGATGGCGGGTAGTGGTAAAGGCACCAAGGGTACGGGTAATGTAAGGCATTTAGATGATGTACCTAGAATAAGTGAAATTGAAGTTAACTTTAAGAGAAATATAAAACATGATCCTGAAGAATTTGCAAGACAACTAAAAAATCAAGAAAAAGGAATGAACGAATTAACAGTTAACGAATATTTGAAAAATAGAGAAAGATATATTGCTAAAGGTAGAGCGATAGAAGGAAATGCTGCTCAAAAAATGGCTAGACAAGAAGCGCTTAAAGATAAAATTGCTGAACTACGAAAGCAAGGACTCTCAAGAGCTGATGCGACTAAACAAGCTTCAGATTGGATGGACACACAAGCAGCGCTTCACAATCCAGATCAAATAGCTGGAGGAAGGGCAGACAGTATTGGTGGTTTAGGGGATAAAAGAGTTAATTCCTCCTTAGGATCACAATGGAAATATAGAATTGATATTGTTGATGAGCAAATTAGGAAAACGGCAGAGAATATGTCACCTGCAGAAATAAAGAATACTTATTTGAATGTAAAGTTGACCCAATAACAAAAGGGGGCATTTTAATTGGATACCTTTGAGAACTATATTAAATACGATACAGTTGATGAAAGAATTACTTTAAGATATAAAGACAAACTTCCTGCAGAACTGATAGAAGTATGGGATAAATATGGTTTGGGAACATTATTAAACGGTTTTTTAAAAGTTATTAACCCAGACGAGTATTTAGATATCTTAGAAAGATGTTATATGAGGTACGAGCAAGCGATTCCTATTTTCACCACCTCAATGGGTGATATTATAGTATGGGAAAAAGATAAATACGTTAATTTATTAAATTTTAGAAAAGGGCATGTTCATGTTGTTTCATCTGGATTTGATTTCTTTTTTGATGATTTAAAAGATAATGATTTTATGAATGATGAATTAATGTGGGAACCTTATCCTGAAGCTAGTAGAATATACGGTAAACCTGATTATGACGAATGTTTCGGATACACTCCTTTACTAGGTTTAGGTGGATCTGAAAAAGTAGAGAATCTAGAAAAGGTAAAATTAAGAGAACATATTCTTATTATTACTGAATTTATGGGGCCAATTGAATAGGATTGGTGTTAAGACAAGCACTTGATTTGCACTTAAGGCATCAAGTGCTTCTTTGTATGTAACAGGAATAGCTGAACGAAAAATGAATGTTTGCTTTCCAAGGAGGTAAAAATAGTTCATGGCTGAATTTGAATTTATAAATCATTTAGAAAATAAAACATATAAGGTACCTGAAGAGGATATATTAAAAGCTGAACAAAGAATGAAAGTAGATATTCCAAATGATTTAAAACAATTATATTTAGAAGTCGGTTATGGTTTTATTAAAGGTGAAAGTGATAATGCAATTAATAGGATATTGGGGCCAGGGGCAGTAGCCGACATTAGACTAAGAGAAGGAATTTTTGAGTTTGACCCAGATTTAGATGAACTTTATGATGATGAAAATAAACTTATTTTTTTTGAAGTAAACGAGGGTGTTTATATTTCTATAGATTTACAATTAGAAAACAATCCAAAATTTTATTTTGACACTCAAATAGCTGAGTCGTTAGAGGATTTTTTTAAAAAGTTCCTCAATGATAACGAATATTATATTGATTTAATTGAGGATTAGACTTAAAAATGGGATAGTTAGAAGAATTAATTGACCTTGATTGGCTAGTGAAGCCTTTCAAGGTTTTTTACGAATGAATTGTTATTTTCTGTTTAAAATGACTTAAATGTCTGTTGGGCTATGAACCCCGTCACAGGAGAAAAACTCTCCCACTCAAAGGAGGTAAATAATTGTGAAATATGATTTCATTAAAACTTACAAAGAAAATACATTTTATCAAGTAAGTGAGAATGAAATCTTAGAAGTAGAAAATAAGTTAGGATTAAGGTTACCTTATGATTTGAGACAGTTTCTTCTTGAGGTTGGATACGGCTTTCTGAAAAAATCAGAATATAATATTAATCGCATTCTTGGACCTGCTTCAATTAGAGATGCAAGATTAAAAGTTAATGACTTTGAGTTTTATCCAGATATAGAAGTTTATGAGGAACTTGAAGAAGATAAATTGATTTTTTTTGAAGCAAATGAAAGTGCTTTATTGTTAATTGCATTAGGCAATGAACAAAACAATTCAATATATTACGATGATATAAAAATTGCAGATTCATTAGAAGAGTTTTTAATAGAACTTATGAAAAATGATAAATATTATCTTGATTTAATTGAGGATTAGACTTATAAGAGGGAATGGTTAGAAAAATTAATTAAACTTGATGGCTGCTGAAGCCTTTCAAGGTTTTTTCATAGGTGAATTGTTGTTTTCTGTTTTGTAAATTCTGAATAATTTATTTGGCTTTAGGCTGCGTTCCGGTTACCGGAGAGTTGGTAACCCTACGGTTGTACTTAGGAAAGGTGTATAAAGTAATGAAATACGGACATTATCATAATCAGGTAAAAGAAGTTATTGATTTTTCCAAAACCTTTAAAGCAGTTGCATCACATGATATCTCTTATTTTACTAAAATTATTAATGATGAAGAAAAAGCTAAGTACTATGCTTACGAAGATGTAATTGGTGAAGATGAATATGCGTGGAAAGATATAAAAGAAAACGAGATGAGTGAGGTATGGGGAAAATTTTATGAATTAAACGATGATCAAAAACCACAAAACCTAGACATGCTTCTGAAAATTTTTTCGGAAAATGTCAGAAGTGCTACGACTGAATTTAATACTTTTCTTGAAGAGATCGTAGCAGATCTAAATAATTGTGCAATAAATAGAGCAGTAAACGGGAAAACAGACAATTTTTTTGAAAAACTTTTCAAAATTTATAAAGCGGGCTATTTTCCATGTGGCTGGGATGGAGATTATCCTTATGGAAGTTTTATTGCGTTGTATATCGAAATGAAGAACTTGAACTGATAAGACGATTTTAGAAATGAAAATGAGGAAAACCAATGAAATGAAAATACATCAAATTCACGATTTTGATCTAAATGATGAATCGGATTTTATTCGAACACAACAATCCCTAATACATAAAATCAACCTATCCCCCGTCATCCATCCAGACTCCGTCAACACATGCGCAGGCGTCGACCTCGCTTATTGGGAGCAGGACGGGGAACCGTACGGCGTATGCAGTATCATCGTGATTGACGCTGATACAAAAGAAGTGATTGAAAAAGTGCACAGCATGGGGAAAATCAGTGTGCCGTATGTGTCCGGTTTCCTCGCGTTTCGCGAGCTGCCGCTGATCATCGAAGCGGCCAAAAAGCTGGAGGCGGAGCCGGATGTGTTTTTGTTTGATGGCAACGGGTATCTGCATTACAATCATATGGGCGTTGCCACCCATGCGGCTTTTTTTCTGGGAAAGCCGACGATTGGGATTGCGAAAACCTATCTCAAAATCAAAGGCTGCGATTTTGAGATGCCTGAAAATGAAGTCGGCGCCTACACCGATATTCTCATTGACGGCGAGGTATATGGCCGGGCGCTTCGGACACGGCGGGACGTGAAGCCTATCTTCTTGTCTTGCGGACATAACATTGATTTAGAAAGCAGCTATCAGATCACAATGAAAATGATCAATCGGGAAAGCAGGCTGCCGATCCCTGTCCGTCTGGCTGACCTTGAAACGCATGTTTTGCGAACGTTTTATCGGAAAAATCACGTGTAACACTTGCAGTCCGGGAGGCTGCAAATGTTTTTTATTGATCAGGCCATCTGGGAGGATGACAGGAACCACATGTAAGAAGCATAGACGAAGAAACAGTTATCTATATCGAACAACATATCGGGACTGAAACAAAAAGCACCTGTCCAGGTGCTTTTCTTTATAAATGAGGAACCACAAGCCCTCCATACAAAAACGCCGCGATAATCAGGAAGGCCGGATGCATCTTGAATTTTGTCAAGGCAAGGAGGGAAATCCCCGCAATCATTATCGCTTGAACCCAGCCGATCGCTTTGATGCCGTCTGCGCCGATTTGCCAGGTAAGAATGAGCATCATGACGGCGATGACAGGCTGGACGGACAGCGTCATACCTTTGATGACGGGAGATTGGCGGAAGCGCTGAATGATGCGCAAGAGGACGATCAATGCGAGCGCCGACGGTACGACGGTGGCGATCAGCGCAATCAGGAACCCGGGCCATCCGCCTGCGCTGTAGCCGACATACGCCGCGATTTTGGTTGCGATCGGGCCCGGCAATGCGTTCGCAAGCGCGAGCATATTTGAGAATTGATCGTTTGAGAGCCAGCTGTATCTGTTGACGACTTCTTCAAACATCAGCGGGATCGACGCCGGTCCGCCTCCATATCCGAGTACGTTTGCGACAAAAAACGCCATAAATACATAAATCATGATCATGAGGCAGACATTCCTTTATCTTTTGAACGTTTATTTGTGATTTTGTCTTTCAATTTAAAATGAAACGCGCCGTATGCTAAGAAAATAATAATGACAAAGCCGGGATTGATCTGCAGCGTTTGCAGGCCGATAAAAGCGATGATAAAAAACAGAATGCCCGTGACCCAGCCGAAACCTTTAAGCGCTTTTTGGCCAAACTCGTACGCCATAATGCCGAGCATGACGGCGATTACCGGTGTTACGGCGCCAATCATGCCGGCAACAATTGCTGAGTGGCTTAAGACATTGACAGCCGCAAACAAGCCTACCATAGCAAGACATGTAGGCAGAATATGGGCAAGGGTTGCCACGATTGCGCCTAACGTGCCTTTCAGCTTAAAGCCCAGATACGCGGCCATTTTTGTGGCAATCGGTCCAGGAAGCGCATTTGCGATCGCTAATATTTCTCCGAATTCATCATCATCTATCCATTTGTATTTATTGACGGCTTCATGGCGGATGAGCGGGATCACCGACGGGCCGCCCCCGAATCCGAAAATGCCCGTTCGGACCATCGCCGCCGTAATGTCCCAATAGGGATGTTTCATGGCTATGTCCTCCTTACAGCTTCATGCCCGTTCTGCTTTTATACCGTTTAATCAGCATTTGGCAGTCGACGCTGACGACGCCTTTTTGCGTATAGAGCCGTTTTGTCAAAAACTCTTCCATCTCCTGATCATTTGCGAAAATGCCGTGCATATGCAGCTTGCTCGGTCCGGTCATATGATAAAGGCTTGTCACGGCCGGTTCCTTTTCAAGCTTTAATGCGGTTTCCTCCAAATACTGCGGCTCCACCTCCACATTAAAAAACACGGACACATGGCGGCCGATTTTCGCCGGGTTGATGACAGCGGTGAATTTTTCAATCACACCGGCATCCAGTAAATGCTGAATGCGGTGCTGAACCGCCACTCGCGACAGGTTAACCCGCTTTCCTACGTCTGTATAGGAAATCCTCCCTTCCTCGTGCAAAATCGAAAGAATCTGTTTATCCGTTTCATCAAGGACAAGATTCGGTATGCTGTATTCATGTTCCAATCCGCTTCACCTTCCTTCATTTGGTAGACATTATTGTATCATGAAACGTTACGGTATGAAGGGAGAAATTTTTTATTGTTTTCGATACGTAATAACTTAGAATTATTTCTTATCGAAAAGTAAATAGTGTGTGAGATTTTCTTTCAGGAATGTGGATGGCCGCGAAGCCGCTTTTTATACTTGAGAAAATTTGTAAAGGGGCTTGCCATGAATACTTCAACCATCGGAACGAAACAAATGGTCGTCAGTCCGCATTATCTCGCTTCTCAGGCGGGGGCCGGCATTCTGGAAAAGGGCGGAAACGCATTTGACGCGGCAGTGGCGGTCAGCGCCTGTCTGGCAGTCGTGTATCCGCATATGACGGGTCTTGGCGGGGATTCATTTTGGCTCACTTACCATAAAGAAACGGGACGAATCAAAGCTTATAACGGGAGCGGCCGTTCAGGGAAGCATGTGACGAGAGACTTGTATCGGGGCAGAGAAGCGATCCCTCTGCGCGGGACAGAAAGCGCCATTACCGTTCCGGGAATGGCGGACAGCTGGGATGCCGTGCTTTCGGCGTACGGGCGTCTTTCTCTCGCTGAGGTGCTGAAGCCAGCTCTTGATTATGCGGCAAACGGATTTCCAGTGTCCGCCGACCAGTGCGCCCACACAGAACGCAATCTCGCTCTTTTAGTCTCGATGCCTTACACCTCGGCCATTTTTACGAGAAACAAAAAAGCGCCCATGCCCGGTGAACGGTTTGTCCAAAAGGATCTGGCGGCCAGCTTGGAGCAGCTTGCCCAGAAAGGCAGAAGCGCTTTTTATGAAGGAGACCTCGCTCAACGCATCACATCCTTTCTGCAAAACAACGGCAGCCGTCTGACACTTGATGACTTTAAAGCCCACCGCGGCGAGTGGACGAACCCGGTATCCTCCAATTACCGCGGGTGCAAAATCTATCAGGCTCCGCCGAATTCACAGGGTTTTACAGGCTTAATGACGCTCAATATATTGGAAAACTATGATTTTTCTCAGATTGAACACGGTTCCTTTGACTATTATCATCTGCTGATCGAGGCGCTGAAGAAGAGTTTTCAGCACCGGAATGAAGTGCTGACTGATCCGGCATTTTCTCATATTCCGCTGGATCGGCTGCTTGATAAACGGTATGCAAAGCAGCTCGCGGAAGAAATCGGTAACGTGGCTGCGCCGGCGGTAAGCCGGCCGGTCGGAAGCGACACAGCTTATGCCGCCGTCGCCGATGCGGAAGGAAATGCCGTTTCCTTTATTCAGAGCCTCTATTTCGAGTTCGGATCTGCCGTTACAGCGGGGGAGACGGGCATTCTGCTGCAAAACCGCGGGTCATTTTTTTCGCTGGACGGATCCCATGTCAATACACTTGAACCCTGCAAGCGGACGTTCCACACCCTCATGCCGGCGATGACCTGTAAAGAAGGAAAGCCTCACATCCTGTACGGAACCCAGGGAGGAGAAGGCCAGCCGCAAACTCAGACAGCGATGATTACGCGCATCATTGATTACAAAATGGACCCCCAGCAGGCGATCAATGAGCCGCGCTGGGTCTGGGGACGGACATGGGGAGAGGAGTATGAAGGGCTGAGGGTTGAAAGCAGAATCAGCCCTGAAACGAGAGAAGCCCTAAGGCAGAGCGGCCACCGCGTCGAGACCGTTGGTGATTTTGACGGGCTTATGGGCCATGCGGCAGCGATCGTCATTGATGAAGAAGGCTTTCTCCAAGGCGGGGCCGACCCGCGCGGCGACGGAGCGGCCGCAGGAGTATAGAGCTACGCTAACTGATGAAAAAAATAAGCACGCCAAGCGCGGCAGAAAGACCCGCGTAAAAAGAATTGTACACATTTTGCTTTTCCTCCCGCCGGTGCCGCCATTCCATTAAGCCGCTGCAGAAAAATAGCATGAAAACAACTCCCGCAAATACGTACATTTCATTGAAAAAAGTCACCGCTGCGATGCACGTAATAAGCAGTGTGATTTCGATTAATCGATGTGTGCCGTTTATCGGCTTCTGCTTTTTAACAGGCTTTGGCAAATTGAGAACTTTGACGGCAAATACTTGAAACATAAGGCTGAGCAAAATAAATACGGCTGAAAAAACCAGTAACTGAATGAAATCCATCGTCTGCCTCCTAAAAATGTGTCACTCGTTTCATACGGGTGAGGGCCTTGTAAGTTTCGGCATTCTATAAGACATTAGGCTGAGTTACATGGTAAAAGACTCAAAAAAGACCCCTTACGAAAGGGGTCTTTTTGACTAGTTTCTTCTATTATAATGGTTCCTGCTTCAGGTCGGGCGTACAAGTGTATATGTCTTCCCGAGTCTGGCGTATTCGTTCCCCGCGAGCCTTGCCGCAGGCTTCAGCTCATCTGTCCGTATGTAGCCTTTATCGGCGTCATATACTTGGTCATTCAAATGAAAACAAACGACTCTGCCGATGATGAGGTCTGTCGTCGTTTCTCCGCTGTCATTTTGGAACGGAAGATGGCGTTCGAGTATACATTCAAACCTCACTTTTGCTTCTTTTATACCGGGAACGCTGATGCAAGCGCTGTCTGTCACAGAAAAGTCTGTCATGCCAAGTTCACTGACATCAGGATCAAGCCTTGCCGCCGTTTTGTTAATGTCTTCAATAATGGACTCATCACTGACGTGCACCACGAATTCCCGATGAGCGATTGCGTTTCTCGCGGTGTCTTTCTGCCGACCGTCCGCGCGGCTGACTGAGATGGCCAGAAGCGGCGGTTCTGCGGAGACAACGTTATAGAAACTGAAGGGCGCCGCGTTTACGGCGCCGTTGATGGATGACCGCGTAGTGACAAATGCGATCGGCCGGGGAACAACTGTGCCCGAAAGCAATTTGTAAGTGTCTTTTGCGTTCAGTTCGTCTGCTCGTAAGATATGCATGATTTCGGCCGCCTTTCTTTATCGTATGACCTGATTATACAGAAAGAAAATTCGGAAACACAACAAAAGAAAACCGGCTGCATATCTTATCACGTGGCATATATCTGATTGAGGAAAAAGGCTTCCGTTTAGCCGGCAGCCTATTTACGAATGGTGTTACTTGTAGTTTTTCTTTACAACCCAGATGTTCCCGTCTTTCCAGTACTCTGTTTTGCTGCAGTAATCGTCTTTTTTGCAAGGGTCTTTTTTATGAGGACGATAAGGTTTTTTCTGCGTGCGTTTTTTCTTGCGGCGGCATGATTTCTTGTGGCTGCGAGATTTTTTGTGAGACCGGCATGATTTTTTACGGCTGCGAGATTTTTTGTGAGAGCGGCGCGATTTTTTATGGCTGCGAGATTTTTTGTGAGAACGGGATTTTTTATGGCTGCGAGATTTTTTGTGAGAACGGGATTTTTTATGACTGCGAGATTTTTTGTGAGAACGGGATTTTTTATGGCTGCGAGATTTTTTGTGAGAGCGGCACGATTTTTTATGGCTGCGAGATTTTTTGTGAGAGCGGCACGATTTTTTATGGCTGCGAGATTTTTTGTGAGAACGGGATTTTTTATGCTTGCGAGATTTTCTCTTCTTACTGCTTTTTGGTTCTTGGTACAAATAATCTTCCAATCCCTCGGTGCTTGCGGACTTTACTGCTTCTTCGATATCAGAATGGGAATAGTGGCCCATTTTGAAACCTCCTCATGATATATGTTTTAAGGATGCGATCCTTACTACCACATAGTACGCATGAATGAAAAAAGTGTATGTGTGATTCGCTGAGTTTTATATAAAAAGCACAGCCTAAATTAATACAGGGAGGTTTACCGATGAAAGACCAATCAACATTGCCTCTATACCAGCTGTTTATTCACCCGAAAGACTTAATGGAGCTGAAAAAAGACATTTGGGATGATGATCCGGTGCCCGCGGTGCTGAGAGTGAATCAAAAACGGCTTGACATTGATCTGGCGTACCGCGGCTCTCATATAAGAGATTTTAAGAAAAAATCGTATCATATCGCTTTTTATTCGCCGAAAACATTTCGCAGGGCGAAAGAGATACATTTAAACGCTGAATACAAAGATCCGTCGATGATGCGGAATAAGCTGTCTCTCGATTTCTTCGCGGAGCTTGGGACGCTGTCACCAAAGGCGAATTTCGTAACCCTGCAAATCAATGGCAGACATGAGGGGGTGTATCTTGAGCTGGAGTCAGTGGATGAATATTTTCTGGCGAAACGGAATTTGGCGGACGGCGCTGTTTTTTACGCGGTTGATGACGACGCCAATTTCTCCCTCGTCAGTGATCTGGAGCGGGATACGAAAACATCGCTCGAACTTGGTTATGAAAAGAAAACGGGAACGAAAGAAGACGATTTATACTTGCAGGATATGATCTATAAAATTAATACCGTGCCGAAGTCAGAGTTCAAGGGGGAGATCGTCAAACACTTGGACGCCGATAAGTATTTGAGGTGGCTTGCGGGCATCGTGTTTACCTCAAACTACGATGGATTTGTTCATAATTACGCTTTGTACCGGAATCATGAAACGGGACTTTTTGAAGTCATTCCGTGGGATTACGATGCGACGTGGGGAAGAGACATTCATGGTGATCGGATGGAGGCCGATTATGTCAGAATACAAGGGTTTAATACCTTGACTGCAAGGCTTCTGGATGAACCGTATTTCCGCAAAGCGTACAAACGGCTTTTGGAAGAGACGCTTCAGACCCGGTTTACTATTGAACATATGAAGCCGAAGGTCATGTCACTGTATGAGCAGATCAGGCCGCATGTCGCGAAGGATCCATATAAGAAAGAAGAGATTGATTGCTTTGACCGGGAGCCTGAAGTGATTTGCGAATACATTAAGGAGCGGTCAGCCTTCATCAGCAGTGAGTTAGAGCGGTGGAATATCTGATTTGGAAATGAAGAAAGATTTTTTACAAATAGGCTGGTGAATCAGTTCCCGAAAATAATCGTGATACGTATATATGCATTATGCTTTTTACATTATGAGAAAAATGACTAGGAGGACAATAGATGAAACGCAATACGAAGCGGCAGCGGTCTGATGACAACTTTTTGCATGCAATGGAAGGAAAAGTGATTACTGTCTACCGGGGAGGCCCGGAGTCCAAGACAGGGAGATTAGCAGACATTCAATCGGATTATATCGCTCTTCAGGTTGATAATAAAATCGTTTATTATCAATGGAAACACGTGAAAAGTGTGACGGAAAATACGAGTGAAACCGTATCGCCGGCCGAAGCGGCAGAATGTGAAAAAGCTGATGATTTTCAAGACCTGATCAGCCGGATGACCAATCGCACGGTGCAATTGAATCAGGGAGGTCCGGAATCGAAAAGAGGAAAGCTTCACGAAACAGGGGATGATTTTCTCGTGCTGGAAACAGAAGATGACGGAATTGTATATTTTAACGCCGACCATGTCAAAAGCATCAGCGCGGAACAAGAAGAGGACGGCCAAGAGGAGGAGCGCCCGGAATTTGAAATGGCTGATGATTTTCACGGCATATTTAAACGCCTGATCCACAAATGGGTATCCATCAACCGCGGAGGTCCTGAAGCAGTTGAAGGTATACTTGTGGATAATTCCGACGGCCACTACACTCTTGTGAAAGATAAAGAAGTGCTGCGGATCTATCCTTTTCATATCAAGAGCATCAGCGAAGGGGCAAAAGGAGCAGCTAAAAAAGAGGAGAATAAAGACGACGAGAATAAAGGTGAGAAAGAGAGCGCCGAAGAAGAAAAGCCGCATGAAGAAGAATCACGCGAAGAGCAGCGTACTTCCTCTAAAAAGTCGAAAAGATCATCAAGATCCGTTCGATCCTCAAAACGGGAGGAAGAGAACTCTTATAGCTACGCCACTGTATTAAGGACAATAGATTATCGGTGGAAACACGGCCGTAAATGATTGGAAAGATTGTCCGTAAACGCGGGAGAGGGGGGAATGAAATGGCTGGATTAAGCAGATTTCTGGATAAACAAGTCGATATTGAGATATCGGGGAATACGACATTTTCAGGAACTCTTTTGGATATCGGTCAGGATATCATTGTGATTCATGACGGCCGGACGTTTCTTTATATTCCGCTGCTGCACCTTCAGCGGATGACATTGACGCTCCCGGACGAAGAGAATAAAGAACCGTACGCAAGAAAAAAAAGTCCGCATCCCGAAAAACAGGAACATTCCTTTTCTTACCGGAATACCCTCCAGCATATAAAAGGCAGATTCACAGAAATATTTGTTACGGGAGACCGTTCCATTCATGGGTATGTGACAAGTGTTTTAAATGATTATTTTGTTTTCTTCTCTCCGGTTTATAAGACTCTTTTCATCTCGATGCATCATTTGAAATGGCTGACACCCTATTCCGATGAGCAGACGCCGTATACATTAAACAGTTCAGAGCTGCCGGTTGTTCCCGCTAATGTGCCCCTTGTCCGGAATTTTGAGGAACAATTAAAAAGATATATCGGGAAGCTGATTATTCTGGATTTAGGAGATATACCGAATAAAGTGGGGCTGTTGCAGGATGTCTCAGATAATATTCTTGAATTGACCAATGCAGACGGCGATACTGTTTTTTGGAAATTGAATCATTTAAAAACCATGCACCTGCCATAAATGATAAAACTGCCTCTCTTATACAGCAGGCAGTTTTTTTCATGGGAGCTAAAGGTAAATCCAACTGATCCAAACATATAAAACGGTAATGGTAAACACGACAGTGAGAGGGACAACGATAATGGTCGTTTTGATATATTCTGACCAAGAAACTTTTTCGCCGTGCTGTCTGATGATATGCATCCAGATCAGCGTGGCTAATGTCCCGATCGGCAGAAGCAATGATCCGATATCACTGCCGATAATATTAGCCAGATAAATGATTTTTACGGTTAATGGGTCGATGGACATTTCAGTTAAGGTCAAAGTGCTGATCATTAAGGCGGGATGGTTATTGAACAAATTAGAGAGGACGGATGTAGCAATGCCCATAATAGATGCAGCGTGGGCAATGCTTTGTGAGACATAAGGCTCAATAGACTGAACAAGCAGCGCCGTCAGTCCGATATTATGCAGTCCGTAGATGATAATGTACATCGTGAAGGCAAAAATAAAGATATGCCAAGGCGCTTTCCTTAATAAATCTGCCGGTCCGATTTTTAAATAAAACCATCTCCAGCCAAGCAGGATGACTGAACTGATGACAGCCACGAGCGAAACGGATATGCCGTTGTAAGAAGCTGCAAACAGACTGATCCGGACGAACAATACAAATGCCAAAACACAAAACATGATGTTCGTACGGCTGTTTTGGGTCGGGTCTGGCGGAGGCTGAAGCGGATGATATCGTTTGTGTTCCAGCGAGTCAAAATGAACCGGAATATCGGGGAGCTGTTTCGGCAAACGGCGGTAAAAAACGGCAAACAGCAGAAAGGCCATAAACACCAGTCCCAGCGTGCCGGGGATAAACATCATATTGGTGTACAAATAAAGGTCCATGCCTATCATTTTGAGAGAAATTAAATTGACGATATTACTGACGCCGATCGGGGTGCTTGCGGCTGTCGCAATTAATACGCCGCTTATTAAATACGGTGTTTTCTGATGTCTTTTAAGTCCGAGATATTGTAAGACCAATAGTAAAATAGGAGTGGTGATTAAGACGCTGCCGTCATTATTCAGAAAAAGCGTCATTGAAAAACAGAGCAGGTTGGTCAGCCAAAAAAGCCGAATGCCCGATCCCTTGGCGCGGTGAAGCAGTTTGGCCGCCGCCCAGTTAAAAAAACCGAAGCTTTCCAGCGCGATTGCCATAATCATTGTGGAGATAATGGTTATTGATGCTCCGGTGACTTTTGACCCTATATCCCCCAAATCATGAAAGGAAACGGTTCCGCATAACAAAACGAGAATGGCGCCCAGCGACGCCGGAACGGCTTCATTTAATCCCCCGGGTCTCCAAAATATAAAAATAATGGTCACAAAGAAAGAAATCAGGGTCAAAATGACGGTAATATGTGTAATGTGTTCTGCCTCCTTTTAGATGGGTCATTGCCGCCCCGTTATTTTTATCCCTCCTGATCAGTTGTACTGTATGTATACGGGTACAGGTCGTAAGGTGTACTGAGCGTTTCTACCAATTTAGTAAAAATCCATAAAAGCACAAAAAAAAGAGGCTGCTTTCGGCGGCCCTCTTTTTTATGCATTTTCCTTATCCGCCTGCAATAAAGCCTGGCGTTTATTCATAATATCCAGAAAATGTTTCAGAATCGGATTTTGATTATCCTTGCGGTAGGCAATGACCCATTCGGCCGTGAGCTGCACCTGATTAATGCCGCGGTAGGCGACTTCGAGATTAAACAGCTTTTTAGCAGAAGAAGGCACGAAGGTTACACCGATGCCGGCACTAACCAATCCGATCACCATTTGATACTCCGTCGCTTCCTGAACGATTTTCGGTTTGAAGCCCGCCTGCTCGCAGTAGTTTACAAACTCTAGGTATAAAGTCGGCCATGTTTCTTTCGACAGTGTGATAATCGGTTCATTTTTTAAATCCTGAATGTCGATTGTCTGTTTAGCGGTAAGCGGGTGCTGCTTCGGCAAGGCCAGAATGCACGGACTGCTCTGCACCTTTTCCATATGTAACGCGGAATGCTGTAAAGGCGGATGAAGGATGCCGATATCAATGTTCCCCTTCAGAAGTTCTTCCTGCTGTCTGAAAGAAGAAATTTCACGCAGATCAAGCTTGACGGAGGGGAATTTTTCGCGGAATTCCCGAATGATCGGCGGCAGAAATTCATATGTGGCCGAGCCGACAAAACCGACGACAAGGCGGCCGAGCTCTCCCCGCGCCGTTCTCTGCGCCATTTCAATCGCTTTGTCTATTTCTTCGATCGCGTTTCTGCTGTGTTTTAAAAAACTTTCTCCGGCAGCTGAAAGCTCTACAACCCGTTTCGTGCGCTTTAATAAGGTCACGCCGACTTCCTTCTCAAGCTGTTTGATCTGCTGGCTGAGAGGCGGCTGTGTCATATTTAACCGAAGCGCAGCTTTGCCGAAATGAAGTTCTTCGGCAACGGCAATAAAGTATTGAAGATGGCGAAGCTCCATCCTTATCCATTCCTTTCTCTTTGTTAATTATTCGTGAAACATATTAATCATACGGCGAATTGATATTGGAGGTCAATTTCCAAAGAGTGTATAGTGAATAATATCACAAATTACTTAAAATTTTATATTTAATATGCATAATAAGGAGTGAGGGTGTTGGCAAAAGCAACAAATGAACTAAAAACCTCTGGAAAAAATCGGGGGGCGGAGCTTGTTGTTGATTGCTTAGTGGAGCAAGGTGTCACACATGTTTTTGGCATTCCGGGTGCAAAAATTGATGCAGTATTTGATGCGTTAAAAGATAAAGGACCTGAACTGGTTTTATGCCGTCACGAACAGAACGCTGCATTTATGGCTGCGGCTGTCGGAAGACTGACTGGAAAACCAGGCGTTTGTCTCGTTACTTCAGGCCCGGGGGCATCCAACTTGGCGACCGGCTTGTTAACGGCTAATACAGAAGGTGATCCGGTAGTGGCGCTGGCGGGTAACGTAATTCGCGCAGACCGGTTAAAACGGACACACCAATCATTGGACAATGCGGCGCTATTTCAGCCGATTACAAAATACAGTGTAGAAGTACAGGAAACAGGGAATATACCAGAAGCGGTAACAAACGCCTTCAGGGCAGCGTCAGCAGGTCAGGCAGGCGCGGCTTTCGTGAGCTTTCCGCAGGATGTTGTGAATGAAATCACAAATGTGAAAAACGTACGCAGCGTGCCGGCGCCGAAACAAGGCCCTGCACCGGAAGAAGCGGTCAGCGCGGCTATCGCGAAAATCCAGACGGCGAAACTTCCCGTTCTGTTAGTCGGCATGAAAGGCGGAAGACCGGAGGCGGTAAAACAAATCCGCAAACTGCTTGCCAAAACAAAACTGCCTTTCGTAGAAACGTACCAAGGGGCCGGCACATTGTCCAGAGAGCTGGAAGACCAATATTTCGGCCGGATCGGACTGTTCCGCAACCAGCCGGGCGATCTTCTGCTTGAACAGGCGGATGTCGTATTAACGATCGGTTATGATCCGATTGAATACGATCCGAAGTTCTGGAACGTAAACGGTGACCGTGCTATTATCCATCTTGACGAAATCCAGGCCGATATTGATCATGCCTATCAGCCGGAATTAGAATTATTAGGCGATATCGCCGCTACGGTTAAACAAATTGAACACGACGCTGTGACATTTGATATGGGCAGCCGTGAACAAGAAGTGCTGAGCGAATTAAAACAGATGCTCACAGACAGCGAGAAGGCGCCAAGCGACCATAAATCCGACAGAGTGCATCCTCTGCAAATCGTCCAAGAACTGCGCAATGCAATTGATGACGACGTAACCGTCACTTGCGATATCGGTTCTCACGCGATCTGGATGTCCCGCTACTTCCGCGCTTATGAGCCGCTGAAACTGTTGATCAGCAACGGCATGCAGACATTGGGCGTAGCGCTTCCTTGGGCGATTGCCGCCACATTGGTGAATCCGGGTGAAAAAGTCGTATCCGTTTCAGGAGACGGAGGATTCCTGTTCTCTGCAATGGAATTGGAAACGGCAGTCCGCTTAAAAGCGCCGATCGTTCACCTTGTATGGAATGACAGCACATATGATATGGTCGCATTCCAGCAAATGAAAAAATATAACCGTACATCATGCGTAGATTTCGGAAACATTGACATCGTAAAATATGCAGAAAGCTTCGGCGCCACCGGCTTGCGCGTTGAGTCACCGGAACAGCTGGCAGACGTGCTGCAAAAAGGCTTGAACACAGAAGGCCCTGTCATCATTGACATTCCTGTCGATTACAGTGACAATGTCCATTTATCAAGCGACATGCTTCCGAAGCAATTCAAAGAAAAAATGAAAGCAAAAGCTCTCTAGCACTCTGCGCACCATGACCTGTTTTCTAAAACAGCCCAATTTAAAAGGAGTGAAGGGAATATGAAAAACGCAAGCGACATCCATATGATGAGCCGCGGAGAAAAAGGCTCACCTGAGGATCAGATCTATCAAGTCTCAACAATGACATCTCTGCTGGACGGAGTATATGACGGAGATTTTGATATGGCTGACATTCCGAAGTTCGGTGATTTCGGAATCGGCACGTTCAACAAACTGGACGGCGAATTAATCGGATTTGACGGAGAATTTTACCGTCTGCGCGGCGACGGAACGGCTACGCCTGTTAAAGGCGGAGACCTGTCACCATTCTGCTCATTCACATTTTTCACGCCTGATATGACGCATACGATCGACGGCGAAATGACCCGTGAAGAATTCGAGCAGGAAATCGCCAGCCTTCTGCCTAGTAAAAACTTATTTTATGCGATCCGTTTGGACGGCGTATTTAAAAAGGTGCAGACAAGAACGGTAGAACGCCAGGAGAAACCGTACGTTCCGATGATCGAAGCGGTAAAAACACAGCCTGTGTTCAACTTTGACGACATTCAGGGTACAATCGCCGGCTTCTGGACGCCGGGTTACGCAAACGGCATTGCTGTTTCCGGATATCACCTGCACTTCATTGATGAAGGACGCAATTCCGGCGGACACGTGTTTGACTATGTCATTAAAGATTGTAAAGTGACCATTTCTCAAAAAATGAATATGAACCTCAAGCTTCCGAATACGGCGGACTTTTTCAACGCAAATTTAGATAATCCGAATTTTGCGAAGGATATCGAAACAACCGAAGGAAGCCCGGAATAAATTAAAAAAGAAAGCCTTATTTTTCTCGGGGGCTTTCTTTTTATTTGGCTGAACCGGCAAAGATTAGGTAAAATACAGTCAAAAGGGAAAGGTGTGGTAGCTGTGAAAGTATTGGTATTAGCGGTTCATCCTGACATGGACAACTCAGCGGTCAATAAGGCGTGGACAGAAGAATTAAAAAATCATGATGAAATCACGGTCCGTGAGCTTTATAAAGAATATCCGGACGGGAAAATAGATGCGGAAAAGGAACGGCAGCTGTGTGAACAGTATGACCGGATCGTATTTCAATTCCCGCTGTACTGGTACAGTGCGCCTCCGCTTTTAAAAACATGGATGGATCATGTGCTGGCGTATGGCTGGGCTTACGGCTCCAAAGGAAAGGCGCTGCACGGCAAAGAATTGCTGCTGGCTGTTTCCGTAGGTGCCGGAGAGGATGCATATCAGGCAGGCGGGTCTAACCATTTTTCACTGAGCGAGCTCTTAAGGCCGTTTCAGGCAATGGCTAATTTTACGGGTATGACCTATTTGCCGGCTTTCGCGATGTACGGGGTTAGCAGCGCCGATGCTGCGGCTATCCGTGACAATGCCAAACGCCTGGCGGATTACATAAAGAAGCCATTTTAGAGTCGTATGCATTCATCTTCATCCGACAATATTTCCTGAGAAATATTTCGAACCTTAGACGTTTCTGACTGCTCAAGAAAGAAAAAACGGATTTCGCGCTGAATTTGCGAAATCCGTTTTGATATTATGTCAGTTTTTGCAGATCTTTTGTGCTGATATATCCCGTTGCGCCCCCGTAATCGACAAGCGCCCAGCCGAAGTCAATGCCGCCGCCGGCTGTCTTTTTCCATCCGAGGAAAGAAACGCTCGTGTTTTTAGCAAGGGAAGCTTTGACCGCTTGTTTGTCTGTATATACTTTTGTTTTTGCCGTTGTTTTTACGGTTGTTGCTTCTTTAACAATATAATGAGTAGATACAAATCCTGTTTTTCCGTTTTTATAATGTACTTTTGCCCAGTCAGCGTTCTGGAATGAAACGATCTTTAAGCTGTCGCCTAAATGAAGGGTATCAGCTCTCGGACTGGCTGCTGATGCTTTTGTTCTGACGTTCAATGCTTCCGCGGAAACGAGATAAGAGTCAAGCGGGTAGCTGTACAGATCGTCAATTTTGACCGCTTCTTGCGCGTGTGTCTCGGGAAGAGGCGTTATTCCGGCAGCTGAAGCCGCTGTTATTCCCGCTGCAAGGGTCAGAATGGATGCCGCTTTGGCTGTTTTCTTCATCTGTATCTCTCCTTTTACTTCATCCTTTCACGTTTTACCGGAAGTCTAAACATCGGCCGGTTATTTTTGTGTTTGAAGTTTCAATGGAGCGGAAATGGTTTTTTTGACTTTTTCTCCTTTGAGCACCTGCTCCGCCGCTTCGGCCGCCAGTTTTCCGATCAGCTCCGGCTGCTGGGCGACCGTGGCTGTCAGCTTTCCGTTTTTAATGGAAGAAATCGCATCTTTATTTCCGTCGAAACCGACGACCAGAATGTGTTTGCCTGAGCTGTTAATCGCTTCGAGCGCGCCGAGTGCCATTTCATCATTATGGGCGAACACGGCTTTAATATCCGGATGTCCCTGCAGCAGGTTTTCCATGACGGTCAATCCTTTTGTACGGTCAAAATCCGCCGCTTGCTTTGTTACGACATCCAGCTTTTTGTCGGCAATATGATGAAAGCCCGTTCCGCGTTCCCGTGTCGCGGATGCGCCCGGCACCCCTTGCAATTCCGCCACTTTGGCGCCTTTTCCGAGCTGATCGGCGAGGTAGTCAGCCGCCATTTCTCCTCCTTTGACATTGTCAGAGGCGACAAGCGTTTCGACTTTGCCGTGTTCGGCTGAACGATCAAGCGCAATGACGGGAATGCCGAGGGAATTTGCCGATTCGACGGCTGTTGAAATCGCTGATGAATCGGTCGGGTTGATCAGCAGCGCATCGACTCCCTGCTGGATCAAATCTTCTACGTCATTTGACTGTTTAGATGAATCATTTTGAGCATCGACAATAATGACCTGCATGCCCCGTTTTTTGGCTTCCTTTACAACGCCTTCTTTTAATGAAACGAAGAACGGATTGTTCAATGTGGAGACGGAGAGCCCGATAGTGAATTCTTTTTTATGTTTTGTGTTTGACGGTTTTGCCCATTGTGGCGGTTCAAGTGAACAGGCGGACAGCAAAAACAGTGATAATGCCGCGATCGTGATGATGGCTTTCTTCATAATGGTCCTCCTACTATGCCGATTTTTTGCGGTCCAGCAGCACCGCGATTAAAATGACGATTCCTTTGACGACGAGCTGATAAAAAGATGATACGCCGAGAAGGTTCAAGCCGTTGTTCAGCGTACCGATAATCAAAACCCCGATCAGCGTACCGATGATGCGCCCTCGACCGCCGGACAGGCTCGTTCCGCCGAGAACGACCGCTGCGATGGCGTCCAGCTCATATGATTCCCCGGCCGTCGGCTGTGCGGAATTTAAGCGTGATGTCAGAATCGCTCCCGCCAGCGCCGATAATAAACCTGTCAGAGAATAGATCATGATCTTGATGCGGGGCACTTTGATTCCCGATATCAGCGCCGCTTTCTCATTGCCGCCGATGGCGTATGTCCGGCGGCCGAACGGTGTTTTGTGCAGAAGAACCCACAGGGCCGCAAATGCAATCAGCATCGTAATGGCAGGTACGGGAATGCCGAGAAAATAACCGCGCCCGAATAATTGAAATGCGTAACTTGAACCGAGCCCCGTAATCGGATTTCCGTCCGTATAGACGAGGGTCAGTCCGCGAAAGACGGTCATTGTCGCCAAAGTGGCGATGAACGGCGCCATTTTTCCTTTTGTGATTAATAATCCGTTTATCATGCCGAGTACGGCGCCGATTACGCAGCCGATGATGACGGCTAAGATCGGATCGATGCCTGAGACCATCATACCTGCGACCAATGCGCTCGATAAGGCGAGGATGGCTCCGACAGAGAGATCAATGCCTCCCGTTAAAATGACAAACGTCATTCCGAATGCAATCAGAGCGTTAATCGCAACCTGCCGAAGAAGGTTGAGAATATTGAGGGGTTCAAGAAAACTCGGGTTTAAAACGGAAACGATCAGCACAAGAATCAGTAAGCCGAGAAACGGACCGAGTTTTTGTGTGAAGGTGTGAATGGAAAATCGCTTTTGTTCAGTTGATGTCATTGGTTCAGTTTTCATACTGCTGCCCTCCCGTGGCAAGTGTCATGATGTGTTCTTGTGTTGCGCCGGCCGCATTGATTTCTCCGCTGATGCGCCCTTCGTGGACGACGATGATTCTGTCACTCATGCCGAGAACTTCCGGCAGCTCGGAAGACACCATGATGATGGCGACTCCGCGATCGGTCAGTTCATTCATTAATGAATAGATTTCCCTTTTCGCGCCTACGTCGACGCCTCTTGTCGGTTCATCAAGGATGAGAACTTTCGGGCCGATTCCGATCCATTTGGCGATGACGACTTTTTGCTGATTTCCTCCTGATAAATGCCGGGCGGCGGTTTCCGGAGATGCGGTCTTAATGGTCAGACGCTTGATGAGCAGCTCAACGAACTCCGCCTCGCGTTTTCGGTCAATGATGCCTTTCGGAGAGAAGCTGGTCAGGTTCGGCAATGAGATATTTTCACGAATGGACGTATCCAGCAGCAGCCCTTCATCTTTGCGGTTCTCCGTAATCAGGCCGAGTCCCTTACGGATGGCATCGTACGGACCCCGAATGCCGGTTTTTCGGCCGGAAATCCAGATCTCTCCGGAATCGAGCCTGTCAATTCCGAACAGCGCCCTCATGATTTCTGTCCGTCCGGCACCCATTAAGCCGGAAACGCCGAGGATTTCTCCGGCGCTCACATGGAAACTGATCTGTGAAAAGCTTCCTTTTTTTGAGGCGTTTTTCACTTCGAGCACCTTATCGCCGAGTGACGGCGTGCGAGTCGGATACCGATCGGTCAGCTCCCGCCCGACCATTTTTTTGACCACTTCATCAAAATTAGTGTCTTTAATATGCGCCGTATCGACAGTGAGGCCGTCCCGCATAATGGTGATCCGGTCGCAAATCGAAAATATCTCTTCCATTCGGTGCGAAATATAGACGATGGATACGCCGTCCCGCTTTAACGCCGTCATCACGTCAAATAGTTTGCTGATTTCCCGTTCGGTCAGCGCCGCGGTCGGTTCGTCCATAATAATGACTTCGGCGTTTGTCATCAGCGCTTTGGCAATCTCAATCATCTGCTGCTGTCCGACGGAACATTGTCCGGCTTCCCGGTCAAGAGGAAGAGAGACTCCCAGTTTTTCAAGCTGTGATTTTGCTAGCGCTTTCATTTTCTTCGTTTCCAAAACGCCGAACGCCGTCGTCAGCTCTTTGCCGATAAAAAGGTTTTCAAGCACCGTCATGTCCGGCCATATATTCAGTTCCTGATGGATAAAGGCAATTCCGTGCTTTTCGGCTTCCTTTGGATTGGAGAAGCTCATATTTGTTCCGTTTATCGTAATGTTTCCCTTGTCGAGCCGGTAGAGCCCGGTGAGCAGATTCATTAACGTCGATTTGCCCGCTCCGTTTTCTCCCATTAAAGCGTGGATTTCTCCCGGCAGAAGCTCAAATGAGACGCCGGAGAGCACTTGGTTTTTGCCGAATGCTTTATGAATGTCTGTCATGCCGATGTGCATGTGGATCCCTTCTTTCTAGAAAATCACACCCGCCTGCAGGATGCAGTTGGCGTATGGTGTCATTTCACCCGTTCGGATGACGGCTTTTGCTTTCTGTGTGAGCCGTTTGAATTCCTCATGGGACATGTACTCGATCGTCTGCGCTGAGAAATGGCTTTCTATGAAACTTGCATTCTCAGGATTTGCGTCTTTGATCTCGGAAGCGGCGATCACCTTTTCGACTGCCATCTCCCCGGCTACCAGGCTGGTCACGTCCCGAAAGGCGGGAACGCCCGCCGTTAAGGACAAATCAATTTTAGGGACGCCGTCAGGGACGGGGAGACCCGCATCGGCGATTGCGATGAGGTCTGTATGCCCGAGATCAGCTAATACTTTGGCAATGTGGCTGTTTAACATTCCGTGTTTTTTCATGACAGCAGCTCCTCAACTTCTTTTCTGGCCGGCATGCCGCCTTGGGCGCCGAAGTGCTGCACGGACAGGGAGGCGGCGCGGTTGGCAAACAGGAGCGCTTGCTCAATGTCCCGTCCTTCCGCGAGTGCGACGGCAAGTGCCGCATTAAAGGTATCGCCGGCTCCCGTCGTGTCGACCGCTTCTGCAGGGAAGGCGGGAACAAGCCGTTCCGCGGTGCCGTCTGAGTAGCGCACGCCTTGTTTTCCTTCGGTAATGAACAGTTTGCCGGGATAGCCGGCGAGTGCTTCTTCTTTCGTCCGGTCAGGAAATAAAATGGATGCTTCATGTTCGTTCGGCGTAAGATATGCGGCATCCTCAATCGTCGATTGTTTCAGCGGCCGGGCCGGCGCGGGATTCAGGATAACCGGAATTTGCTGCGCGCGGCAGTAGCTGCACACTTCTTCAACGGTTTCTTCAGGAATCTCCTGCTGGATCAGCACGATATCAATGCCGGGAAGTTTTGCCAGCGCACTTTTGGCATAATCGGGGGAGATGTCATCGTTTGCGCCTTTTACGACGACGATGCTGTTGTCTCCTTCTGCGAGCACAATATGAGCCGTTCCGCTTTTTTTATGTGTAACCGTTTCCATATAGTCCGTATTGACACCGTTTGCCTTCAGGTTTTCAATAATCGCTTTTCCGTAGCTGTCATTGCCTGCTTTTCCTACCATATATACGTTTGCGCCCAGGCGGGAAGCGGCTACGGCCTGATTTGCGCCTTTTCCTCCGGGCACGGTTTGAAAGTCTGTGCCCAGTACGGTTTCTCCGGCTTTCGGACGCCGTTCGGATGTGACGACCAGATCCATAGAACAGCTTCCGATAACACAAATTTCACTCATGGTGATCATCCTTTCTCGTCGTTTGTCTTCGTATGTAAGTCACGGGCAGTTGAATGGCCGTCTCTTTCGGCGGCTCTTTCTTTATCAATTGCAGCAGCAGGTTTGCCGCTTGTTTTCCCATCTCATATGCAGGCTGGCGGATGGTTGAAAGAGGCGGAAACAAAAGCCTGCTTTGCGGAATATCGTCGTATCCGATGATCTGAATCTCCTCCGGAACTTTTTTGCCGAGCCGCAGCGCCTCATGGAGGACGGCAGCCGCCGCAATATCGTTGCTGGCAATGACTCCGTCGGTTTCCGGGTATACTGCAAACAATTCTTCTGCTAAAACGGCAGCATCCTTGATGGAAAATGAAGCGGCGGAGATGACATTGAACTGAACGCCCGCTTTTTGCAGCACGTTAAGTGCGCCGTTAAAACGTTCCTGAGCGGTCGGAAGGTGGGCTGGGCCTTTGACAAGCGTGATGCTTGTGCTTTTGCCGCGAAGCATTTCCTCAGCCGCCCGTTTTCCGCCTGCCCGCCCGTCACTGAATACGGATGGGGCGCCTTCTTTTGTCCGGTCCAGAAATACGACCGGGTAAAGGCTGCCGCTGTATTCGGGAAGGTCGGGGTAATGGGTGGCCGCCAAAATACCGGCAACTTGATTTTGTTTAAATGTTTGCAGGTAGTCGAGTTCTTTTTCCAATTCTTCATCGCTGTTGCCGATGATCAGCCGGTATCCTTCCCGCTGCAACTCGTCTTCAGCGCCGCGGGCAAGCTGAGGGAAAAAGGGATTCGTAATATCCGGAAGCAAGAGCCCGACCAGTCTGGATTCTCTTTTATAAAGAGAGCGGGCAACTTCATTCGGATAATAATTCAGCTTCTCCATGGCAAGCATGACCTTCGTTCGTGTATCTTCATGCACGTAGCCGTTGTCATTGAGGACACGTGAAACCGTGGCAACAGAGACGCCGGCAGCGCCTGCGACATCTTTAATCGTTGCCAACAAACACTCCTCCTTCAACTATGTAACCGTTTACATAAAAAGAGTAACACGAATCATTTCGGTTGGCAACAAAAAAAGAGACCGGGGTCTCTTTTAGTTCACGATGCCGATTTGTGAGATATTCACTTTGATATCAGGGACGATCTCGATGGAAGGATAGACCTCACGCCAATTGAGCCGCTTGCCCCGCTCATAATAATGGGTTTGATATTTCCGGCCGATGCCGAGGATATCCGAGTTGTGCTCCTGAATATGGCTGATCACCGATCTGGCCTGGCTGTTCAAATTTGCTGAGGCTTGTTTGTTCATTTGGTCGATTGCCGTATAAGAATTCAGCTTGTCCTTTGGATATTCCAAGACGCGTGCATTCAGTTTTAAACGGATTTTCACTTTTATATGCTGCGGATCTGTATCTATAAATACAATCTTTCGCGTGGCATCCGTGATGCCGAGAGAAAGATAATTTTCAATATCCATTTTGTATTTGTCCCACAGCTTCAGATTAATATTAGCCGATTTATTAAATTGCCCGCTTAAAAGGGTCAGGAGGGTCGAATCCTGACCGAGCACCTCAGTCACTTTCCGCTGGCCGCTGAACAGGGCAGAACCCTCTACCTTTATCGTCTGTCCGTTAATCGATAAATAAGGAAGGGCGAAATCCTTATCAGCCGTCAGCATGCTTGAACGGATGGATTGCAAATTTTCCATGCTGATATTTGATTCCGCATTAGCGCTTGTTAATAAATTCGTTAAATACTTGCTGACGATCAATTTCTGCCGGACGATCAGCTTCAGCACTTCAATCGCCTCGCCGTCTTTTACAACCGCCGGATGAGCGAGAAGCGGGCTTTTCGGATCTCTGTAAAAGACATCGAGATAAGGAAAAAGCGGTTTTTCCGCCATTTTCTCACCGATTAATAAGACTCTTTGCTTGGACGTGTCAATGCGCTGATCGACAAGCTTATCCAATTGAAACCGCGCTTCACGGATGGTGTGCCCGGAAGCGCTGAGCACCGTCGTAATGAATGAGCCGCCCGTTTCCTGTTCCGCCTGGGAGGACTGAACCTTCCGATAGGTGATGCCGATTTTATTTTTACCGTCATGATCAACATCAAGGCTTGCGGTCAGCACGAGAGAAATATCTTTCAGCAAATTTTGATCCCAGCAGCCCGCAAGTGTCAGGCTTGCGCACATGAGACTGATAAGAACCGCTTTTTTAATGCGCATGGCGGACACCCTTTTTACGTACAAGGACAATCAATACCATAAACAACGGAAACAAATACACAAACACAATATCGGAAATGCGGAAAAACTGATCCAGCTGCTGTATCGTTTTATCTGTGCTTGTGGCCCAAATAGACAGAAGGAAGACGAGCAGGGCCAGCGGATAAACAAACCGGCTGTGATCTTTTTGATTGAACAGCTTGGCAATGCCGGTGCTTGCCAAGTAAAACACGTTGGCCAGCGTTGAAAAGACGGTCACGAACCAAAACGTCAAAAAGAGCAGATCCGTCCGTTCGATAATTCTGAATGAAACGGTTTTTAACAGGTACAGCACAGGCTCCGGGATCATTTTTATTTCTTCGGGGCTGATTGTGACAAAGCAAGTAAGGGTGATATACAGATAATAAAGGATAATCAAGATGTTTGAAATCGTCAGTATTTTGTAGCGCTGGCTGACGGTGCAGTTGATTAGGGGCCCGATCACGAGCGCCGCCTGAAAGCCGGTAATGCTGACAAGTGTTTGCTGCACCCCGGTAAGCATGTCTTTTGCGGTTCCGTGAAAAATCGGCATAATGTATGTGATATCGGCTTTTCCCAGCGTGTATAAAAGCGGCAGAGAGATCAGCAGCAAAAACGGCGTTAAAATAAAGCTGAACCTGGCGATCGCATTCAGCGGAGCCTGGGCGATATAGACAGAACCGAGGATCAGCATTAAGCTGATCACCCAATTCGGAGTCTGAGGGAGCACCCAGATATCCAATATCCGTGTAAATACAGAAAGAATGAGCGTGCAGAGAAACGCGAAATATAAAATATACAGCACCTGCACCCCTTTGCCGGCAAGTGTTCCGAACACCTCCTCCAGCATTTCGTACAGGTTCAGCTTCGGAAACCGGTGAAATAATATCATATACAGGCTGAATGTAAGCTGGACGAGCAATCCGGTAAGCAGAATGGAAATCCATCCGCTGCTTCCCGATTTCATCATCAGTAAATGGGGCAGCGCCAAAATGCCGATGCTGATCTGCGTCTGATTAATGAAAAACACGCCTTGAAGCCGGCTTATTTTTTTAGGCTTCATCTTTTCTCCACCCCCGAACATGTTTCATCTGCTTTGAGTCTTGCGGTCTCAAATAAAAAGGCCTTCTTTTAATAAACCAAGCCGGCAGCCGGATAAATGCATCCTTCAAGTCGCTGAAATGAAACGGCGTCAGAGATGATAAATAAGGGACGCCGAGTGATTCAAGCTTGCACAGGTTCATCAGAATAAGCCCGAAGCCGAGTGCAATGCCGATAAAACCGAACGAGGATGCCAGAAACATAAGCGGAAATCTGAGCGTTCGGATGGACGTGCTCATTTCATATGAAGGAAGCACAAAAGAAGAAACAGCCGTAACGGCTACGACGATAATCATCATATTAGAAATGAGTCCCGCCTGAACGACTGCGTCACCGATCACGAGACCGCCGACAATGCCGATCGTCTGACTGATCGGTCTCGGCAGCCTGATACCGGCTTCGCGGATCAGTTCAATCGTAATTTCCATAAGCATGGCTTCTATCAGCGGGGGAAAGGGAATATCAACAATCGAATTTTTCATGGTGATAATCAGATCGTTGGGAATGACTTCAAAATGAAACGCAATCAGCGCGATATAAAAAGCGGGCAGCGTAATCGCGATCATAAAGGCGAAAAATCTCAGCACTCTTAAAAAACTGGCGGAAATCCATCTCGTGCTGTAGTCATCCGGAGATTGAAAAAAGGAAAAGAATGTGATCGGCGCAATCAAAGCCGACGGACTCCCGTCCATCATGATCAGTACACAGCCTTCCATCACGCATGCTTTTGCTTTATCCGGCCGTTCCGTATGAATGATCTGCGGAAAAATGGAAAACGAATTATCTTCTATTGATTCCTCGATAATCCCGGGCGCAAGCACGCTGTCTATACGCAAGTATGACAGGCGCCGCTTCACTTCCTCCACAATCTCCGGATTGGCGATATTCTCAACAAAGATAACCGCAACTTTTGATTTGGCTCTTTCCCCGATATCCATATAATGAACGGAGAGATGGCGGTCCTGTATGTGAAACCGCAGCTGATGAATGTTCGTTTCCAAACTTTCCACAAACCCGTCATGGGCGCCGCGGACGATACTTTCAGATTCGGGTTCCATAATGGAACGCAGCGGATTCTGGCCGACGGAAAACAGCTTCGCTTTCCTCGATGCATCGCTGAGAAAAACAACCTGTCCTGCCAAAATCCCGTCAATGAGTTTTCTGATTTCATCCGTTTCCGCACTGCTGACGGCATTCATCGTTTCCTCAAGCGGGCCGTTCTGCAGGGTGTCGCTTAACAGAAACTCATTCAGCTTCTGTTCTTCTATCATCTGTTCAATATAAAAGAAAGCGGTATGACGGTCCTGCAGTTTGATCCTTCGTATTTTAAAATCACCGCAAACACACATCAGCTCCTGCATTTCCCGTACAGCCGATTCAAAATCGCCGGGAATCCGTTTGTTTTGTTTATCCGCAGACATCAGACCGCCTCCTTTCCTGGTTATCTGTAGTTTTCAGCGGGTATTCCTTTTTTATGCATTTTATAAAATAGAGGAGTTCCTCGATGTTTTACCAAGAACTTCACAATTATGGATGAATATTTCTTGAACGAATATAAAGATTTATTAAAATTATTTCAAAAGAGTGATAAACGTCCTGTAAATGGTTTAAAAGGAGAAAGGCTTTCCGCATATAAAATGTGTATTTCTTGTAAACACTCCGGACCCGTCTTTTTCTGTCATGTATCAGTCATTCCGCTAGTTATTTTGGAATGGGACTGAAAGCAGGATACGGGGGAAAAATGAATGACTTTAAGACCTTATCCTTAACAAAACAGGCAGTCTGCACACAGCGGACAGAGAGTCCCAAAACGTATGCGCAGTGCGAAAACCGCTGATACAAACGGGCTGGAAAAGATGGATTATCATTACATCTTTTTCTTCCGGAACGCGAATAGTTCCATTGGTCCAAATGAATTTCTGCGCGAAAATGTAAACGCATTCATTTTTCTTTTGAAAAATTGAAGTAAGGTTGAAGTCCTGCCTATTCCCAAAAAAAGCAATTCGATAATAGGAAGAATAGCGTCACTAATAGAGAAGTTTGGCTCAGTGAAAGCGGGAAGATTATGTTACATAATGCCGATTGAGAATTCATAGTGAAGCTATATACTGATGAATGAATTTATCAATACAGAAGGAGATGTCAAAAATCAATGTGGTTACTCATTATAGCCTGTGCTGCCGTACTAATCATCGGAATCATTGAAAAAAGGCGGCATCAGAAGAATATCGATGCTCTGCCAGTACGCGTCAATATTAATGGTATCCGCGGAAAGTCAACCGTAACGAGGCTGACGACCGGAATACTGATGGAGGCGGGCTACAAAACAGTCGGAAAAACGACGGGAACAGATGCAAGGATGATCTATTGGGATACACCTGAGGAGAAACCGATCAAACGGAAACCGCAGGGCCCGAATATCGGCGAGCAAAAAGAAGTAATGAAGGAAACCGTAGAACGGGGCGCCAATGCCATTGTCAGTGAATGTATGGCGGTAAACCCGGATTATCAGATTATCTTTCAGGAAGAACTCCTTCAAGCCAACATCGGCGTCATCGTGAATGTGCTTGAAGACCATATGGACGTCATGGGGCCGACGCTTGATGAAATCGCTGAAGCATTTACCGCGACGATACCGTATAACGGTCACCTTGTCATTACAGACAGTGAATACACAGACTTCTTTAAAGAAAAAGCCGCAGAGCGGAATACCGAGGTCATTATTGCGGATAACTCTAAAATTACAGATGAATACCTTCGAAAATTTGAATATATGGTCTTTCCTGATAACGCTTCCCTTGCGCTCGGCGTTGCCCAGGCTCTTGGGATAGATGAAGAAACGGCGTTTAAAGGAATGCTGAATGCGCCGCCTGATCCTGGCGCCATGAGAATCCTGCCGCTGCTCAGCACGAAGGAGCCCGGTCATTTCGTAAACGGCTTTGCCGCAAATGATGCATCTTCTACTTTAAATATATGGAAACGTGTAAAGGAAATCGGCTACCCGACAGATGAACCGATCGTTATCATGAACTGCCGCGCCGACCGTGTGGACAGAACGATTCAGTTCGCAAACGACGTGCTTCCGTACATTAAAACGAAGGAACTCATACTCATCGGCGAGACGACAGAACCGATCGTCAGAGCTTATGAAGAAGGCAAGATTCCTGCCGATACATTGCACGACCTGGAATATAAATCAACAGACGAAATCATGGACGTGCTGAAAACAAGAATGCAAAACCGTGTCATATATGGCGTCGGCAATATCCACGGTTCAGCGGAACCATTAATTGAAAAAATTCAAGAGTATAAGGTGAAACAGCTCGTTAGCTAGGAGGAAAAGGATAAATGTTCGGATCAGATTTATATATCTCACTTATTTTAGGCGTGTTAATCAGTTTAATTTTCGCGGAAAAAACAGGTATCGTACCTGCCGGTTTAGTCGTGCCGGGTTATTTAGGGCTCGTTTTTAACCAGCCGGTCTTTATTTTACTCGTATTGTTAGTGAGTCTTCTTACATACGTGATCGTCAAATACGGTTTATCCAGATTTATGATTTTGTACGGACGCAGAAAATTCGCAGCTATGCTGATAACGGGAATCTGCTTAAAAATCGCCCTTGATTTCCTTTACCCGATCGTACCGTTTGAGATATCAGAATTCCGAGGAATCGGTATCATCGTACCGGGTCTGATCGCCAATACCATTCAGAAACAGGGATTAACGATTACATTTGCCAGCACGCTGTTCTTAAGCGGCGCAACTTTTGCCATTATGTTTGCTTACTACTTAATCTAATGTAAGGTGTGTCAAACGATGAAAAAACAATTAAGCTTTCAAGAAAAACTGCTGAAGCTGACCAAACAGCAGAAAAAGAAGACCAATCTTCACGTTTTTATCGCGCTGCCGATCGTCTTTTGCCTGATGTTCGTCTGCATCCTGACAGGGAAGGCGGAAACGCCGAGTGTGAAAAGAAATGCCGATGACCTTGTATCAGCCTCATTCGTCGGAGATATTATGATGGGCCGGAATGTCGAGAAAGTGACAAAGCATAAAGGCACGGAGAGTGTCTTCCGTTACGCAAAGCCATTCTTCGAAGCATCCGACTATGTGTCGGGGAACTTTGAAAACCCGGTTACATATAAAAAGAACTACAAAGAAGCAGAAAAAAATATCCACCTTCAGTCAAACAAAGATGCCGTAAAAGTATTGAAGGACATGAATTTCACCGTTCTCACGGCAGCCAACAACCATGCGATGGATTACGGCCCGCAGGGAATGCGGGATACGGTTGAAGAGTTTTCAAAGCAAAATCTTGAACTTGTCGGCGCCGGCCTCACGCTGAAGGAAGCCGAGCAGAACATTTCTTATCAAGATGTAAACGGAATCAAAATCGCAACACTGGGTTTCACTGATGTTTCCGGAAAAGGCTTTGCAGCTAAACGAAATGCGCCGGGTGTGCTTCCGGCCGATCCAGAGCTGTTTATTCCGATGATTTCTAAAGCCAAAAAGAAAGCCGATCTTGTCATTGTTCAAACACACTGGGGACAGGAATACGATAATGATCCGAATGACAGACAGCGCCAATTGGCAAGAGCAATGTCAGATGCCGGAGCGGATATTATCGTCGGACACCATCCGCACGTGCTAGAACCGATCGAAATGTACCACGGCACTGTTATTTTCTACAGCCTGGGCAACTTCGTATTCGACCAGGGGTGGACAAGAACGAGAGACACGGCGCTTGTTCAATATCATCTGCAGAAAAACGGCACGGGACGCTTTGAAGTCACGCCGATGAATATTCATGAAGCAACGCCTGCACCGGTTAAAAAAGGCAGCATCAATCATAAAACAATCGTACGTGAACTGACGAAAGAATCGAATTTCAAGTGGAGCGTCAAGGATGGAAAATTAACGTTTGATGTGGATCACAGCGATATCTTAAAAAAGAAAGCGGAGTGAAAAACAAATGAAAATCATTAAAGCGGGATGGCCGTTTGCCGCGATCATTATGGTATTTATGTTTATGTCAGCGTTTAAATACAATGATCAGCTCACAGATCAGGAAAAACAAAAAATTGACACGGAAATGCAAAAAATTCAGCAAGAGGACACAGCGGGCGCAAAATAAGCGCTTGATTCCGCTTGCCAGTATATTGTTTGTTCCGAATCCAGTAAAGAATGCCCATAACGGGCATTCTTTTTTTGTGTGCTCTCCTAAACATTTGTTAAAAGTTACCGATGTAAAAACTACTAAAAATGAGGAGAGTGAATAGAAAACATGCTCACAAGCTGGAGGAAGTACATCCTTGCCGGCCTTATGATTTGTCTTGTGGCACCCGCAGTAACGAGAACGGAAATTGCTGAAGCGGATTCTCAAGTTTCTGTCCTGATGGTTTCAGACGCGCAAAAACTTGTCGGAAATAAATATGTTTACGGAGGCGAAGAGCCTGAGGACGGTTTTGACCCGTCCGGATTGATGCATTATCTTTTCACCAGGCAGAACATCCATCTGCCGAGAACGGTCAGTGATCAATGGAAGATTGGAACCGCCGTCAAAGAAAATGACCTTTTACCGGGAGATCTTGTGTTTTTCAAAAAGTCGGATTCAACACAAAACGCGCCCGTCCATGACGGTCTTTATATCGGAAACGGAGAGATGATACACAGTTCTCCGTCAGAAGGCGTAACCGTCACACGGTTTCAAAAAAGCAGTTATTGGATGAATTTATATCTTGGCGCAAAGCGGATGACAAAAGATCCGGAACTGGCTGATGACCCGATCGTTCAGGAGGCAGCCCGTTACCTCGACATTCCGTATGTATTCGGCGGAAGCACGCCCGAGGCGGGATTCGACTGTTCGGGGCTGGTCCAATATGTTTTTGAAAACAAGCTTCACATTTACCTGCCGAGATCTGCGGAACAGCAGTGGCTGGTCGGTGAGAAAATCAAACTGAGCGGCATAAAGCCCGGGGACGTGATTTATTTCAGCGACACGTATAAAAAAGGAATTTCCCATGCGGGCATTTATGCGGGAGAGGGAAGGTTCATCCAAGCGAGCCGCTCCGCAAAAGTCACCATTTCTTACTTGTCGGAAGATTACTGGAAAAAACATTTTACAGGGGTGCGCCGATTCAGCAATTTAGCCATTTCTAAAGAAAATCCCGTTGTGTCCACAGCGGCCGATCATATCGGAATTTCTTATCTGAAAGGCGGCGTTTCACCGGAAACCGGCTTTGATACGGCGGGATTTGTTCAATACATCTATCAAAAAGCGAAAGGAATCAGCCTGCCGCGTTATGCGGACAAGCAGATGCAGGCGGGCGTTCCGGTCGATAAACAAGATCTGAAGCCCGGCGATCTGGTCTTCTTTAAAGCGGAAAGCCTGAATCCGGCCATTTATATCGGGAACGGACAAGTGATTCATGTCACCGTGTCCGCAGGCGTTACCATAACAAATATGAACACAAGCGCTTATTGGAAGGACAAATATGCGGGCGGCATCCGGCTTCCGTAAAAAAAGACGTCAGAGAGTGTCTCTGACGTCTTTTTCTTTTACCGTTTCGGCGCTCTGTATCCGGCCGCTACCGCATCCTCTACGGAACAGAACATTTCCGCGGGATCTGTCGTCCGGTCGTAGTATGTACTTCCCGGCGTGTGATAAATGCCGTTCCGGCTGCCTTTAATGTCGCATCCCTGTGAGGTGCCGGCTGCTTTCGTTTCGGCATGTCCGCCGGAGGAAGGGGCGTTGTTTTGCGCCGTTTCCGCGTTTTCGGATGTTTTTGTTTCTGCTTTCTGCCGCTTTAAAGTTTTATTTTCTGACTGAAGCGTTTCAGCGGTCTTTTCAAGCTTCTTTTGTGAATTTTTTAATTTCTCATTGTCTTGTTTGAGTGATTTGTTTGTTTTTTTCAGCTCGCTTATCTCTTGGCTGAGTTTGCTGAGTTTTTCTTCATTGCCGGCTTCGGCTTCGGATTTCTCCTTTTCGGCCGCGGCACTGATGCTTTCATATTTTTTCTCAAGCGCCTGGTGTTCCTTCGTCAATTTTTGATAAGCGGTATCAAGGGTGCTGTATTTCTCCTCTGCCTTCACGGCCGAGGCGTCCGGCTCTGCGAGGGAGGCGCCGGTCAGAAGCAGGATAAATCCGCCGGTGAGAAGGGGCCAAAACAGCTTTTTTGAAAAATGTTTTTCTTTTTTTGCCGCTTTGCATATGAGATGGAAAATTCCGTATCCGACTGCGCAGAGAAAAGCTAAACATCCTATAATAGCGATTGCATTCGACATCATGAAACTCCTTTTTTCTTTATCTTACAATTTATTTTCATTTTTGGGAATTTGTTTTTTGGGAAACGTGAAAAGCCAGGCCGTGAAAGACCTGGCTTTTTCCTTTTATTGATCGTTGTCGAGAAGCCGGTTGATGAAATATGCGACGCCGTTTTCATCGTTGCTTTTTGTAATATACGTGCTTTTTTCCTTCAGTTCATCAATCGCATTGCCCATGGCGATGCGGTTTCCCGCCGCTTCAAACATGGAGAAATCATTCGGGCTGTCGCCGATGGCGTAAATATCCTGTTTTTCAATTCCGTACAGTGAGGCAAGCTCCGTCAGAGCACGTCCCTTTCCGGAACCGGCAGGGAGGATTTCGATAATGTGTTTTCCGGAAGATGTCTGGGATAATTTCGTATGATGTGTAATTTCTTCTTTGGCGTTTCTCAGTTTTTCCATATCAAAAGAGAAACAAAGAAGCTTGTAAACATGTTCGTCTCCGTTAAAAATCGCCTGTATATCCTGTACGGGTTTAATGCCGAATTGTTTGAACTGCGTCTTTGCGCCCTCCCATAATGTCTGAATATCTTCCTTGGGATTGGCGCTTTTCAGAATATCCAGTTCTGCCTGCAGTTTGGACTCGCCGTCAAATGGGGACAGCAGATGATCATCTGTATAGACCTCAAAGTAAATGTCTTTGTCCGTTAAATAAGCGGCTATATCCTTCCCGGCCTGCTGATCCATTAAGAGCCGGCTGACGAGGCGGTATCCTTTGTCATGGACTGTCCCGCCGTTTGCCGCAATGATCGGAATATCCAAATCCTTCAAGAGCGCTTTTACATCAAACGTGGCTCTGCCTGTGCAGATGGCCACGAGAATGCCCGCTTCATCCGCTCTTTGTAAAGCCGCTCTGTTTTCCGGAGAAATCACACTGTCCGAGTTCAGTAATGTGCCGTCTAAGTCAATGGCTATCAATTTCATATGTATGGATGCCCTCCTTAAAAATAAAGCTGCTTCATGTAGTATGTTCAGCTTTGTGCGAAATCAGCAGAAAGCCGTCAGTTAAAGGCTATACCTTCATGTCCTTTTTTTCAACAGAAAAACGGCGGGATTTGCTAATCCCGCCGTGACGTCTTACGCGTTTAGATCATTTTTTAATTTTGTTTTTACTTCTTGAAGGTTTTCCTCATTCAGCTTGAAGTAATAAATATTTTTGCCGTACTGAGGAGTGTAAATATAGCTGTCTGAACCTGTCAGCTGCAAAGAATCCACCGATTTCAGCGATGTGATAAACGGGAACAGACCGATGGCGTCATTAAGAGATAAGTTCATTTTTAAGTTTTTCCCTAAGCTGTCGACGATATCGTCATAAGATGGGATCGAGCTTAACGATTTAGATTTTTTAATAATGGCGCTCAGCACTTCCATCTGTCTTTGTCCGCGCATCAGATCGGTGTCCGCTTTGCGTGTTCTTACATAAGCCAGTGCCTGCTCACCGTCAAGCGTCTGGACGCCCGGCTTCAGCACGACTTTTCCTTTTGTATCGACTTTAATACGATCGGCAATTTTCTGGCTTTTCACATTTACCGTAACGCCGTTCAACTCATTGACGACATCGCGGAACGCGTCGAAGTTGCTCTCAACCACATAATCTACCGGAATATCAAGCATGTTTTCTACTGTTTTATAAGTTAAATTATAACCGCCGTAAGCATGTGCGTGCGCGAATTTGTCATAGCCGTGTCCCGGGATGTTGACATAGGAATCCCGCGGAATGCTGAGCATCGTCGCTGTTTTCTTTTTCCGGTTGAAGGTGACGAGCACGTTGGCGTCACTTCTTGCGTCATCTACTGATTCGCCCTTATTGTCACGGGCGTCTATTCCTAAAAGCAATACGGTGAAAGAATCCTTCTTCGGGTCAAATTCTTTGATCCGTTTTACGGACTGGTCGCCGCGGTCAAGGCTGACGTGCGCTTCTTTGGTCGCATTATTCAATTTCACAAATGCGTAGGTGCCGACGGAACCGGCGATCACCAATAAGAAAGCGGCGAATACCAGTACAAATTTCACCCATTTTCTGAGGCGTCTTTTCTTTTTTCTGCGTTGAGATCGTTCTTCCATATCATTACCTCTCGTTTCTATTCTTTGTGAAGCGTACCATAATTGTTGACTTGGAGCAACTCTGCAAATGAGAAAATTCCAAATCTTTCTCTCTATTTCGACAACATCTACTGTTATTTTTGCATCAGGTTCACATTATATTGGACGGCAGGAAGCGGGAAATGTTTCGTCGCTTTGTAAAAAATAATTAGTAAAATAATGGATATTAACGGTGCGGAAGGTTTGAAACGGACGGAAACAGGCAAAAGAAGCAGTAGAACAATTCCGCGCGGATACAGCGTTGGATGAAGGGAGTCTATAACATGAAAAGCATACACTCGAATAAATGGCTCTATTTTTTCGGCGCACTCGGCGGCGCGTTATACGGATATGATACCGGAGTCATTTCCGGAGCTATTTTATTTATGAAAAAAGAACTGGGACTGAACGCCTTTACAGAAGGCCTCGTCGTCAGTTCGTTATTGGCGGGGGCGATTCTCGGATCGGGATTCGCCGGCAAACTGACCGACCGGTTCGGCAGGCGGAAGGCCATCATGGGAGCGGCGCTGCTGTTTTGTATAGGCGGTTTAGGAGTCGCTTTTGCCCCGAATACAGAGGTGATGGTTCTTTTCCGGATCATTCTCGGACTGGCTGTCGGAACATCTACAACGATCGTTCCGCTCTATTTATCGGAGCTGGCTCCGAAGCATAAACGAGGGGCGCTTTCTTCGCTGAATCAGCTGATGATTACGGTCGGAATCCTCGTTTCTTATATCGTGAACTATATATTTGCCGATGCAGGCGCTTGGCGCTGGATGCTTGGACTTGCGGTTGTGCCGTCAGTCATTCTGCTGATCGGAATCTTATTTATGCCGGAAAGCCCGCGCTGGCTGTTTACGATCGGCAAAGAAAAGAAAGCAAGAGAAATCCTTTCATCATTGCGGGGAACGAAGAATATTGATGATGAGATTGATCAGATGAAAGAAGCGGAAAAGGAAAACGAAGGCGGCTTGAAAGAATTGTTTGAGCCGTGGGTGAGACCCGCGCTGATTGCCGGCCTCGGACTTGCCTTTTTGCAGCAATTCATCGGGACAAATACAATTATTTATTACGCCCCTAAAACATTTACCAGTGTGGGGTTCGGCAATTCCGCGTCTATATTGGGAACGGTCGGAATCGGCGCCGTCAATGTCATCATGACGCTTGCGGCTATTAAAGTCATTGATAAAATTGGCCGGAAGCCGCTGCTGCTGGCCGGAAATGCGGGCATGGTCATCAGTCTGCTCGTATTGGCCGCGGTCAATCTTTTCTTTGAACATTCAGCAGCCGCATCATGGACAACGGTGATTTGTTTAGGCCTGTTTATCATTGTATTTGCGGTCAGCTGGGGGCCTGCTGTGTGGGTCATGCTTCCTGAATTATTCCCGCTGCATGTCCGGGGTATCGGGACGGGTGTCTCCACTTTAATGCTGCATGCCGGAACATTGATTGTCTCATTAACCTATCCGATGTTAATGGAAGCAGTCGGCATCAGCTATTTATTTCTCATTTATGCCGCGATCGGGATACTGGCATTCCTGTTCGTCCGGTTTAAAGTGACCGAGACGAAGGGGAAAAGCCTTGAAGAAATTGAGCAGGATCTGAAAAGCCGTAACGGAGGCTCGGGATCAGAATCAAATCGGCGGACAGTTCATCCGTAATATTCAGTTTTAGGGGGCGGTTATTCACCGGCCCCTAAAAACGGATGCCGTGCGGGCGCCCGGTCACATAAATGACGGGGATATGTCATACGTTGTATAAAGTCACGATAAAGGCGGGGATGCCGGTGAAAACGAGTATTATTATCCTTACATATAATGAACTTGAGCTGACGAAAAAATGTCTGGCCAGCATTGAACGATACACCGACAAAGATAAGATTGAACTGATTATAGTTGACAACGGTTCCTCAGACGGAACGAGAGAATACATATCAAATCTGCCTGACGTCAAAGTCATCCTAAATGAAAAAAACCTCGGGTTCGCCAAGGGGTGCAACCAGGGAATCGAAGCGGCAGGGGGAGAAAATCTGCTGTTTCTGAACAACGATACGATGGTCACGAAAAATTGGCTCACCTCCATGCTGAGGGTGCTGTATCAATCTGAAAAAACCGGTATGGTCGGGCCCGTCAGCAACTATGTCAGCGGCGCGCAAATGATCCACGACGCGTATCAATCGCTTGATGAGCTGGAGCCATTCGCGGAGGCATATTGCGCACGGGAAAAGCATCATACAAAGCGGGTGCTGCGCCTTGTCGGTTTCTGTCTTCTGGTGAAAAGAAGCGTCATTGAAGACATCGGCCCGTTCGATGAACAATTCGGATACGGTTCTTTTGAAGATGATGACCTATGTCTGCGCGCCCTGCAAAAAGGCTACAGCCTGCACATCGCCCTCGATGCCTTTGTGCATCACCACGGGCACGCGACGTTTACGGCTAATCAGGATATCAATATCAATCAGTTATATTCGGAGAACCGCCAGCGTTTTACGGAAAAATGGGGCACTGATTTTACGTACTTTACTCATCCGAGACCGGAAATTGCGGAGCTCGTTCCCCGGGAGGCGAAACGGATACTTGATGTCGGCTGCGGCGCGGGGGCTACGGGGCTGGAACTTCAAAACAGACAGCCTTGCGAACTGTACGGAATAGAACTGCACCCGCTGGCGGCGCAAGCGGCAAAAGGACACTATGAAGCGGTTCTGCAGGAAGATGTCGAAGAAGTGAAGCTGCCTTATCCGGAGGGTTTTTTTGATTGCATCATTTTCGCCGACATCCTTGAGCACTTAAAAGACCCGTGGCGCGTCATTGAAACGTACTCATCCTATTTGTCGCCTGCCGGATCAATCGTTTGCAGCATTCCGAATATTTCCCACGCCGAAGCGCTGTTTCCGCTTCTGCTCGGTGACTGGACATACAGAGACGCCGGCATTCTCGACCGCACCCACTTACGGTTTTTTACGCCGCAGACGGTGCGCACGCTCTTTCCGGAAGAGACATTTGCTGTGAAAAAGCAGTCCTATACGTATGTTCACGTGGATGAGCGGGTGCAGCTGTTTTTACAGGAAATCACACGAATGGCGCAATCGATGCAATTTCCGGTGATACAGCTGCCCGAACAAAGCCGGATTTATCAGATTCTCCTCCGTGTCGAAAAAACAGGCTGAAGGCTACCGTCCCATCGTTCCGAAGTTGGTAATCTGAATGGAAACATCATAGTCAAAGGCCGCTTCGGAGAAGGTCTCATCCCAATGATGCTTTACTTTCTTCCAATAGTCGGGATATTGAATGCGGACTCTGTCAGAAAAGAATACAGGGTCCGTTTCATATTGATTCTGCAGCTTATCGATGACTTCTTTCACATCGCTTTTCAGTTTTTTTTCGAAAATCTTTTCCAGCCCGTTTAAATAGTGCTGATCGAATGAATCTTCTCCGGCATATTGGTCCTCTGACAAAAGTCCTTTTGTTTTTACCGCTACATGAAATGACAGCTTCCCGTTTTTCAGCCTGGGAGTGATGGCGGATGTTGATTTTTTGATCTCGAAGGTAATCGGGTGCCCCCCTTTATCCAAAGCGGGCAGCACGCCGCCCCGTATCGTCCCCATCAGCCAATTCAGGCTCTGTATTTCGTATGATGACAGAAAGCCCGCCAATCTGTTTTGTTTTGCGTTTTTGATAATGGCCGCTCCGTCATACACCGTTTTTCCTTTTTGATTGCTGACGGCCTGAATGAGAAAACTGAGTTTATTATGGCAGTAAATCGAAGCTCTCCCGATTCGGAGCGGTTTTAAAATCTTCCCGTTGTAGCCGCCGTTGTTCGTAAGGTCGATCAGCTTTTCCGCGGCCATGGGCTGCTGCTGATTCGGCGTCGGCTCCGTCAGAATATCGGACGCTTTTCCTCTTGCCGCGAAGAGATAGCTGCTCCGCCTTAATTCATCATCGCGGATAAAATGATTCATCATCTGCAGTATATTTTGGTCGGCCAGCAATTTGTCGCTGAATATCAGCACTTTTAAATGATCGCTGTAAACAGGCGGATCTTTTAAAGAGACTTCACTGACGGCTTCAAGAATGGTATCCCCCCGCGTCGTCACATTGACAAACACGGGCCGGCCGGAAGCCTGGCTGTTTTCACTTTGGGGCAGCAGGTTTTGATAGGTTAATTTATATCGGCGGTCACTCGTCTCGTCTATCGCCAGTCCCCGGGCGAAAGATAGCTTTTCGACTTCCTTCGCGTCCCAGCATCCTGAAAGCGTCATCAGTATGAAAAGCGCCGCCGTCCATTTTATGAAAAGTGTCATGACGTCTGTTTCCTCCCGGCTATTTTTTTCATCCAGCTGACAAACCAGATGAGAAAAGGAATCATAATGACGGCAAAAAACGTATACCCGAGAATATTCGCGAATGCAAACACACTGTTGATATCATCGGGGTACATTGAAAGGCCGAATGTCACTGCCAATAAGCCTCCCAGCAGCCAGGCATTGTTTTTATTTTTCAGTTTGAAAATGGTGTTTAATCCGAGATGCGCCCCTTTAAAAGAACCGAGCATACAGGTGAACTGCTGGCATGTCCACGTAATTAAAAGAAAGATATCAAACCGCTCTATGAAAATGCCCCGGATTTCCAAGGCATGAATCAGGGAAATGGTCGGATACGTCACCGTTTTGGCTTCAGCGACCGACATACAGCCGATGACGACAAGCAGCGTAAAGCTGTAAAAAATGCTCGCGCCTGCGATGCCGAAGACAGCCGCCTTTTTCGCCTGCTTCGGGTTTTTCATAAACGGCACCAGATAAAGAATCACCTCAAGTCCCGAAAAATACAGAAGGGTCCGCGGAAACAGCTCAAAAAAGCTTTTGTAGCCTCCTTCCATGACCGGGCGGACGAAATCCAGCTTAAAAAGTCTCAAACTGAATATGAGCAGCGTAATCAGAATGACGATCGCAATCGGAAACAGATAGGCATAAAGCTTTGAAATGGGATAGACCCCGCCGGTCACATGGTAAATGCCGACCGCCAGAAAGATGAATATGACGACACCCATCGGCGTATTTTTCAGTAAAAAGTAATTGATGACTTCACCGAGAAAACGGGCTTGAAAACAGACGGTGACGACAAAATAACAGCTGATGAATAAATTCAAAAGAGAACCGATAGCGCGGCCCATGATGCTTTGATTCAGCTCATAAATGGTTTCCCCGCTGTTTTTCTGCAAAAACGGCATAAAGAGCAGGACGATGCCGATAAACACGACACTCTGCACAAGAATAATGATCCATCCGCTCGGACTGTCCGCTGTTGCGGCGGAGCGCGGCAGTGTTAACACGCCCGCTCCGATCATTGTTCCGCTTACCATGAGAAGTGTCTGCATAAACGACAGCTTGTCTTCCGGTTTTTTCATGGGGATCACCTTTGCTTGATTTTATCTTTCGTCTCTTTTCTGGTCGGCCGTTTTTTCAAAAGAGGCGTCGGCAGTCTGACGATCGTATCTTTTAAGTCTTGGCCAGGCTGCGCCATGATCGGAATAAGATAGTCCTGACCGAAGCTTTTCAGGCGCATCAGATGGCCGATGACAAGCAGATAGCACATGATCAGTCCGTATAAACCTAAAATCGCCGACAGAATCATTGAAAAAATACGGATGAGCCTCAGCGGAAAATTGAACGCATAGGAGGGCGCCGTAAAAGAAGCCAATGCCGTAACGGATACGACAATGACCATCATCGCGCTGACGATGTTCGCCTGAACGGCGGCCTGCCCGATCACCACGCCTCCGATCAGGCCGATCGTCTGTCCGATCGGCTTCGGCAGCCTGAGTCCGGCTTCTCTGATCATCTCGATCGTAAAAATCATGATGAACGCTTCAACAAAAGGAGGGAACGGGACATTCAATCTGCTTCCGGCAATCGTAACCGCCATTCTCGTCGGTAAGAGCCCCGTGTGAAACGTAACGAGCGATATGTAAAGGCCGGGTAAATAAATCGTGATTAAAATGCATGTATACCGAAGCAGCCTGAGAAAGGTAACCGGAACCCACCGCTGATTATAATCGTCAGGGGAGTGGATAAATTCATCAACGGTAGCCGGCACCAAAAGGGTAAAAGGCGTTCCGTCTACAAGAATGGAAACCCTTCCTTCCAAAAGAGCGCCCATAACCCGGTCGGGCCGTTCGGTCGTCAAGACGGTCGGGAAAATGGAGTACGTGTTATCTTCAATAAGCTGCTCGATCGCTCCTGATTCCGGAATGTCGTCAATGGTGATGGACTCCAGTCTTTTCATCACTTCTTTTACGACATCATCAGGCGCGATATCCCGAATGTAGGCAACGGCGATCCGCTTTTTTGTCCGTTCGCCGAGTGTGATCTCTTTGATCTGGAGGTTGGGATCACCGGATTGCTCGCGCAAAAGCGCCGTGTTCGTCCGAAGCTTTTCGACAAAACCTATCCTCGGCCCCCGTTCAAGCACTTCAGAAGACGGTTCTTCAATATCACGCATTTTAAATGTTTCCGTCTCAAACGAAAGAGCTTCCTCCCACCCCTCCGCCAGCAAAACCGATTTGCCGGAGAAAATGTCTGCCTCCGCGTCCTTAAGTGAAGAAAGCCGGGTATGACGATAGCCGAAAGAGATGGATGACGGCGGTGTTTCAGCCGGTTCCTCTTGATGCCGGGCGGCCGCCTGCACGGGCGAAATAATATATTCCGCAAGCAATTGATTGTCGGTCAGTCCGTCTATATAGATAAGACAGGCGTCACATTTGCCGTTTCCGTACGTAAACGAATAAAACATCATGTCATCGCTTTGGCCGAACCGTTTTTTCAGCACTTCAAGGTTTTTGCCGAGCTCCGCATGTATCGTCACAATGTTCCCCCCTTTCCATCAGTTATTTTAATTTGCGACAAACAAGGCATTTTATTCTGGAATAGGAAATGACTGAGCATTCCGCCCCATCCGAATGGTATAATGAGCAGGTCAGCCATTTTATACATATTGTTTTTAACCGCGGCTCCCTCCGTGTTTTAAAAAAGACACAGGGGGAATGGGATATGAGCCGCTTTTTAAGGGGAGGGGAACGAACATGACGCAAGAGCCGATTTTTTTACAGCCTGTATGTAAAGAAAAACTATGGGGCGGCACGCTATTACGCGAACGATTCGGATATGACATACCTTCAGAAACAACCGGCGAATGCTGGGCGATATCAGCCCATCCGCACGGAATGAGCACGGTCAAAAGCGGTCCGTATCAAGGGAAAACCTTGATGGAACTGTGGGATCAGCATAGAGAATTATTCGGCGGAACGGAAGGGGACCGGTTTCCGCTGCTGACGAAAATACTGGACGTCAAACATCATCAGTCTGTTAAAGTCCATCCTGACGATTATGACGCCGAGGAGCATGGACAGGGTGAAACGGGGAAGTCTGAGTGCTGGTACATTATCGACTGTAAAGAAAATGCGGAAATCATATACGGTCACACGGCCCGTTCGAAAGCGGAACTTGTCACCATGATTAACAGCGGTGACTGGGAAGGCCTGCTGCGCCGTGTGAAAATCAAACCCGGCGATTTTTATTATGTGCCGAGCGGAACCATCCATGCCATTTGCGCGGGGGCGCTCGTGCTTGAAACACAGCAGAATTCAGAGGCCGCCTACCGGATATATGATTACGGGCGTACAGATCAAAACGGCCAGGCGCGTGAGCTGCATATCCGCGATGCCGTCAACGCCGCCACCGTTCCTCATGTGGACGGATTTTTAGATGAATCAACTGAAACGAGAAAAGGCGTCACCATCAAAACCTTTGTGCAGGGAGAATATTTTTCTGTATACAAATGGGATATCAGCGGGACGGCGGAAATGACCCAGGACGCTCCGTTTATGCTGTGCAGCGTCACAGAAGGAAGCGGCTCCATCCTCTGTGAAGGCAAGTCCGCCAAGCTTGAAAAAGGCGCGCATTTCATACTGCCGGATCAGATGCCTGACTTTACGATAAACGGAGATTGCACGATCATCGTTTCTCATATATAAAACCAAACTTAATCCCAGCTCTGGGATTAAGTTTTTTTTATTTGGAAAATTGGGTGATTTCTCTCTGTAAAAATGAAGAAGGCCGGCCGATAAATAAACTAGTTTGATAGAAACCAATTGAATCAGAAAGAGGAGAAGGAATGAAAAAGAGATTCGTTGCACCTATGTTATTGTCCGCCGTTTTCCTTGTCTTTTGCACCCTTACACAGCCCGCAGAGGCCGCATACAGCGACTACTCCGTTTACGAGCTGGAAACGAAGCAGCAATTTGCTTCTGAGAACGAGGCGCTTCAAGCGGCAGCGAAATTGAAAAAGGATACGGGGTGGCAGGCTGACGCAAAGAAAGCCGGAAATACGCCGCTCACTTATCAAATCTCAGCTTCAGGATTACACGATGAAACGGATGCGAAAACCGTGCTGAAAGATTTTACGAAGCAGACGGGCGTGGCCGGCACTTACAGCGCAAGCGGAAGCAAACTGCCGTACGTGACCGTCACATCAGGCGTTCTATCAGACGAGCGGCAGACGAAAAATCTTCTTGCCGAACTGACGAAAAAAACGGGCGTGACCGGCGCCGTCAAGCCGGCGGGGACAAAACAGCCGTACATGCAGGTCGTGACTGCTGAGATGGCGGCCGAAGCGGACGCAAAAGCGCTCTCGCAAGCGTTGACGAAGCAGACGGGCGTGAAAGCGTCATACCGTCAGATCAAACGGGAAACAGCCCGGTTTCAGATCCAATCAGGAACAATCTCCGGCGATCAAAAAGCCGCTCAAATCCAAACTGATTTTCAAAAGGAAACAGGATTGCAGGCGTCGCTGAAAGTCACGGCAAAGGCCAGTCCGAATATCACCGTGACAGCCTCTGACATTTCAAATGCAAATGATGCGGCAGGTTTAGCGAAACAGCTGCAGCAGAAAACGGGCGTCAAAGGGAATGTTCAAAAGTATGCCCATAGCAAAACAGCAACCGTGTACAACGTGCAGTCAGGATATTTTAACGGAGTAAGCGCCGTACAAAATGCTATCACCCAAATCAAGAAGAATACGGGTGTCAGCGGAAACTATCAAAAAGCCGGCAAGAAAAATAATTACACGGTCGCGATGAGCGGACTGACGGCTAAGCAGCTGCAAAGTGTTCAAGCTTTCTTTAAAAAGAAAAAATGGCATTGCGACGCATCGCCTGTCAAAAAGACAGCATCAGTGTCCGTTTATCGGATCACGGCAGGGCAGCTTACCGCTGCACAGGCAGATCAAGCGGAGGCGTTTTTCCGCCAGCAGCATGTAAAGACGGCAAGAACAGCGGCGGGAAAAACAGCAGAAAACGAATATCAGCTGCTTTCTCAGCAGACGGCAGACCAGTCGAGGATAAAAAAAGGATTGAATCTGCTGGCGGGATATAAACTGACCGCCATTTCAAAAACAATATCCAAGCAGACGGACACAACGTACGAAGTCACAACCGAATCACTGCTTGATACGGCAAAGATCAATCGTTCGCTGGACTTTTTCAAAGGGAAAAAAGTATCCGCCTCCGCACAGAAAACAGGTGAAGCAGCGTATACACAATTCAGAATTGAAACGGCACCGCTGCTTAAAAAGGAAGACATTGACCGCGTGACTGCTTTTTTCAAGCAAAACAAAGCGGCCGGCACTGTGAAGGAGACGGGGAAAACCGGCTCTGCACAGTACGTCATCAAAACCGAAACATTCAGCAGTAAAACCGTTTTAAATAAAAGTATGAGCTTTTTCAGCGCCAAACAATTACAGGCCGGCTATACGAGTGAAAGCCATCCGGTTTATGAACTCCGCATTCGCGATCAATTCACGGGAGCGCAGTCAGCGGACGCCGCCTCCCAAAAGCTGAAAAAGCTGTACGGATGGACGATGGCTATTTTGAAAATAAAAAACGGACCGCAAATCATGAATACCAATTACAACATCTCGCTGGCAGATATGGTCAAAAAACAAATGACAGTCAGCCCGCAGACTGATGCCGCGGCTTATGCATCGCTTACGTACATCAATACGGCCTCCGGAACGGTCACAGCCGACGTCCTGAACGTCCGGTCAACCCCGGAAGTCAGCTCCGGCAATATTATCGGGCAGTTGAAAAAAGGCGATAAAGTCAGCATCACAGGCCAGACAAACGGCTGGGCCAAACTCAGCATGGGCTGGAGAAACGCCAGCAGTGACGAAGTCGGGCAGTATGTCAATCCGGCTCACTTCGCACAAGACAGCAAGTATTACTTTCAATTTCTGAAGCTCTCTCAGACAGCCGGACTGAACGCATCGGAACTGAATCAAAAAGTACTGGTCAATAAAGGAATACTGACAGGGAAAGGCCAGGCCTTTATTACAGCCGCCGGCAAATACAGCATCAATGAAGTGTATTTGATTTCGCATGCTTTGCTTGAAACGGGCAATGGCACGTCAGAGCTTGCGAACGGCATTATGTATAATGGTAAAAAGGTTTACAACATGTACGGCATCGGGGCTTATGACAGCAACCCGAATTACTACGGCGCACAATACGCGTATAATCAAGGCTGGTTTACACCGGAAGCCGCGATTATCGGCGGAGCCCAATTTATCGGTGCGTCTTATATTCACAATCCTTCATACGAGCAGGATACGCTGTATAAAATGAGATGGTCTCCAGCCGCGGCCCATCAATATGCGACAGACATCGGCTGGGCGTATAAGCAGGTAAACCGCATGTACAGCTTATACTCACTGCTGGATGACTATACGCTTTACTATGATGTTCCCGTGTATATGAAAGTATAAAAAAAGGGCTGAAGTGTATGCTTCAGCCCTTTCTTCATGCAAAAAACACCCGCCGTCGGATTCAGGCAGGTGCTTCAGCACAATTCTTCATTTTTGTTTCCGCAAATTTCAATAACGCTTCACTCGAATTCCCATCTGAATACATATTCCATTTGTCTGAGAACCGCTTCATTTCTTCTGCACGAAATGGCTTTTTCGTCATTTCCTCCAGAAGGGCTTCGCTGTCATGACAAGCCTTTCCTGGAATGACGGAAGTATAATTGTCGATTAAACCGCGTTTTCGATCATATTCCTCCAGATCATATGTGAAAAAGAAAATCGGTTTATTTAAGAGCGCGAATTCAAAAGGCACGGAAGAGTAATCCGTAATTAAAATATCAGCCGCTTTCAAGAGATCATGAAGACGCATGTCAGACACGTTCTTGATCAGTTCGCTTTCAAACGAAGCCGAAATCTGATGCAAAACGGCAGGGTGAAGCTTTACAAGCAGCATATACTCTCCGTTTAACGCGTTTGTGAGCTGTTCTTCGGTGAATGGCAGCCGAAAGGATTGCATATCATAATCCCTGAATGTCGGTGCGTACAGGATGATTTTTTTCGGCCATTTGTGCTTCAGTTCGGGCTTGTGTTCTTCATAATAGACGTCAGTCAGGGGGACACCCGTTTTTAACAGCTGGCCGTCCCGTATGCCGAACGACTTTTTAAAAACGTCAGCCATCGCGTCTGAACCGACGGTGACAAAGTCAAACGAGCGGTACACTTTTTTAAACCGGCTGATATCTGATGCCGGACGGTTTTGATTCGTCACATCCTCAAGGCCGAACTTTTTCAAAGAGCCGTTCGCATGCCACACCTGAATGCATGTCGTTTGCGGCCGGCGGTTTAAGACGCTTGTCATGAGGAAATAGTTATCCGTTATCACCGCTTTGCTCTTAAAAAGGATCAAAACAGCCTTTAAAAGATGCAGCGGATGTTTTTCGTTCAGATAAAAAGAGCCGATACCTTCCAGCTCTTTTTTCAGACTGACGGCATGTCTCGTATACAAAACCGTCATTTCATAAGAAAGCGATTCAGCGTGCGCTTTGTAAGAACGGATGAGAGCCTGCGCATTCTCTTCAAAAGATACCAGCAGGGTCAGATGGTTCTTGGGCTTTACAGGCTTGAACAAAACGCCGAGAACAGACAGATATATAGAATAAAAAGCGGCGAATAAAGATCGCAAGTTCATAGATTACCATTCTCTTTTGCTGTTTTATTTGTTTAAAGCTGTTTCGTTTGATCTTCTGCCTGCTTGGAATACAGGCTTTTATTTGATTTATTATTTCTCAAAACGGTAAAAGCATACTTCGGAATGTTCAGCATCCTTTTCCATCTCCACGGATTCGTCACCAGTCTGTACAGCCATTCCAGATTCGTTTTGATCATCCATTCAGGGGCGCGTTTCACCGTTCCGCTGAACACATCAAAGCTTCCGCCCAAACCGATCGATACAGCCTGAGGGAAAAGATGTTTGTATTCATAAATAAATTGTTCCTGATGGGGATATCCTAAGGCGACAAACACGAGATCGGGTTTCGCCCGGGAAATCTGTTTGGCGACGAAGCGTTTATCCGCTTCATAACCGTTGCTGGCTCCGACAACCTCAATATTCGGATACTCTTTGCTGATCCGGTTCAAAACGGCGTCAAGCACGTCTTGCTTAGCTCCGTATAAAAATATTTTTTTAGACTGCCGGTTTGCGAGGCCGAGCAGCGCAAGAAACACATCGAATCCCGCAATTCTTGATTTCAGCGGGTGCTGCGTCAAACGTGACATTAACACGACGCCGATACCATCCGGCAGGACGAAATCCGCGGAAGAAATGACTTGATGATAACCTTTGTCTTTCGCCGCAGCGTATCCGATCTCAGGATTGACCGTCGCAATGACGGCTCCTTGCTTTTGTGCGATATAATAAGTGTCTAAATATGAAATAAACTCCTGTAAATTTCCATTAACGTAAGAAAGGTTGTGCACCATTTCAGTCTGCATCTGCCGTCCTCCTTTTTGTACGGGATTTTCTTTCACTTTTTCGTGACTTAGGCTAAGCTTTATTTTAACATAATACCTTCAGATAAACTTAACAATAGTTTTACAAAAATATAAATAAGATAACAATTTCTTTAATCATACGCGCAAAAACCCTGCTAAACTCCTATTGTAATAACATTTGTTAATAAGTGGAATGTAACTTCGTTTTACATTGGCTTAACCTTTTCAGGGCTATGTGATATAATGAGGTTCCATGAGTACGAAATTGGCACTTTAGTGATTAAGGATACAGCTGCGCAGCATTTCAGAGCAGTTGCTTGTTATACGTATGATGATAGAAAGGAGCTTTTGTTTCATGAAGAAGGTCATTACTTACGGAACGTTTGATTTACTGCATTGGGGTCATATTAAACTGCTTGAGCGCGCAAAGCAGCTTGGAGATTACCTTGTTGTTGCCATCTCAACAGACGAGTTCAACCTGCAAAAACAAAAAAAGGCCTACCACAGCTATGAACACAGAAAGCTGATTCTGGAAACGATCCGTTATGTCGACGAAGTCATTCCGGAAAACAGCTGGGATCAAAAAGTACGTGACGTAGCGGATCACAACATCGACGTGTTCGTAATGGGAGACGATTGGGAAGGCAAATTCGATTTCCTTAAAGATCAATGCGAAGTCATCTACCTCCCTAGAACCGAAGGCATTTCCACCACACAGATTAAAAAAGAAATTGCCGGGGTGTAATTGAAACATTCGGATATACAGATGATAAAGAAGTACTCCCTCCGGATAGGGAGTACTTCTTGTAATATAAGGTTATTTTCGCTATATTTGTTATGCGCTTTTGAAAAAAAGCTAGACAATAAGAGGAGAATTTAAAGATGAATCTTAGTAACTTTTTTAAGTTGAATAAAAAAGAGTCCAAGCCGTCCGTAGAAGAACGCGAATATACCATTTTAAACAAAGAAGCATTGGCGGAAGAGAAGAAGGTAGCGGTAGTCGTTCCTGTTTATAATGCAGAAGAATATGTAAGGAAAACAGTTGATTCAGTGATCCTTCAAAACATCGGCTTTCAGCATATTTCTTTAATTCTTGTCGATGATTGCTCTACTGATGATTCCAGAAACATCCTGACTGAGTACGCCGAGTTGTATGAAAATATTACAGTCGTCTTTTTGAAAGACAACACGGGAACCCCGGCTTATCCGAGAAACTTGGGGATTGAGCTGGCAAATGCAAAGTACATTACATTTTTGGATGCGGATGATTGGTTTGCGCCGAACGGAGTTAAAATCTTATTCGACATGCTTGAAAGAGATCAGGTAAATTATGCGGTCGGAAAAACGATCGAAATGCAGGTGAACGGTCAAAAAACGATCGGGAAACATGAGTCTTCTCTGAACAGAGCGAAGGTATCGCCTTTTTCAATCCGGCATATTTTCTATCATCTCGGCCCGCGGGCAAGAATGATGAACTTACAATTTCTAAAAGATAATGATATCAGATATCCGGAAATGAAATTTGCTGAAGATAAGCAATTTTTTATGGATGTTCTTTTGGCGTGCGGAGATATTTCAACGTCAACCGAGCCGGTCTATTATCTGAACAGAATGGACAATAATGAGTCGCTGACAAAGCAGACTAATATAATGGAAAAAACCGACACGAACATAGCCGTAATGAAGTATATTCTGAACAAAAAATTAGATACTGAAAAAGAGAAGATGGCAATGAACCGCCTGATCGAATTCGATTCCATTACGCGTCTTTTCGATCGGATGCACTTCCTGAAAAGCGAAAACAAAGAAGCCTATTACAATAAATTCAATGAAATTCTGAATGTGTTAAAGAAGACGAAATACGATATTTCCGAGACATTTTTTCATCCGATTCATAAAACAGCCTACCGTCTGCTGACTCAAAAACGGTATGATGAGGTCGAAAAGCTGTTCCGCTGGTCCAAAAAAGAGCCCGATAAAAACATCGTGACGCAAGGCGGACTGGCTTATTTAGAAAGCCCGCTGACGGATGAAGAAAATAAACTGGTCGAACTTCGCATGCACGGAGAAACGGAAAGCGCGGTGTTCGCCGATCATAAATTCACCGTTACGTTCCGCTTGTTCGGACAGGACAGAAATAATGCCCAATATATTCAGTTTCAGCACAGAGATAATATGAAAGTATTCCACCAGTTTCCGGTTCAGTCACTGGGAGACGGGCGGTACGTCCTTGAAATCCCGTTACGTGACATTGAAAAAGTCGGACTTGGCGGTTATATTATGTATGTCATTTATAACGATTATGAACGTGTCATGTTAAACAGAGACGACGGTGAAAAGGTGACGGCAGAAGCGAACGGACTGCAATATCAATTCTACCGGACGGTGAAGGAGAACCTTTCGCTGAAAGTAACAAAATGATGATTGTGATTGGATATGTTTAATTGAAACAGAGGAGTAGACTTATTTTATGGGTATAGAAAATCCTGTCAGATACAAGTTAAAACATCTTAACATAAAGGAAGAGACATTCAGCATTACGATATCCTGTGAAAATGTCACTGCAGGGGAAGAGCCTTCTCTTCAGATTATAAATCGTAAGACAAAAGCGGAACTTTCCGTCCCTCTGAAACGGTTGGCCGGAGAAGGCGGGGAGTACCATGCTGTCATGAGCGCGGATCTGCTTTCTGACCATACGGACGGCAAAGGATGTCTGGATTTCTATGTCTCCTTTATCAATGATGACAGTGATATCAGTAAAAAACGGTTAAAATCCAGCCTTGAACCTATTGAACTGTCTTCTTATAAAGATGAGGCTCATCATATGTTCTTTTTCCCTTACACGACGAAGAAAGGGAATTTCTCCTTAAAGCTGCTGCAGAAAAAGTTTGTCACGCGGATTGATGAAATGGAGCTCGAATCTGACGGCAGCTTACATCTGAAAGGTTTTGCATTCCGGCTGAATGCGGCAGAAACCTTAAAGATAAAAGAAAAAAACCTGATTCTTAAAATGAAAAAAGGAAAAGAAGAGGAGCCTCTCATTCTGAAGTATCCGCTTCACGACGTGCCGAGACACGACCTTGATGAATATGTTCAGGACACAACGATGCTTGACACGATAGGCTTTGATACAAAAATTGATTTGAATGCTGTTTATAAAGAATTGAATCAGCAGCTAACCTTTCAATTCCATATTCAATTCATTTTTGAAGATGCCGGGACGGGTGAAGAGATTATCACCAACAGCAAACCGTTAAAGGTTCTGAAATCTGAACAAGTAAACCCTAACCAATTCACGATCCTGAAAACGGAGAAAGGGCCTGCCAGATTTCACGTTTTCACGAAAAAGAAAACGAAAAATCTCCACCTGAGAATGAACGATTACAGCTTCAGCACCCGCGTGGAGTATTTTGTGAAAGGAAAGCTGAAACGGGGCGCTTCCTTTGTACGCAAGAGAAAGAATAAACTGAAAAAGTTCATTGAGAAAAGAATACAAAACACTTATAAAGCGGGATTCAGGGTTGCGGGGAAACTGCCTGTCAAACAGAAATTTGTCATGTTTGAAAGCTTTGCCGGAAAACAGTACAGCTGCAATCCGCGGGCGATTTATGAATACATGAGCAAAGAGATGCCGGAATACCGTCTCTGCTGGAGTGTAAACCCCGCTTACTCACAGACATTTGAAGATAAAGGAATTCCTTATATCGAACGCTTTACGTTCAAATGGCTGTTTGCCATGGCAAGAGCCGAGTACTGGGTTGTCAACAGCCGTATGCCGCTGTGGATTCCGAAACCTGAGCATACGACATATGTCCAGACATGGCATGGCACGCCTTTAAAGCGCCTTGCCGTAGATATGGATGAAGTGCATATGCCGGGAACAAACACTGAAAAATACAAGCGCAACTTTACGACAGAGGCTTCAAAGTGGGATTATCTGATTTCACCGAACGCATATTCAACCGAAATATTCGCCCGGGCGTTTCAGTTTAATAAAACCATGATTGAATCGGGATATCCGCGGAATGACTTCCTTCAAACGGATAACAGCCCTTCTGTCATTAAAGCGCTGAAAGAAAAAATGAATCTTCCGCAAGATAAAAAAGTGATTATCTACGCACCGACATGGCGGGATGACCAATTTTATAAGAAGGGAAAATACAAGTTTGACCTTGATTTAGACCTTCATCAATTGAGAGAAGCGATCGGCGATCGTTATGTCATTATTTTACGAATGCATTATCTCGTGGCGGAAAACTTTGATCTCGGACCGTATGAAGGATTTGCGTATGATTTCTCCAGCTACGAAGATATCCGTGAGCTGTATATGGTCTCTGATTTACTCATAACGGACTATTCCTCTGTCTTTTTTGACTATGCAAATCTGAAAAGACCGATGCTGTTTTATGTGCCTGATATCGAAACGTACCGGGATAAACTCAGAGGGTTTTACTTTGACTTTGAAAAAGAAGCGCCCGGTCCGCTTGTCAAAGAAACAGGTGACGTTATCAAATGGGTCAATGAAACGGAATCAGATGATTATAGGCTTCCGGATTCATTCGGGCCTTTTTACGAGAAGTTCTGTTATTTAGAAACCGGGGAATCGTCTGAAAAAGCAGTAAAAGTGATTTTCGGGGACAAGTAAATAAGTGCAAAAAAGCATAATTTAACCACGTTAATTATGCTTTTTTGCTTAAGTGACGGCATGTTGCGCTCATGGGACTCAGGCTTGTTATGAAGTGAAAAATACATCGTAATCTGTTACAATTATGAGCGGTGCTTTTGTAAGTCAAAGCTATTACCTAAAACTTACGACTAAGGAAGATTAGAATGAATGCATTGGTAAAAATTCTGAAAGAGCAATTCAACTCATTTCCGCTGATTATGCGGCTTGCAGTGTACGAAACGAAATCAAAGTATCAAGTGAACTATTTGGGTATATTGTGGCAGTTTCTCAACCCTATGATTCAAATGCTGGCTTACTGGTTCGTATTTGGTCTCGGGATTCGCGGCGGACATGATATGGTGCTTGGAAATGGAGACAGCGTACCGTTCATCGTCTGGATGCTGGCCGGCTTAATTCCTTGGTTCTTTATCAGTCCGACGATACTGGATGCATCTAACAGCGTTTTTAAACGGATAAATTTAGTGTCGAAAATGAACTTTCCGATCAGTTCACTGCCTTCTGTAGTGATAGCATCGAATTTATTCAGTTACTTTGTGATGATGGCGATTTATATTATTGTGCTGCTGAGCAACGGACTGTTTCCGACGCTTCACTGGCTGCAATATATTTATTACTTGTTTTGCATGATCAGTTTTATGTTTGCTTTCGGCCTGTTTAATTCAACCATCAGCGTTTTAATCAGGGACTATCAGTTTTTGCTTCAGGCCGTCACAAGGCTGCTCTTTTTTCTTCTGCCGATTTTCTGGGACATTGCGGAGAAATTCGGAAACAGACCTGAAGTTTTGACCATCTTGAAGTTAAACCCTCTTTTCTATATTATCGAGGGCTTTAGAGACAGCTTTATGGAAGGGCAGTGGTTTTTCCACGATGTGAAATACACGCTGTATTTCTGGTTCGTCACACTGCTGTTATTAACAGTCGGTTCACTTCTTCATATGAAATTCAGAGATAAGTTTGTTGACTTTCTTTAATATAGTAAGGAGATTATACGATGAAACTAAAAGTTTCGTTCAGAAATGTTTCAAAACAGTATTTTCTATATAAAAAACAGTCTGACAAAATTAAAGGACTGTTTTTCCCAAACAGAAATCAAAAAGGTTTTTTCGCTGTCCGAAATGTTTCTTTTGACGTCTATGAAGGGGAAACGATCGGATTCGTAGGAATCAACGGTTCGGGAAAATCAACGATGTCCAATCTGCTTGCAAAGATCATTCCGCCGACAAGCGGGGAGATTGACATGAACGGGCAGCCGTCTTTAATCGCGATTTCTGCCGGATTAAACAATCAATTAAGCGGTAAAGACAACATTCGTTTAAAATGCTTGATGATGGGTCTCAACAATCGGCAGATAGACGAGCTTTATGAAAAAATCGTTGAATTCGCGGATATCGGCGACTTTATAGATCAGCCTGTTAAAAGCTATTCAAGCGGTATGAAATCCCGTCTCGGTTTTGCCATATCGGCGCATATGGACCCTGACATCCTTATTATTGATGAGGCGCTCTCAGTAGGGGACCAGACTTTCTATCAGAAATGTGTGGACCGCATTACGGAATTTAAAGAACGCGGCAAAACGATCTTTTTCGTCAGTCATTCCATCGGACAGATTGAGAAAATGTGTGATCGGGTGGCTTGGATGCATTACGGCGAAATGCGCATGTTCGACGAAACGAAAGCCGTTGTGAAAGAATATAAAGCTTTTGTGGATTGGTTCAACAAGCTTTCAAAGAAAGAAAAGAAGAAATATCAAAACGAGCAGATTGAAGGCAGAACGCGGGCAGCCGAGGAACAGAAAATCAGTCAGGCGCAGCAAAAGAAAGCGAAGCCTAAATTCATTGCCAATACGATACAGATTACGCTGCTTGCATTGCTGGCTGTCGGCGCGGGTGCTTCGATGTTTTCAGACAAGCCACTGCGTGCGATTACATCTTTCGGTCACGTCAAACAGAGCGATGCCGGCCTTTATGAGTCTGTGAATAAACCTGCTTTGGTAAAAGCTGAAAAGGCGGACCTTTATACTGAAAAAGATATAAAAGGAAAAGCCTCCGCAAGTGTAAATTTCGGCACGAAGGTGCAGGTAGAAGCCGAAAATAACCAGGCGGCCAAAGTGAAATTAAACGATAAAGAGTACTTTATGAAAAAGACTGATCTGTATAAAGTGAACGCTTTAAAAAAGACGGATGTTCAGCTTAATGATTTCAGCGGCAGTTTATCAAGCCAAACAGCAGAAGAGTTTCTCTCATATCTCAATAAAAGCCGGGACGATGTACAGAGTAAATTGAAAAATCCAGCTGCCGGACAAACGGCTGACGGACGGAACGTATTAAAAACATCCGATGCAAAAACGGATGTAGTGATTGACAAGGATACAGTCTCCGAAGTGGTTTTTCATTTATCGCGTCCCGCAGACATCTCAGCTTTAAGTGAAAAAGGCGGCAGCAAAATCAATCAGAATTTGCTCATGCTTAAAAACCAGGAATATACTTTTTCTGTGAACAATGCTGATAAAACACTGACCGTAACGTCTAAAAAGTAAAGATCACATAAAAAAAGCTGCCGGATTCGGCAGCTTTTTCTATTCGTCAGCTTCTTCTTTTTCAAGAAGATCCTTCATGAACGGAATTAATTTATGGCGGATATCCTGATCCTGTAAGGCAAATTCAAGCGTCGTCTCGATAAATCCGAGTTTTTCACCGACATCGTAACGTTTTCCTTCGAAATCATAAGCGAAGACACGCTGAATGTCATTGAGCTTTTGGATGGCGTCCGTTAATTGAATTTCTCCTCCTGCACCGACTTCCTGCTGTTCCAGGTACATGAAAATTTCAGGAGTGAAAACGTATCTTCCTAAAATAGCCAAGTTGGAAGGAGCTGTGCCCGGTTCAGGCTTCTCTACAAAATTTTTGACCTGGTAACGGCGGCCTTCATTTGTTAACGGATCGATAATTCCGTAGCGGTGTGTGTCGTTTTCAGGAACTTGCTGAACACCGATGATTGAAGACAATGTTTTTTCGTATTCATCCATCAGCTGACGAAGTCCCGGTTTTTCAGCCTGGACAATATCATCGCCGAGAAGAACGGCGAAAGGTTCATCGCCGATGAAGTTGCGTGCGCACCAAACGGCATGACCGAGTCCTTTTGGCTCTTTTTGGCGAATATAGTGGATATCCGCAATATTTGACGATTTTTTCACTTTTTGAAGCAGTTCGATTTTCCCTTTTTCTTCTAAATTGCGTTCCAGTTCAGGGGCATTGTCGAAATGGTCTTCTATTGCTCTTTTTCCTTTTCCGGTTACGATAATAATATCTTCGATGCCGGATTCGACAGCTTCTTCGATAATATACTGAATTGTCGGCTTATCAACGATTGGAAGCATTTCTTTAGGCATTGCTTTTGTGGCCGGCAAAAAACGAGTGCCTAAACCTGCTGCCGGAATAATGGCTTTGCGTACTTTCTTCACTGAATAACACCATCCTTGTTTCTGCAAAATCTTTTTTTCAGAACTATAACCTAGTCTTTTTCCACTTTACCACAATTGATTAAAATTCACACCTTTTAATCCGCTTTCAAAGAGTCTTGTAACGGTTTTTGCTTTGTTTGCCATTAAGCTTTACAATATCTAAGAAACGGCATAAATATGTTAACATGAAGGGATATCCGACATATAAAACGAGGTGCAGACAAACCGTTGAAAAAACTAAAAGTAATGACCGTATTCGGTACAAGACCTGAAGCAATTAAAATGGCTCCGCTCGTATTAGAGCTTGAAAAATATCAGGAAATTGATTCGCTGGTGACTGTAACCGCACAGCACAGACAGATGCTGGATCAAGTGCTTGAAGCATTCAGCATTACGCCTGATTTTGATTTGAATATTATGAAAGAGCGTCAAACGCTTTCAGAAATTACATCTCATGCTTTGCTGAAACTGGACAAGCTGTTCCAAGAAGTAAAACCAGATATCGTTTTGGTCCACGGAGATACGACGACAACGTTCGCCGGAAGCCTTGCCGCCTTTTATCATCAAATCGCCGTAGGCCATGTGGAAGCCGGTCTGCGTACGCATAATAAATACTCTCCTTTCCCCGAGGAAATCAATCGGCAGATGACGGGCGTGATGGCTGATGTGAATTTTGCGCCGACAAGCCAGGCCGAGCAGAATCTGCTTTCTGAAAATAAAAAGCCGGATTCTATATTTGTCACGGGAAATACAGCGATAGACGCGCTTCAAACGACAGTGCGGGAAGATTATTTTCATCCGATTTTTGACAAGCTGGAAGGAAGCAGGATGATTCTTTTAACAGCGCACAGACGTGAAAATTTAGGCAGGCCGATGGAACAGATGTTTAAGGCCGTCAGAAGAGTCGTTGAAGAGTTTGAGGACGTACAAGTCGTTTATCCCGTTCATTTGAATCCCGCAGTTCGTGAGGCCGCAGAAGCCCATTTTGCTGATTCGGACAGGGTGCACTTAATAGAACCTCTGGAGGTCGTGGATTTCCATAACTTCGCTGCGAAAGCAAACTTCATTTTGACCGACTCAGGCGGGGTTCAGGAGGAAGCGCCTTCTCTCGGAAAGCCGGTCTTGGTGCTTCGGGACACAACCGAGCGCCCCGAAGGAGTGAAAGCCGGGACATTAAAGCTGGCGGGTACAGATGAAGAAACGGTGTATCAGCTGACAAAACAGCTCTTAACCGATCAGGCTGAATATGAACGGATGTCAAAGGCGTCAAACCCTTATGGTGACGGATCGGCTTCAAAACGGATTGTGGAAGAACTGCTTTATCGGTACGGCTATAGAAAAACCCGTCCGCAGCCTTTTACAGAATAAAAAAACTCTGCATCATAGGGACTGACCCCATAAGATGAGACAAATAAAAACACCTTCAAGTTTGAATACGGATGATTGTTATCCGAAATTAGAC